>JAFIEE010000108.1 GCA_020832705.1 Paracoccaceae bacterium
TCAGCGCCATGCCCAGCCGCCCCGTGGGGCGATAGAGCGCGCGCAGGTCCTGGGTCATCGCAGCATTCCCAGCGCCACCCCCCCCGCCGCCACCGGCGCGGGGCTCGGTCCGGCGGGCGCTTCCGCCGGGACCGGCGCGATCACCGACCCCGGCCCGGCCGGCGCCCCGTGCAGGGCGATCAGCGCACGCGACCCCGCAGCGCCATGCCGCCCGCGCATCGCCGCTGCGCGCGGCGGTGGCGCGATGTCCGCCGCGTCTGCGGTCTGCGCGGCAAGCGCGCGGTCGAAGCGCTCGAGGTAGCGCACCGCGCGCGTGGGCGTGGCAGAGTGGTAGGCCCCGACTGCGGCGCGCCAGGTCCCATGACGCGCGTGAAGCCGCACCAGCAACCGCGCGGCGTAATCGGCGTTCGCCTGCGGATCCAGCATCGCGTCGAGCGAGGCGAAGCGCGCCCCGTGCCAGCGGTGGTTGATCTGAAAGCAGCCAAGGTCGAAACTGTCCTGCCCGCGCGCGCGCGCCGCCCGCGCCAGCCCCAGCGCCGCGGCCCGGGTCGGTGCCCAGTGGCCCTGCCCGCCCGTGTTGACCGCCCAGGGCCAGGGGCGCACGCGTCCGTCCGGCCCGGCGCGGCCCGTTTCCACATGCGCCACAGCCAGCAGCACCGGCACCGGCACGTCATGGCGTGCCGCCGCGCGGAGCGCTGCCACCTCGCACAGGGCCGCCGGGTCGTTGTCGGTCAGCGCCTTGGCGGCGCCGGGCAGCAGGGCGCAGGCAAGCGCCAGAAGCACACCGCCGCCGCACCGCCGCCGCAACGTCCGCGCGGCGGCGGACAGACGGCGCTGGCCGACCCCGCAAGTCCCTGCCGGGCCGGTGCGTGCACACCGCCCTGCAGCGTCCGTGTCCGACCTCATCGCGCGGCGGCGGCGGTGTGGAAATCCCCTGCCCGGACAGGGGGGGGCCAGAGGCATTGATGGCGTGTCGGACATGCGGCTCACAACTTCTGCTCGAGACCGCAGGCAGCATAGACCGGCGCGGGTTTACAGACCGTAACCATGGGCGCGATGCGGCGCGGATCGGTCGTTTCACGCGGGGCTCACGGCTCACGGCTCGGGGCTCGGGGCTCGGGGCACGTTGCTGCCCGGATATCGCGCACACCGGGGCGAAAAAGCGTCCGCGCCCCCGGATGTGCAGGCGCGCACGGCCACCCTTCTCCGGGGGCCGGCCTGCCCATGCCCGCGCCCCCCGTCCAGCGGGTGCGCAACACAACGCAGGCCAGGGGAACAACAGCCCGCCCCGCGCTCCGGTTGCCGCGCCGGGCAACAGGCCGACCGGTGCCGTGCGCGGCAGCTCATTCCCCGTCTTGCAGCAAGGCCTCGATCGACTCGCGCAGCGCCGTGCTGGAGGCAAGCGCGTCGCGGCTGCGATGCAACAGGCCGTCGGTGGCGACTGCGTTGCCGTGGGCATCGTCAGCGGCCTCCGGCGCAGCCGTCGGCGGCTGTCCGGGCGGGGCGGCGGCGGGGGACGGGTCGGCCACCGGTGCGGCGGCCATGGGTGCGGCGGGGGACGTGGGCGCCAAGGCGCCTGCCCCGTCCGGCGGCGGGTCGGTCGCCGCGTCATCCTCAGTGCCCCGAAGTTCAGGGGATGGCGCTGTCGGCGCCGCCGCGGGCCCGTAACCCGCCGCGGCAAGCCGGTCCCGCAGCCGCGCCAGCGCCTCGGCCTCCGCGCCCGGCTGCGCCGAAATGCCGTCCAGAGCCGCAGCGGCGGCCGCGGGGGCGCCCTCGGACAGATGACTGCGCGCGCGGATCATCGCGGCGGCCGCGCCACGCAAGACCGGGTCGTCCCCGGCCAGCAGCAGCCGTGCGTGGCGCGGAAAGCCAAGCCCGGCCAGCCGATCCGCCATGGCCAGCCAGGCGGAGCCGTCGATCACCACCCCGTCCCACGGGCGCTCGGCAAAGATCACCGCCACGAACAGTTCATCCGGCGCCAATGCCGCCAGCGCGGCAAACAACTCGCCGCGCAGCGCCGTAACCGCCTCGGGCGTGGCGCCCATGTCCGCGCGTTCGAGGTCGCGGGCGACAGCGAAAGCTGCGTCGGTGCGCGCGGCGGCGGCGAGTGTGCGCGCCTGGGCGCGCAGCAGTTCGCGGCCCAGTTCGGTTCCCCGGTGGTCAACCGCCAGTGCCCCGGCCAGCGCTGCCAGCTCCGGGTCCGCAGGCAGCCCCTGTGCGCGTGCGCGGTCAAGCTCCAGCAGCAGCGCCTCGGGTGCATGGCGCAGGCCGGATGCGCCCTCACCCCGCAGCACCCCCCCCGCTGCCGCCGTCCCTGCCGGGTCCACCCGCGCCAGCGCCAGTTCCAGCGCCACGGATTCGGGCGCGTCGACCCGGAGCGCGGCACGGCGCGCCGCCGCGGCGACCACGCGGACGCTTTCGGTCGCCCCCATGTCCAGCAACCGCGCGACCAGCGCCGGGCCCAGCACTCGGCGCAGATGGGCCGGAAGATCGGCAAAGGCGCGGCGCACCGCCACCTCATCGACCCCGACCAGCGCGCCTGGGTCCGGTGCCGCCAACACCGCCCAGAGCGCACCGGCGCCGGGGCAATCAACCTGCGCCAGCACCCGGCCGGGATGCGCCGGTCGCTCGCCTTCCACAAGATGACTGAGCGCGCGCATCACGTCGGCATCGGGCAGCGCCACCGGAAAAGCGCGCAGGAGCGCGCGCATCTCCGCGCCGAACCCGAGATGCAGGTAGAGCCGCGCCAGCGCCGCAACCGCTGCGGCATCCGGGCGGTCGAACTCCCCCAGCAGCACCGCGCGGCGCGCGGCCAGTTGCGCGGCAACGGGGCGCCCGTCCCCCCAGTCCGGGACGGCGAAGGTCGCCTTGGGGAGGCAGTGTTCCGCAACGACCGGATCGGCGCCCCCCGCCGCACCGACCCGCAACTGCCCGGCGATCCGGTCGGCAAGCGCCTGCGGCGTGTCAGGGTCACCGGGCCGGGCGGGCGGATCGTGCGCGCCGGAGGGGGGCGCCGTGCCGGGCGCCGGGGCCGGTGCGGCATGGTCTGTGCCCTGCGGTGCCTGGCGGTCCGGCAAGGTGTCCGGGGCAGGCAACGGGTGCGAAGGCGCCCCGGCCAGGGTGTCGGATGCCGCGAGCCGACCCGCCGCCACCGCCGCGTCGACCGTCTCCAGAAGCGCGCGGCGCAGCGGGTCCAGGGCGGCGTCCGTCTCGGGCGATCCGGCCGCGGCGGACGCTTCCAGGCTGCGGCGGCGCAGGTCGTCGGCCAGCGCACGGCCTGCGCTTGCGGCCGACTCCTGCGCGCGCGTGGCGCCATCTTCGCCGCCGGGTGACGCGGCGGCATCGCGCGTCGGGCGCGGCGGCGCGGGCGTCGGGCTTGCGGCGGGCGGCCCGAGGATATCGACGACCAGCATTCCCGGCAGATCCTCGAAGGCGCGCAACGGGCAGGGGCAGGCAAGATCGAGCCGCAGGCCACCGCCGTCCAGCGGATGAAGGTCACGCAGGCGGGTGCGGGGAATGCGGGCGAAGGCCTCGGACAGATCGAAGCGCCCGCCGTCCGCGCCGACACGCAGTTCGGCGCCGCCCGCGCCGTCATGCAGCGTCCAGGGCGTGCCGTCACCGATGCGGAACACCAGCCGGGTGAAATCGGCGTGCTCGCCGCCCCGCACCCTGACCGCCGGGGCGGCACCGGACGCTGTCGCGGTGGCCGCCCCCGGGGAGTCAGCACCCGGCAGGGGTTGAGCCCCGGCCTCGCGCAGGGCCGGTGACGGGCACAGCGTGGCAATCAGCGCCATCACAAGGGCCGCGGCCGGGCGTGCCAGGAGGTCGCGCAGCGCCCGCCCCTCCCGGAAACGGTCCGCGGGGCCGGATCGGCCTGCTGTTCCGCAGCACGCGGCCACAATTGCGCAGCACCCCTGCCCCCCGCCCGTCAACCCCGCGTCGCCCGCGGCTTCCCGTGACGACAAGGCCCGACGGCGCGGATGCGCGCCAAGGCGGACGCCCGGCCCGCCGAACGGCGCCACCGGCGCCGCCTTGATTTCCCCGTCACCGTGCGGGGGCACGAAGCGCCACGGCTGGCACAGGTCGGCGGGCCTGCGCGCACCATGCCGCGCGTCCGCGGTCGCCACCGGCAGCTTGGGAGCACTGCCCTCCGGGCGCGCGCTGCAGATGGCCCGCGCAGGGGCGCCCCTCGCAAGCGCGCTTGCCGAACGGGTCACCCCGGACGCCAGGCGCAGGGCGGCCACGGGCGACGCGGCGTCGCGCCCGAACCGTGCGGCCCTTTCCGGGACCGCCCATTCGCAAGCCCTGCGCGTGCGGACCCGCAACGCGTGGTCCGCAAGGGCGTTCAGGCACCACCGCCACCCCGCCGCAAGGGCGCCGCGCCACCGCATTCCGGCCTGGGTTGGAAGGCGGTTCATCCGATCACCTTCTGACCGCCTGGTGGCGGCGGCTTCTGTGGCACACGGACAGGCTGCGGGAAACCGGAGAGGCCGAAATCGCGGCGCCAATGGCCCGGAACCCCGAACGGCAAGGTCCGGATACGCCTCCTGCCGGACCCAGCGCCGGACCCAGCGCCGGACCCTGTGCCGACCCCGCCCCTGGCCGAGACCTGCGCACGGTCCAGAACGCAGCGCGCCCGAAAACGTGCCGCATGGCACGGCGCCGCCCCCGGGCCGTGACCCGCAACCCCGCGTCCCGCGCATGGAGCCGACCAATCGGCACGCTTGCCCGCTCCCTGAACCCGCCCGCCGTTTGCCGGGGGCGGGCCGTGTCCGGGGCGCGCGCGGCGCCTGCGCCCGGTTGCCGGTGAACACGCGTTGGCCTGCCAGGGGCGTGCGCGCGGGCGCCGAAAGGGCAAGGGCGGCGCCGGAGACTGCCGGGCAACCAGCCTGAGGCTCCGGACCCGCCGGCCTGCGGCACACCATCCGCCGCCATCCAGGATGTCACCGCTCCCGTTCCATGGTCCGGCACGGCGCGGCGGGGTGCGGCGCGCGGGGCGGAACGCATCTGCAGAAAGGCCGCCGAAGCGCATCCGCCCGCGCGCCCCATGCCGCGCCGCGCCCCGCGCTCGGGCCCGGCCGGATTGCCCCGGGCGATGGCGCTGCCCAGGACGCCCCGCGCAGCGCGGCGCTGCCCATACCGCCCCTGCAACGCCCTCTCGCCGGGACAGGATGCGCGCGCGCGCCGGGCCGGAGCCGTCCTTGCCCGCATCATGATTCACGCGGCCTTCTTCAGGTCGCGCATGGCTTCCTCCACGGCGCTGAAACTCGGGCGGTGATGGTGTGGCGTGTTCTGGCGACCCACCTCGATGCAGATGTTGGCGGGATGCGCGTGCAGGTTGGCAATCAGCACCTCGCGGATCAGGCTCAGGAAATGGGCGTCCTCCTCGACGATCGCCTTCATGCGCTCGGCGATCGGTCCGACGAAGCAATAGGACAGGAACACACCCAGAAATGTGCCGGTAAGCGCGCTGCCGATGTAGACGCCCAGAACCTCGGGCGGCTGGTCGATGGAGCCCATGGTCTTGATGATGCCCAGCACGGCGGCGACGATGCCGATGGCCGGGAGCGCATCGGCGACGATCCGCACCGCGTGGCTGGTGTGCAGGGCGTGGTGCAGGTTGACCTGCAGGCGCTTGTCCAACACCTCCTCGACCTGCATCGGGTCGTCATA
Source organism: Paracoccaceae bacterium (assembly GCA_020832705.1). Taxonomy (GTDB): domain Bacteria; phylum Pseudomonadota; class Alphaproteobacteria; order Rhodobacterales; family Rhodobacteraceae; genus Rhabdonatronobacter. Next base: position 5,674 of record JAFIEE010000108.1, read on the forward strand.
GGTCATCGATGCCGAGCGCATCGTGTCGCAGATAAGCTCCACCGCCTCGTGATCGGCAAGGATTCGCGGAAACTTGGCAAAGACCGATGAATCGGCCGGGTTTTCGATATGCTGTTCGACCTCGATCGGGTTCTGGCGCGCGATCCAGATGAGTTCGAACAGCAGGCACAGGAGGTCGTGATAGTCCTGCGACTTCCAGCGCGGGCCGCGGAACACGCTGGCGATATCACGCCCGGTGCGCTTGATGGTGGCCAGGTCGTTGCCCAGCAGGAAGCCGCCCACAGCCGCACCGCCGATCATCACCATCTCGAAGGGCAGCGCCTTGAGGATGATCTCCATCGACCCGCCGGCGGCCATGTAGCCACCGAACACAAGCACGAGCACCACCACGATGCCGATCAGTCCGATCATTGCATGGCCTTTCAACCCTGAAACAGTTTGCGCACGAATGGCGCATGCGGTCACTCTTGCACGGACCGGTAAACAACGGCTGAACTGCAGCGGCGCGCCGGGTCGCTTTGCAGGCCAGGCGGATCGCGAGCGGCGGCCGGCGCCAAGAACGGGCGGGCAAGGCGTCCGCGGCGACGAAACGCAGCACGGCCGCTGCGGGCGGGACATCGCGGCATTTGCGATACGTGCGTCCCGGACACCGGCCGCGCGCGCATGGCCAGAACCGATGCGCGCATCGCCACGTTCGACGCATGGCAGGCCCGCGGTGACGCCACAGGGCCCAAAAGCGCACCGGGCCCGCCCTGGCGGCACGGCCGGATGATGCTGGTGCGGCACCAGGCCCGCAAGCCGTATCCGGCGCCGCCAATCGGGTGGGACGGTGCAGGCAGGTTGCAGATCGAACGGGCCGCGCGTCCCGGCGGCCGGCCTGCGCACCGTGCTTATTCGCCGCCGTCACCTTCTGATACCGCCGCGCCCTTGCCGGGGGGACAGGCCGGAGCCCGGCCTGCGGGGCACGCTGCCCGGTCGCACCACTCGGCAGGCTGCGCCACGAACGCGCAGCGGCCCGCCGCCCGCGCGCCCCCGGTCGGCGGCGGCGCCCTCTGGGAAAACCGACGCAGGCCGCCTTTGCAACGTGGCTGGTCCGGTGCGCGGCGCAACCGCTGTCTTGCTGCGGGGGCGATGCTGCGGGGCAGCCTGACTTCCATGAGCCGCAGCCTGTCCGCATGCCCGGCGTCAACGCCCCCGGCAGCAGGGGCTGGCCCGAGCGCCCGATAGCTCCCCGCCCGGGGGCGGACGACTGGCGCGCAACGCGCGATCAGTCGCGCGGCGCGTTCGCGTTGCGCCCGGCAATGACAGCGCTGACGGCATAGGCGTTGCGCGGGCTCAGTCCGGCAAGGATTTCGGCGGCGATTTCCGGGCGGAGGCGCCCGATGAAGCCGGCGGCGAAATCGGTGTCCATTTCCTCGAACAGGGCGGCGGCATCGCGTGGCTTCATGTTCTCGAAGACCGCCGTCAGCCGCGCAAGGTCACGTTCCGAGGCCTCGTCGGCGATGGCCAGCGTGCGCGCCAGTTGCGCCTCCATCTCGCCGAGCGTGGCGAGTTGGTGGCGCAATTCGTCCTCGGCGCGGGCCAGCGTCGCCTGCCGCGCGTCCAGCGCGGCTTCGGCCTCGGCCAGGCGTGCCTCGCGGATGCGCAGCGTGGCGAACAGGTCCATCGGGTCCGTTGCGGCGTCTTCGGCAGGCTTGCCCGCGTCTTCGGCGGCGGCGTGTGCTCCGCTCTCTGTTGCCGTATCGAAGGCCGCATCGAGCGCGGCGGCGGTGCCGGTGCCCAGCCGGGCCAGCCCGGCGACCAGGAACAGCAGCGCGAGCATCGACAGGACCCCGGGACGTGCGCGCGACATCAGGTCGCTGAAGCGTCCGGCGCTGCGTTGGCGCGGCCCGCTCCGGGGGGCGGGATTCGCGTCGGCGCCCGTCCCCGCAGCAGCGCGTGGCGCGGCACTCATGCGCCGCTTCCCCCCGCATGCCGCGCCCGGCGCAGGATCCGCGACCGGGTTGCGGGCGCGGAGGCTGCGGCGGGGGCGGTCCCCATGGCGCCCCCCGCATCGGCATGCGCCATTGACGTGCCGCCGCCCGGTGGGCCGCTCGGCGCCGTGCCGTCTGGGTCGCGCCAGAAGGCCGGTGTCACAGACGGGCGTGGCGCCACGGCGGACGGCACGGTGTCATGCCGGAAAGCGCCCGGTTGACGCGGGGGCGGACCCTCCCCCGCGTGCCCGTGTCGCGTGCCAGGATACGCGCCCTCGGGTCGCGTGCCGGTGCCGATACCGTGGCGCCGCGCGTGCCGGTCCGGATCCGCGCCCATGGCACCCGCCGAAAGCGCCGCGCCCTGTATCTGCGCATGTGCGCCTGCGGTCCCGCCCATGCCCGACATGGCCGCCGCCGCCCCGGCAAACGCAGCAGCGCCCGGGACGGCGGCGTGCTGCGGGCGGCCCTGACCCTCCGGCCCCGGCAGGTCATGCAGGCTTGCCAGCAAGAGTTCCAGCCGCCGCGCTGCCGAGGCGGCCTCGGCGGTCTGGCCGCGCAGGTCGCTGCGCAAGGAATCGCTGGCATCGCGCGCGGTATCCAGCGCCTGCGTCAGCGCATCGACCTGCGCCGAGAGCACCGCCACCGCGCCACCGAGCGCACCGTCGATCCGCGTCAGCGCCCGCAGGCGCCGCGACAGGATCAGACAATAGACCGCGGCACTCAACGCCGCGAAGCCCAGCAACAGGTCAAGCAGGATGGTCATGGCGGACACCTCAGCGCAGAACGAATTCGATGATGAGCAGGTCGCGGATATGGCCATCCCCCGCGACCATCTGCAGCCGCCGCAGCATCTGCGCGCGCAACCGCACCAGCGCCGCCGGGGCTTCGAGTTCCTCGGGCTCCAGGGCGCGCAGATAGCCGTTCAGCACGTCGATGAAGCGCGGGGTCATGGCGGCGACGGCGGCGCGGGATTCAGGCCGGACCTCGATATCGGCGGAAAACAGCAGATGCGCGCCCTGCCCTGGCGGCCCCACACTGACGACGATGTCGCGCAGCGGCACATAGGCCACGCGCACCTCCTGTGACGCGCCCGCGCGCGGATCGGATTGCGGCAGACTGACCAGCCCCGACCACGCCGCATAGAACGCCCCCCCGCCCAGGGGCGCGGCCAGCGCCAGCCCAAGCAACACCCCGCGCAGGCCCGAGCGGCGCGCAGGCGCGGTTTCCCCCGGTGCCGTTGCATCGCTCATTGTCCGTCCTCCGGCTGCCTCTGGCCTCACCGGAATCGCACAATCTCACTAACCGAATCTTAAGCGTCGCCCTCCAGAACAGAGGTCGAACGGGGCAGAAGCCCGAAGGACGGGGGAAACGGCGTGCAGAAGCTGGGTGATGTCTGGTTCGGGTTGCCGCTGCAACGCCAGATCATCGTGGCCGCCGCCACGCTGGGCGTGTTCCTGGCGGTCCTGGGGCTGGGCCGGATTGCGACCAGCCCGAACATGGCGCTGCTTTATGCCGGGCTGGACCCGGTGGCGGCGGGCGATGTGATCCAGGCGCTGGAGCAGCGCGGCATCCGCTACCGGGTCGAGGGGGACGCGATCTTCGTGCCCGCCCGCGACCGCGACGAAACGCGGATGCACCTCGCCGCCCGCAGCCTGCCCGCAAATGGCGCGGCAGGCTATGAGCTGCTTGATTCGCTCTCCGGTTTCGGCACCACCGCGCAGATGTTCGATGCCGCCTATCTCCGCGCGCGCGAGGGGGAACTGGCCCGCACCATCGCCGCCAGTCCCGGCATCCGTGCCGCGCGCGTCCATATCGCGCAGGCCAGCACCAGCCCGTTCCGGCGCGAAACCGCGCCGCGCGCGGCGGTCACGGTGACCTCGGCCACCGGCAGCGTGTCGGCGCGGCAGGCGCAGGCGATGCGCTTCCTGATTGCCTCGGCCGTGCCGGGGCTGGAGGTCGATGCCGTGTCGGTCATCGATGCCGAATCGGGGCTGGTGGCCGGAACGGCAACCGAGGAGATCGACGCCGCGCAGGACCGCAGCGCAACGCTGCGCCGCAACGCCGAGCGGCTGCTCGAAGCGCATCTGGGCCCCGGCCGCGCCGTGGTCGAGGTCAGCATCGATCTGGTCAACGACAGCGAAACCATCGTCGAACGGCGGATCGACCCGGAAACCCGCGTTGCCATCAGCACCGAAGCCGAAGAGCGCACCCGCAGCGCCAGCGAAAGCGGGGCACAGGCCGTCACCGTGGCCTCGAACCTGCCCGAAGGCGATGCCGGAGCCAGCGACGGGACCAGCGAAAGCCGCGAGACCGAAACCCGCGAGCGGACGAATTTCGAGGTGTCCGAATCGCAGCGCGAAATCCACCGCGCCCCTGGCGCGATCCGGCGCCAGACCGTGGCGGTGCTGGTGGACGGACACCATGCCCCCGGTGCCGACGGCACGCCCGAATGGCGCGCGCGCGCGCCCGAGGAGCTGGAGACGCTGCGCCTTCTGGTGGCCTCGGCCGTGGGTCATGACGAGGCGCGCGGAGATGTGATCACGGTTCAGTCGCTGCGCTTCGAGCCGATCACCGAGCCGGGCACCGAAGCGCTGGCCCCTGGGCGCTGGCTGGCGCCGCCCGAACCCGGCACGCTGGCCGCTCTGGCCGCCCTGACGGTTCTGGCTCTGGTGCTGGCGCTGTTTGTGCTGCGTCCGATCCTGCTGGCCGCCCGGCGCGGGGATACGGCGCCGCTGGCCCGGCTGCCCGGGCACGAGGCGGCGGCCGGGCAACTGGCCCTGGGCGGGCCGGTTGCGTCGGAGGACGCCCTCACCGGCGAGGTCGAGGCCGCGCCCGCCCGCACCCGCCCGGCCCAGGACCGGACGGACCCGGCCGCCGGGGGACGCGGCGCGGCAATCGCCGATGAAGACAGCGACCCGGTCGCGCGCCTGCGCCGCATCATCGCCGAACGCGAACAGGAAAGCGTGGAGATCCTGCGTCACTGGATGAAGGAAACCGGAAGGAGCCGCTGATGGCTGTCGGGCTGAAACTCGAAGTCTTCGATGCCGACGCAAGGGACGACGACGCCTGCTTCCTGGATGCCGCGGAACTGGAGCGGATGCGGCTGCGCGCCTTTGACGAAGGTTACGCGGCGGGCTGGCAGGATGCTGTCTCCGAGGCCGAGGCGGCCGACACGCAGCGCCGCGCCGCCGCCGAGGATGCCCTGCGGGCGCTCCATTTCACCCATGCCGAGGCCCGCGCCCACGCACTGGCCGCGGTGCTGCCGCTGGTGCGGGCGATGGCCGGAACCGTGCTGCCCGAGATGGCCCAAGCCACCCTGGGCGCAACCGTGGCCGAGGCGGTGGCCGCGCTGGCCGCCGAGACCATGGAAACCCCGGTCGAGGTGCAGGCGAACGCCGCCACCTGCGCCGCCATCGCACCGCTGATCGAAGCGGTGGCGGCCCGCGACCTGCGCCTGATCGAGGAGCCCAGCCTTGCCGATGGCCAGGTCATCGCGCGGCTGGACCCGGCGGCGACCCGGATCGACATCGACGCCGCCGTCACCGCCGTGCAGCAGGCGGTGGCCGATTACCTCTCGACCTTGCCCGCCGCGACCGTGACCGAAAGGAAAGCCCATGGATGATCCGACCCGAAGCCCAGCAAGCAAGGCCGCCACCGAGCCGGACCCCGCGGATACGGCGCGCACGGGCAGCTTCGCCCCTGCCCCCGCCGCGTCCCGCTCCGGGCGGGACGGCGCGGCCGGGGCCGGCAATGGTGCGCTGGGGCGGGTTCCGATCGAGATCGTGATCTCGGTCGGACGCAGCCGCCCGACGATCCGCGAACTCCTTCAGCTTCAGCGCGATTCGGTCCTGCCGCTGGATCGCAGGATCAACGATCCGGTGGATCTTCTGGTGGGCGAGCGGCTGATCGCGCGGGGCGTGCTCGAGGAACTCGACGGCGCGCGCGCGGGACTGCTGGGCGTGCGCCTGACCGAAGTGCTCGACATGCGCGAGGGGTTGTAGATGCGCATGCCGGGACCGCTTCGTGCCACGGCCGGGCGATGCGGCGGGGCGGAGCGCGGGTGCGGGCGCCCTCCGGGTGCCGCGCGTCCGCCCTTCGCGGCGCGCCCCCCGGCGCCCGGCGCAATGCCCGGAGTCGCCGGGCGCCCGGGGCCCCGCCGGGGCCCGGGGGCCGCCCCCCCCCCCCGCGCCCCCGCGGGGTCGGTCGGCGGGGCCCCCCGCGGCGCCCGG
>JAFIEE010000109.1 GCA_020832705.1 Paracoccaceae bacterium
CCCCCGTCCAGCCCCGCAAGGGGGCTGGACTCCCCCCGAGGATATTTTTGCACAGATGATGGATCAGTGTGGTTCGCTGATCAGAGCAGTTCACCGGCCAGCGAGTTCGGCGCGCTGGCGGTGATGCGCACCGGCGCGATGGTGCCGGGGGTGGCGCGCGGATCGGTGACATGGACGGCATGGAGGTGGTCCGACTTGCCCACCATCTGCCCCGGCATGCGGCCCGGTTTTTCGAACAGCACGGATACGCAGCACCCGACCATGGCGTCCTGTGCCGCCCGCTGCTGTTCGGTCAGAAGCGCCTGCAGTCGCGCCAGCCGCTCGCTGGCGACAGCGTCGGCGACCGTGTCCCTGCGTTCGGCCGCCGGGGTGCCGGGGCGGGCCGAATACTTGAAGCTGTAGGCCTGCCCGTAACCGACCCGGCGCACCAGCGCGAGTGTGTCCTCGAAATCGGCGTCCGTCTCGCCCGGGAAACCGACGATGAAATCGCCCGACAGAGCCAGGTCGGGGCGGGCGGCGCGCAGCCGGTCGATGATGGCGACATAGCTTTCGGCGGTATGCTTGCGGTTCATCCGCTTCAGGATCCGGTCGGACCCGGATTGCACCGGCAGGTGCAGGTAGGGCATCAGCTTGGGCTGGCTGGCAAAGGCCTCGATCAGGTCGTCACGCATGTCGTTGGGGTGCGAGGTGGTGAAGCGGATGCGCGCCAGCCCGTCAATCCGGGCCAGCGTGTCGATGAGCCGCGCCAGTGACCAGTCGGCGCCGTCCGGCCCTTCGCCGTGATAGGCGTTGACGTTCTGGCCCAGAAGCGTGATCTCGCGCACCCCCCGGTCGACCAGATCACGCGCTTCGGCCAGCACACGCGCGGCGGGGCGGCTGGCCTCGGCGCCGCGGGTATAGGGGACCACGCAGAAGGCACAGAACTTGTCGCAGCCCTCCTGCACGGTGAGGAAGGCGGCCGGGCCGCGGCTGGCGCGGGGCCCTTTGGGCAGGTGCGCGAACTTGTCTTCCTCGGGGAATTCGGTGTCCACCGCGCGAGCGCCGTTGCGCACCGCCGCCTCCATCGCCGGAAGCCGGTGATAGGTCTGCGGCCCCACCACCAGATCGACCAGCGGCGCGCGGCGCATGATCTCCGCGCCCTCGGCCTGCGCGACGCAGCCCGCGACGCCGATCTTCAGATCCGGGTTGGCGGTCTTCAGCGGCTTGAGGCGGCCCAGTTCGGAATAGACCTTTTCCGCCGCCTTCTCGCGGATATGGCAGGTGTTCAGCAGGATCATGTCGGCGTCTTCGGGCCGTTCGGTCGCCACATAGCCCGAAGCGCCCAGCGCTTCGGCCATGCGTTCGCTGTCATAGACGTTCATCTGACAGCCATAGGTCCGGATGAAGAGCTTTTTCGCCTGTGCCATGATCCGCCCGGTCCGCAGGGCGCCCGGAACGGGGCGCCGGTTGTGCCCCGCCTCTAGCCGAAAAAACCCGGCCTCGCAATCATGATGCCGGTCAGCGCATCAGCCTTGTGCGCTTCTCGTTCGCCAGCATCTGCTTGTGGCTCGCCCGGACCCCCTCCAGCGTTGCGTAATAGACCCGCACATCGGTATTCGGGGCGGATATGGTGCCGCGGTTCAGGAAACCCGACAGCCCGGTTTCCGGCGTCGGCGCCCAGGACGCGACATAGGCGTTCGAGAACATGCGCGCGGTGTTGATGACCTTGAACACCGCCACGACGATCACCCCGCCGTAATTGTAGGGCAGATGCTCGCGCACCCGGGGCTCCAGCGCGGCGAGCGCGCGTGCCTCGGCCTTGTTGGCGGTGTGATGGTTCAGGGCCTGGGACGCGGACATCATGACGCTGACGCCGGCCGAAGCCCCGCCCGCGCGCATTGATCTGTCGGCCGTGGCATCCTTCATCACCTTGCTGGCCCGCTTGGTCGCGTCAGCGCCGTTATCGCCCCAGAGCGACCGCTTGGTGCGACTCTCCGTATTCTTCCCGAAGCCCGAATGATCGAACCGGTCATCGCCGGTGTCGATCGAATAGCCGTCCAGCCCCTTGATGAGCGTCCAGATGATTTTCGACATGACCCGTCTCCATGCACGCGAGGACGCATCATGGCATGAAAATCGCAAAGCGGTGAGCGGAAATTGCGCCGCCGGGGCGGTCAGCGGCGGCGCAGGCGGATCACCACATCGACGCGCGCGATCTCGGCGCCCTCGGGCGCCTCGGGCAGGCGCGCGATCTGCAGTTCCTCGGCCGGGGCGTCGGTCAGTTCCTGCTTGTCTTCCCAGAAGAAATGCGGGTGATCGTCGGTGCGGGTGTCGAAATAGCTGCGCGTGGCATCGACCGTCACCTCGTTGACCAGCCCCGCCGCGCAGAAGGCGCGCAGCGTGTTGTAGACAGTGGCCAGCGACACCGGGTCGCCGCCTTCGCGCGCTGCTTCGAACAGGGCTTCGGCAGTGACGTGGCGGTTGTGACCATCCCCGACCAGAAGCGCGGCCAGCGAGAGCCGCTGCCGGGTCGGCCGCAGCCCAGCCTGCGCAAGCCGGTTCGTGGCCGTCTGCAGGGTCTGGTCGGTCAGAGGCGCGAATTCCACATCCATATCCATCATATAGAGCAGCCAGGATGCCGTTTTCAATGGCAAACCCCTTTCAGGCTTGTGAAATGGTGCCGCCAGCGGGGTCCTGGGGGCCGCCCGGGACCGCATACCGGCAATGGCGCCGCCCTTGTCAGCCAGCGCGGCCGGGTGCTAGACGATGGCGCCACAGCATTGCCCGAGGAGGAGCGCCGCCCATGTCCCAGTATCCCGCCAGCTTCGACCGCGAGGCGCTTCTGGCCTGCGCAAGGGGCGAGCTTTTCGGTCCCGGGAACGCCCAGCTTCCGGCGCCGCCGATGCTGATGATGGACCGGATCACCGAAATCTCCGCCGACGGGGGCGCGCATGCCAAGGGGCATGTGGTGGCCGAGTTCGACATTCGCCCGGACCTCTGGTTCTTTGAATGCCACTTTCCCGGCAATCCGATCATGCCGGGCTGTCTGGGTCTTGACGGGCTGTGGCAACTGACCGGGTTCAACCTGGGCTGGCGCGGCTGGAAGGGGCGCGGCTACGCGCTTGGCGTGGGTGAGGTGAAGCTGACCGGAATGGTGCGCCCGGACCGCAGGATGCTGCGCTATCAGGTGGATTTCACCAAGGCCGTGCAGAACCGCCGCCTGACCATGGGCGTGGCCGACGGGATCGTCGAGGCCGACGGCGAGGTGATCTATCAGGTCAAGGACATGAAGGTTGCGCTGAGCGAGGCCTGAGAGCCCCAATGGTGCGCCCCGCCAACACCGCTCCGGTGATAACGCCGCGCTGACCGCGCGCAACGTGACCTTGCTTGCGCGCTGCACCCTACCGCGCGGGCGCTCTCAGCCCCCCTCGTCGCGCAGCAAGAGCGCCAGCGCGACCACGCTCAGCGCGATCCCCGGCAGCACCAGCGCGGGCGGCAAGCCGTGGCCCAGCGCCAGTTCCCACAGGATGATCCAGGCCGGAGTCAGATAGGTATAGGCCATCACGGTCGAGGACGGCAGCACCTGCGCGGCATACTGCATCATGAAGAAACTCGCCGCCGTGGAAAAGACCACCAGATAGGCGATCGCCCACCACAATCGCGCGGGCAGGGCCGCCCAGTCCGCGCGCGCAAGCTCCCCCGCTCCCGCCCCCGCCAGCACCAGCGCACAGGCGGCACAGATCAGCGTGGTGGCCACCAGCGCGGGCTCGCCGCGGTTGAACCGCCGCAGCATGGGGATATAGACCGCATGGGCAAAGCAGCCGAGGAAATAGATCGCCTCGCCCCGCCCCGGATCAAAGGCCAGAAACGCGCTCAGGTCGGCGCGAAACACCACCCAGACCGCGCCCGCCGCGCCGATGACCAGCGCCAGCGCCATGCGCCGGGTCAGCCGCTGGCGCAGCAGCACCCAGGCGAATCCGGCGGTCATCAGCGGCACAAGCGTGAACAGCGCCCCGGCCGACACCGGCGGCGCGGTTTTCAGCCCCTCGAACATCAGCACGAAATAGACCGAGAACACCCCGCCCAGCAGCAGATACCGCCAGGGCGCGCGGAAATGCGCGCGCCGGAACCGCTGTCCCAGCACCACCACCATCACCGCCAGCACGCCGGCGGCCAGCGCAAACCGCACCGCGTTCAGCGCCGCGGGCGCCAGGTCATGCGCGACCAGCGCACCCAGGCTGAAGGACCCCGCGACCATGGCCGAGAAACTGGCCATGGCCAGATGCCCGCGCGCGGCCGGGCTCATGCGGGGGTTGGTCCGGGCGTTGATGCCGCCGCCTTGATCGCCGCCAGCGCAGCCTGCACCTTTGGCGTGCGGTGCAGGTCCATGTGGGTGACCAGCCACAAGGGCACCGCCCAGTCCTCGCGCGGGGCCATCACCGCTTCCAGGTCGTCCGGCGCATCGGCAGCGAACAGGAAGCCCATCCCCAGCCCGGCGCGGATCGCGTCCAGTTTGTCGTCGGGGGCGTTGACGCTGAGCACGATCGCATCCGGCCCCACCCGCTCCGTCAGCCAGACCGAGAAGGGCGCGCGCGGCTCGGCGCCGATGAAGGCGTGGCGGGGCAGATCGGCATCGCGCTCCGGGCGGCCATGCGCGGCGAGGTAGGCGGGCGCGGCATAGAGCGCCACCGCCCGCGTGCACAGCGGCTGGACCACGTTGTCGGGTTCCTGCGGGCGGGCGCCCGCGCGGATCGCCACATGCGCCTCGCCATATTCCAGCCGCAGGACGCGGGTGTCGGTGACATAGCGCAGACGCAGCCCGGGATGGTCACGCCGCAGCGCCGCCAGCGCGGGCATCAGCAGCGGTGCCAGCAAGGGCAGCGAGGTCACGGTCAGGTCCCCGGTCATCGCCGCGCCCCCGCCGGTCAGCCGCGCGGCAAGCTGGGAAAACTGCTCGTCGGTGCGCTGGCCAACCTGCATCAGCAGCGCGCCCGCCTCGGTGGGGGTGTAGCCGCGGGCGTGACGCTGGAACAGCTTGACGCCCAGCCGCGCCTCCAGCGCGTCCACATGCCGGATCACGGTGGCATGATGCACGCCCAGCGCCTCGGCCGCGCCGCTGACGGTGCCTGCGCGCGCCACGTGATAGGCGGTGCGCACCTCGTCCCAGGTTTCGAATGTCATGGCGCCCTTCCCCGATGCCACCCGGCACGGCCCTGTGCTTCCCGGCCTGCCCTTCGGTATCCCGCGCTTCGGCGCCGGGTGCAAGCCACGAGGTCTCGCGCTGCGGACGCCCTTCGCGCGTTCAGCCCGCCCCCTCGTCGGTGTCCCGGAACCGCGCGGCGGGGTCCTCGCCCTCGGGGACCGGCACCGTTCGGCCATGGCGCGCCCATTCGGCGGACAGCGCCGCCCGCTCCAGTACCAGCAGGTCGCCAAGCGTTTTCACCCGGCGCGCGCCCGGCACGCGCAGATGCTGCAGCAACCGGTGCGAATGCACGATCACCGGCACCAGGTCCGCCGGTTCCGCCGCATCCAGCACCGTCACCCGGCGCAGGTTGTATTCCGGCGGCAACACATGATAGCGCAGGTCGCACTGCCACAGCAGATCCCGGAATGCGGGCTGGTCGCGCCCGCCGCCCTGCGCCTTCCACGCCGCACCCCAGGCGTCGAAGAAAGCGGCCATGGCGTCGGACTGCCGATAGAGCAGCACCCCCGTGTTGAACTGCGGAAAGGCATAGGGCAGCCGCAACCCGGTCCCGGTCCGCACCAGCCGCGAGGCGCGGCGCACGTCATGCGCCACCGCCAGGTCGAACCGGTCCAGCAGCGCGAACAGATCATCGACCGGCGCCAGCACCCAGGTATCGCAGTCCAGAAACAGCGTCCGGGCAAAGCGGCCTTGCGCCATGCAGACGATCTTGTCGCGGACCCGCCCCTCGGGCAGCGGGTGCACCGCGTCGAACAGCCCTGGCGGCGGGTCGCCGTCGGTGAACAGGTCGATGGGCAGCGCCGGGCTGCAGGCGCGCAGGCTGCGGGCCGAGGCAACCGCAAGCGCCAGATACCCCGCCCCGCGGGCAACATAGACCACCCCGCAGTCGGGCGCCGCGCTCATGACACCCGCGCCCCCGGCGCCAGCGGCAGGCCCTTGAGCAATTCCGCCGCCCCCATCGCCCGCTTGCCCGCGCGCTGCGCCTCGGTCACCTCGACCGCGCCGGCGCCGCAGGCCACCACCAGCCGCCCCGGCCCGGCCTCCAGCACCGCGCCCGGCGCACCGCCCCCATCGGCCAGCCGCGACCGCAACAGTTTCAGCCGCCCGCCCGGGGTGTCGCACCAGGCGCCGGGAAAGGGCGAAAACGCACGGATCTGCCGGTCCACAACCTCGGCCGGCCGGGTCCAGTCCACGCGCGCTTCGGCCTTGTCGATCTTCGCGGCGTAGCTTACCCCGTCCTCGGGCTGCGGCGCAGGCGTCAACGCGGGCAAGCGCGCCAATGCCTCGGTGATCGCCCCGGCCCCAAGCCTTGCCAGCCGATCATGCAGGTCGCCTGCCGTATCCTCGGGGCCGATGGGGATCGCGCGGCGCAGATAGACCGGCCCGGTGTCCAGCCCCGCCTCCATCGCCATGATACAGACGCCGGTTTCCGCATCCCCCGCCTGCACCGCGCGCTGGATCGGCGCCGCGCCCCGCCAGCGCGGCAGCAGCGAGGCGTGGATGTTCAGACACCCATGGCGCGGCGCGGCCAGGATCGGCCGCGGCAGAATCAGCCCGTAGGCCACCACCACCGCCACATCCGCCTGCAGCGCCGCGAACTCCGCCTGCACCGCAGCCTCGCGCAGGCTGACCGGATGGCGCACCGCCAGACCCAGCGCCTCGGCCCGCGCCTGCACCGGCGAGGGGCGTTTCGCCTTACCCCGCCCCGCCGGGCGCGGCGGCTGGGTATAGACGGCGACCACCTCATGCGCCGCCGCCACCGCCTCGAGCGCGGGCACGGAAAACACCGGCGTTCCCATGAAGATAACGCGCATCAATTCCCTTTCGGCTCGTCGCCGCTATAAAGACCCGCACCCCGGCCCCGTCAACCCCTGGCCGTCAACCCCCGGCCCCGCACCGCAATGCCGTCACGGACACGGCACCACGGTCTGACTTCATCTTGCCAGAATACTCAATTGCACCGCATCCAACCCGAGCCAGCGTCAAGACGACGCGCATCGCCCCCATTTTCTTGCCCGAAATACTCAAACATGCGCATCACAGGCGCCGTTCGCCGAACACCGCGCCATCGCCCCACCAGGCAACGGCGGTTTCACCCGCCCGCAGGGCGCGCTATGGTCCGGCACACGCGCGGGCGACGGGCGGCAAGCAGGGTATCGCATATGGTGATCGGACGACTGGCAGACGGGATCCTCGGCAGCACCGAGCGGCTGGCCGGTGCCGTCACCGGCACTGTGTCCGAAGCGTTCTTCGAACCCGTCGTGCGGCTGGGCGTCACCGGGCTGGCCGGTGCGGGCAAGACCGTGTTCATCACCGCACTGGTGCACAACATGATGAACCGCGCCCGCATGGGCCAGATGCAGGCGGTGGCCGGGGACCGGATCGCCGCCGCCTATCTGCAGCCGCAGCCCGATGACATGCTGCCGCGCTTCGACTTCGAAACCCACCTGGCCGCGCTGACCGCCACCGCCCCGCACTGGCCCGAAAGCACCCGTGCGGTGTCCGAGTTGCGGCTTTCGTTCCGGCTGCGCCCCGGCGGGTTCTTCGGACCACTCACGGGGTCGCGCGTCGTGCATCTGGACATCATCGACTATCCCGGCGAATGGCTGCTGGATCTGGCGCTGATGGAGCGCAGCTACCGCGCCTGGGCCGATGACACGCTGGCCCGGATCGACACGCGCGCCTGTGCGCAGGGGTTCATGGAACGCGCCCGGGCCGTGGACCCCGATGGGCCCCATGACGAGCCGCTGGCACAGGATCTGGCCGCGCGCTTCACGGCCTATCTGCACGCCGCGCGCAGGCAGGGCTATGCCGATGTGACCCCGGGGCGGTTCCTGCTGCCGGGCGATCTGGAGGGCTCGCCGGTGCTGACCTTTGCGCCGATCCCCTGGGCGCGGCCGTCGAAACGCGGCACGATCCTGCGCGAGATGGAGCGCCGGTTTGACGCCTACAAGGCACGCGTGGTGCAACCCTTCTTTCGCGACCATTTCGCCCGGATCGACCGGCAGGTGGTGCTGGTCGATGCGCTGGACGCGATCCACCACGGCCCCGAGGCGGTGGAGATGCTGGGCCGCACCATGACCGAGGTGCTGGCCGCCTTTCGCCCCGGGCGCAATGCCTGGCTGTCGCGGCTGCTGATGGGGCGGCGGGTGGAACGCATCCTCTTCGCCGCGACCAAGGCCGACCACCTGCACCACAGCCAGCACCCCCGCCTGACCGCGCTGGTCGAGGCGCTGTTGCGCCAGTCGCGCGACCGCGCCGATTTCGCAGGCGCCCGGACGGCAGCCATGTCGATCGCCGCGCTGCGCGCCACGGTCGAGGAAACGCGCCGGCAGGGCAGCGAAAGCTTCGACTGCGTGCGCGGGCGGCTGCTGGACGACGGGCGGCAGGCGGCATTCTATCCGGGCGAATTGCCCGAGGACCCGATGCGGCTGCTCTCGCCCTGGCGCGAGCAGGGCGCGCGCGACTGGCTGGACAGCGATTACCGCATCATGCGTTTCGCCCCTGCCGCGCTGCGCCTGCGCCCGGGCGAGGGGCTGCCCCATATCCGGCTGGACCGGGCCGCCGAATTCCTGTTCGGGGACCGGCTGACATGAGCCCGCGCAAACCCGTCCTGTTCGATGTCGATGACGCGCCCGCAGCCGACCCCGCCGCCGCGCCGCCGCTGCCCGATGACGCCCCGGTGCCGCCGCAAGGCCGGGCGATGGCCAGCGGCGCGGCGCTGATGGCCCGGCCGCGGTCGCGGTTTGCCGCGCTGGCCTGGGCGGCGCTGGCGGGGTTCGTGATGCTGGCCCTGTCGGTCGCCGCCTGGGATTTCGCCGCGCGGCTGCTGGAGCGTGCGCCTGTGCTGGGCGCGCTGGCGCTGGGGCTGATGGCGGTGGTGGCGCTGGGTCTGGTCATGCTGGCGCTGCGCGAACTCGCGGGCTTCCGCCGCCTGCGCCGGATCGACAGGCTGCGCACCCGCGCGGCGGCGGTGCAGGACCTGAAGGACGCCCGCGCGCTGGCCGGTGAGATCGCCACGCTCTATGCCGACCGTGCGGAGCTGACCTGGCCGCGCACCCGCTTGGCCGAGGCCAGCGCCGACGCCTTCGACCCCGACGGCGTGCTGACCCTGACCGAAACCGTGCTGCTGGACCCCATCGACCGCGCCGCGCGGGCCGAGGTCGAGGCCACCGCGCGGCAGGTGGCGCTGATCACTGCCGTGGTGCCCATGGCAGCGCTGGACGTGGCGGTGGCGCTGCTGGCCAACCTGCGCATGATCCGGCGCATCGCCGCACTTTACGGCGGGCGCAGCGGCACCCTTGGCAGCCTGCGGCTGCTGCGCGCGGTGATGACGCACCTGCTGGCCACCGGGCTGGTTTCGGCCGGTGATGACCTGATCGGCTCGGTCGCGGGCGGGGGGGTGCTGTCGAAACTCTCGCGCCGCTTCGGCGAGGGGGTGATGAACGGCGCGCTTTCGGCCCGCGTGGGCGTGGCCGCGATGGAAGTCTGCCGCCCCCTGCCCTTTGCCGCCTGCCCCAGGCCGCGCGTCACCGCCCTCATCCAGCGCGCGCTGACCGGGCTTTTCGACCGCAGCGCGCCCTCCACCCCTCCAACTCGCGACGATTGAGCCCACCATGACGCAAACCCCTGTCGACATCGCCCGGCTGCGCGGCTGGATCGGCCAGAGCGCCGAGCATCATGACACCGTGACGCCACGCCTGCTGGCCGAATTCTGCGCGACGCTGGATCGCCCGGTGGTCGAAACCCCGCTGCCGCCCGCGTTGCACTGGTGCCTGGCCCTGCCCGTGCCGCCACTTTCGGATCTGGGCTATGACGGGCACGAGAAACTGGGCCGCTTCCTGCCCCCGGTGCCCCTGCCCCGGCGGATGTGGGCCGGCGGCGAGGTGGAACTGCTGGCGCCGCTGCGCCTGCACGATCCGGTCACGCGCCGGTCCACCGTGACGGATGTGACGCAGAAGACCGGGCGCAGCGGGGCGCTGGTCTTCGTCACCGTGATGCACGAGCTTTCCAGCCCGCGCGGGTTGGCCGTGCGCGAGCGCCAGGACCTGGTCTATCGCGCGCCCGCCGATGATGCGGCCCCAACGGCACCGCCCGAGGCGCCCGAGGCCGAGCACAGCCAGAGCGTGACCGCCGGTGCGGTGATGCTGTTTCGCTATTCGGCGATCACCTTCAACGGCCACCGCATCCATTATGACCGGGACCATTGCGCCGACGAGGGCTATCCGGGGCTTGTCGTGCATGGTCCGCTGCAGGCCACGCTGATGCTGGAAATGGCGACGCGGCTGACGGGACGCGCGCCCGCGCGCTTCGGCTTTCGCGGACTGGCGCCGCTGATCGGCGGGGTGCCCTTCACCGTGAACGCGCGCGAAGGCAAGGACGGGCTGGAACTGTGGACCGCCGGGCCGGATGGGCGCTTGGCCATGCGCGCCACCGCCGGATAGGACGCCCCGCGCCCTGCAAGGGCGCAGCGCGCGCGGGGCGTGCAGGGTGGGTGGGAGGGTGCGGCCCGCGCGCGCTTTCCCCGCCGGCCAGATGCGCCGCAGGTGTCACGGCCGGCCAGATGCGCCGCAGGTGTCACGGATCGTCCGGCACCCGCCGCAGCACCCCGTCGGCAGCCGCCAGCGCCGCCGCTGCCGCCTCGGGCGACCGGCCGCGCGCCACCAGCACGGCGGGCTTGATGCGCCAGCCGGTGCGCGTCAGCGCCGACTCTGCCGCTGCGGGGCTCACGCCTGCGATCTGCGCCACCATGGCGCGCGCGCGCGCGCGCAGTTTGGCGTTCTGCGCGCGCATGTCCACCATCAGCCCGGCGTGCACCCGGCCCAGCCGCACCATGATCTGCGTGGACAGCATGTTCAGCGCCACCTTCTGCGCGGTTCCGGCCTTCATCCGGGTGGAGCCCGCCACCACCTCGGCCCCGGTGTCGAGGACGATGCCATGCGCCGCCGCGCGCACCAGCGGCGTGTCCGGTGCGCAGGCAATGCCGACGGACAGCGCCCCCGCCGCCCGCGCAGCCTCGATCGCTGCCACGGTGAAGGGCGTGCGCCCGCTGGCGGCGATGCCGAACACCACATCGCGCGTTTCCAGCGCGGCGCGCGCAACCTGGGCCTGCGCATCGCCGACATCGTCTTCGGCACCTTCGACCGCCTGCATCAGCGCCGCCTGCCCCCCGGCGATCAGGTGCAGGCTGCGCGCCTCGGGCCAGTCGAAGGTCGGGCCAAGCTCGACCGCATCCTGCACCGCAATGCGGATCGACGTTCCCGCCCCTGCCCAGACCAGCCGCCCGCCCGCGCGCAGGCGCGGCACGGCGGCCTCGACCACCTGTGCAATAGCGGCCAGCGCCGGGCCGACTGCGGCCACGGCTGCCATCTGGCTTTCCCAGATGGCGGAGAGCGCGGTTTCGCTGTCCCATTGGTCCTGCCCGGCGTATCGGGGATCGGCGCGTTCGGTCATCGGCGGGCCTGTGCACGGTGAGGTCAGGGGGTGGTGAGGTCAGGGGGTGGGGGGGGGGGGCCGCCCCCC
>JAFIEE010000110.1 GCA_020832705.1 Paracoccaceae bacterium
GGGGGGCTGGCCCCCCGGCTTTTGGTCCGGTCCGGGGGGCTGGCCCCCCGGCATTTGGTCCGGTCCGGGGGGCTGGCCCCCCGGCATTTGGGCCGGTCCGGCGAGCTGGTTCCGGTCCAGAGCGACGGTCGCCGCCATGCCCGGTGCCGACTCCTGCGCCGTCAGCCAGTCCCGGAACGCGACCTTCGCCCGATCGGTATACGCCTTGTAGCGCTCCTTGCGGCCGCGCCGTCCGCCGCGTGCGTCGACAGGGGGGAACAGGCCGAAGTTGACATTCATGGGCTGAAAGGTTTTCGCCTCGGCATCGCCGGTGATGTGCGCGACCAGCGCCCCCATCGCCGTGTCGCGCGGCGGCGGGGGCAGGGCGCGGCCTGACAGTTCCGCCGCGGCCAGCCGCCCGGCCAGCAAGCCCATGGCCGCGCTTTCCACATAGCCCTCGACCCCGGTGATCTGGCCCGCAAAACGGATATGCGGGCGGGCGCGCAGGCGCAGCTCGCGGTCCAGAAGCGTTGGCGAATTGATGAAGGTGTTGCGGTGGATGCCGCCCAGCCGGGCGAATTGCGCATCTTCCAGCCCGGGGATCATCCGCAACACCCGCGTCTGCGCGCCGTATTTCATCTTGGTCTGGAATCCGACGATATTGTAAAGCGTCCCCAAGGCGTTATCCCGGCGTAACTGCACCACCGCATGGGGCTTCACCTCCGGCGCATGGGGGTTGGTCAGGCCCACGGGCTTCATCGGCCCGTGGCGCAGGGTTTCGCGCCCGCGCTCGGCCATGACCTCGATGGGCAGGCAGCCGTCGAAATATTGTGCGGTCTCGCCCTCGTGGAATTCGGTTTTCTCGGCGGCCAGCAGCGCGTCGATGAAGGCCTCGTACTGCGCGCGGTCCATCGGGCAGTTGAGATAGGCGGTGCGCTGTTCCTCGGTCTCGCCCTTGTCATAGCGCGACTGAAACCACGCCTTGCTCAGGTCCACCGTGTCGAAATGCACGATCGGGGCGATGGCGTCGAAGAACGCAAGCTGGTCGGCGCCGGTGGCCGCCCGGATCGCCTCGGCCAGCGCGCCCGAGGTCAGCGGCCCGGTGGCGATGATCCAGTGCCCTTCGTTGGGCAGGTCGCGCACCTCGCTCTCCACCACCTTCACGCGCGGATGCGCGCGCAGCCGCGCCGTGACCCCGGCGGCAAAGGCATCGCGGTCCACCGCCAGCGCGCCGCCGGCGGGCAGGGCGTGGGCATCGGCCATCGCCATGATCAGCCCGTCGGCCGCGCGCATCTCCCAGTGCAGCAGCCCCACGGCGTTGTTTTCGTCATCATCCGAGCGGAAGGAGTTCGAACACACCATTTCCGCCAGATCGCCGGTGCGGTGGGCGAAGGTGCCGACCCTGGGGCGCATCTCGTGGATGATCACGTTGATGCCCATGTTGGCGGCCTGCCAGGCGGCTTCGGCCCCGGCCATGCCGCCGCCCACGATGTTGAGAACCTGTGTCATGGGGGTGATCTAGCGGCTGCGGGGCCCGCTGTGAAGGGGGCGCGCCACCGCAGCCAGCCGGGCGGCCGACGCGCGCGGCTCAATGGCTGCGGGCGCGGCTCAGGTCGGGGTGGTCGGCCACAAGGTCGATGTCCTCCGCCGCCAGCCCCGCGCCGCCGATGACGCGGGCAATCACCTCGCCGTCCAGAACGATCAGCGCATGCGCGCCATCTTCGGGGTCCGGCGTGATGCCCAGTTCCGGGTCCGGGTGCGCGGCGGGGTTGAACGCCAGTTCGATCCGGTCCGCACCCGGCGTGTAGTCCATGATCGTCACCATCTGCCCCGGTCCGATCCAGTCGCCCAGCACGAAGCGATCCGCCCCCGGCCCGCCGTGCAGCAGGTCATTGCCGCCGCCGATCAGCACGTCATCGCCGTCGCCGCCGTTGAGGAAATTCTGCCCCGGCGCGGCCTCGGGGTCGATGGCGCCCACCAGCAGGTCGTTGCCCGCCCCGCCCATGAGCGTGTTGCTGCCGCCCCCGGCGATCAGCACGTCATCGCCCCAGCCGCCGATCAGCACATCGTCCCCCGGCCCGCCGATCAGCACATCATCGCCGTCGCCGCCGTTGAGCGTGTCGCCCGCGCCATTGGCGCGCAGCAGATCGTCGCCCGGGCCGCCCAGCAGCGTGTCGGCGCCGGCGCCGCCGGTCAGCAGATCGTCGCCCGGGCCGCCGCGCAGGGTCTCGCCGTTCTCGCCCGCCTGCAGCGCCTGACCTTCGGGCGGGGCGTCACCGGGGGGGAAGGCATCGCTGCTGCGGACCCCGTCATCGCCGCTGTGGTCGCGCCAGCTTGCGTCCGGGCCTTCGTGCGGGGGCTGGCCATTGGCGAGCGGGTGGTTGTCCAGCGGGTCGGCATCCCAGATCATCGCTGGCGCGCCCTGGTCAGGCGCGCCCGGCTCCGTGGCACCCTCCGCCGGGGCGGCATCGGCCAGCAGTTCGAGGCTGGCCGCGCCCGCGCCGGGCGCATCGTCCTGCGCGCCGCTTGCCTCGGTATCGTCCGCATCATCGTCATTGCTCAGGAAGGCATCGGCCACGCTTCCGGCCAGCACAGCCACCAGCAACCCCAGAAGGAGATACATCACGCGCACACCCCATCATCTCACCCGGGGGCAAGTATTGCCGATTCGGGTGAACAAACGAAGCACGGGGCGCCGCGCGGGCTGCGGTTTCGGGGAAAAAGGTTAACGGCGCGGGCAGCACGCGCGGGGTTTTCATTGCCGCCGGAATCGCCTATGGGACGCGGGCGCGGCCCCGCGGGGCGGCGTTTCCATGGGTCTTGCTGGACGACATCCCGGCCTGCACCCGCTTCCCCTGACGAAAGGAGCCCCCGATGTCGATTACCGTCGAAGAGAAGACACGCACCATCCAGGAATTCGCCCGGTCCGAAGGCGACACCGGCTCGCCCGAGGTGCAGGTCGCGGTGCTGACAAGGCGCATCGCCACGCTGACCGAGCATTTCAAGACCCACAAGAAGGACAACCACTCCCGCCGTGGGCTGCTGAAACTGGTGGCGACGCGCCGCAAGCTGCTGGACTACCTGCGCGGCAAGGACGAGGCGCGCTACCGCGTGCTGATCGCCAAGCTGGGCATCCGCCGCTGAGGGCTGGCCCGTTCGCGCTACCCGGACGCCCGCCGCATGGCGGGCGTTCTGCGTTCGGGGGGTCAGGTCTCGGAGACTTCGCGCTTCAGTGCTTCGCGGATCAGGCGCTGCCAGGGGATGCCCCGGGCCATGGCCTTGAGGGCGGTAACTAGTCATCACCTACCGCAGTGCTTGAAAGATCAATATCTCGGTGGAGAAGCGACGAATCCTGCGGAGATAGTGCCCATCGGTAGGCAGGATGTATCTCCCACTTAAACCCGAACTGAGCTTGTTTGCTCGCGAGGATCTGGTTATCTTCGAAGTGTTTTCTAACAATTATGCCATTGGCGTCAAATCGAGCTGTAATAAAGTCGCACTTGAATAGGAAGCGCGCCAATGCAGTTGGGGTCAACTGCTCGCCAGATGTAAATACTGGCCTTATACCTGCAATGATGTTGCCTAGTTTTGTTATAAGCTGCCCGTCATCAAAAATTGGTCCAATACCTTGCTGTCGCTCTTTCTTGGTTTGGCGCATCCCGAGTAGAACATCTTCAATCTTTGGCATCTCCGTTTTGAATTCATTGGCGATATCTCGAAGGCGCTCATTGCTGTATTTCTCAAAAATTCTTTTTAAGTGCCCTGTCCTGATGATCTCTGCGTCATCTTTATAAGCCTCCTTTGCCGAATACACGAATAGCTTGATCAAGTCACGGGGTCGCTTCCGGGTAAGTGTCATTAAAACTCGAAAAGTGGCTTGATTTTCCCATTTTCCCCGATCTTCAAACCTTGGTTCGATCACCTTGTTCAGCCGTTGAGCTATCTCTGTTTGGCTCCGACTTATTAGCATTCCCTCGCTAACGTTGTCGCCGAAAAATGTGGTTACACGTTTTGCCATTGCAGTCAGGATTTCATGGTTGGTCCAGATCAACCAAATGAGGTTTGCTTCGATCTTGTCTGTCGATTCGTCTGATGTGCGAACGAGGTGATAAACATCGGTTCTTAGGCCGATCCGAAACTGAATTCTATCGTCTTCCCCCGCCATATCACGAATTGCATTCAGCAGCGCGGAAATATTGTGAATATCTTGTTGGCGAGCCTGCCATCCACGATCAAGGTCATCCAAGTAAATTCGAATGCGCTTCTTACTGCTAAATCGCCTCATTAAGCTCTTCGCCTCTTGCGACGCATGGGGTTCTGCTCGAAGGAAATGTTGCGCCAGAGAAGCTAGAACATGCTTTACGCCACCAGTGATTTTCTCAACACTCTCGGCTTCTGAGAATAGCTCGCCACCTTCTAGTGATTTTTTCACAATCAAAGTCGATAGGCCGATTTTCCAGTTTTCAATTAGGCCAAGAAATGAGCTGGCCTCAGTGGTGACGCTTGCGAATACGTCGTTTGGCCTTATCCAGAGCGACAAAATACCAGCTTCTTGGTCCTCTAGGTGGCAAACCTTTAAAAGTGCGCTCTTCCCAACGCCTTTATGCCCAACAAGTATTCTGATTGGAAGGTCAGCCTTTAGGCTTTCATAAGCTTTGTTTCTGAAGAAATATGCTTTGAGTCGCTCTGGATTTTCATTTTCGGCGTCTTCTGTGCCGAATAGCTCAGAAATCGTCCTATCGTCAAAACGAGGCATTGAAGTTCCTCACCTCGCAAACTTCTTGTACTTCACCCGCTTCGGCTCCAGCGCATCCGGCCCGAGCCGCCGCTTCTTGTCTTCCTCATAGGCCGCGAAATTGCCCTCGAACCACTCCACATGCGCCTCGCCCTCGAAGGCCAGCATATGCGTGCACAGCCGGTCAAGGAAAAACCGGTCGTGGCTGATGATCACCGCGCAGCCTGCGAAATCTTCCAGCGCCGCTTCCAGCGCCTGCAGGGTTTCCACGTCCAGATCGTTGGTCGGCTCATCCAGCAGCAGCACGTTCCCGCCGGCGCGCAGCAGTTTCGCCATATGCACCCGGTTGCGCTCCCCGCCCGAGAGCAGGCCCACCTTCTTCTGCTGGTCGCCGCCCTTGAAGTTGAAGGCGCCGACATAGGCGCGGGAATTCACCTCGGCATCGCCAAGCTGGATCACGTCCAGCCCGTCGGAGATTTCCTCCCACACGGTCTTGTTCGCATCCAGCGCATCGCGCGACTGGTCGACATAGGCCAGTTTCACCGTGTCGCCGAATTCGATGCTGCCTTCGTCGGGCTGTTCCTGCCCGGTCAGCATGCGAAACAGTGTGGACTTGCCCGCGCCATTGGGGCCGATCACGCCGACGATCCCGCCGGGGGGCAGGGCAAAGGACAGATCCTCGATCAGCAGCCGGTCGCCATAGCCTTTCTTCAGGCCCTCGACCTCGATCACCTTGCCGCCCAGGCGCGGGCCGTTGGGGATGATGATCTGCGCGCGACCGACCTTTTCGCGCTCGGACTGGCTGGCCATCTGTTCATAGGCCTGAATCCGCGCCTTGGACTTGGCCTGCCGCGCTTTCGCACCGGCCCTGATCCACTCCAGCTCGCGCTCCAGCGATTTCTGGCGTGCCTTGTCCTCGCGCGCTTCCTGCGACAGGCGCTTGGCCTTCTGCTCCAGCCAGGCGGAGTAATTGCCCTCGTAGGGGATGCCGCGCCCACGGTCGAGTTCCAGAATCCAGCCGGTGATGTCATCCAGGAAATAGCGGTCATGGGTGACGATCAGGATGGTGCCCTTGTAGTCGATCAGGTGTTGCTGCAGCCAGGCCACGGTTTCCGCGTCCAGGTGGTTGGTGGGTTCGTCCAGCAGCAGCATGTCGGGCGCTTCCAGCAGCAGCTTGCACAGCGCCACGCGGCGCTTTTCGCCGCCCGAGAGCGTGTCCACCTTCGCATCATCGGGGGGGCAGCGCAGGGCCTCCATCGCAACGTCGATCTGTGAATCCAGATCCCAGAGGTTTTCGGCGTCGATCTGATCCTGAAGTTCGGCCATCTCGTCGGCGGTTTCGTCCGAGTAGTTCATGGCCAGGTCGTTGTAGCGCTCCAGCTTGGCCTGTTTCCCGGCCACGCCCAGCATGACGTTGCCGCGCACGTCCAGGCCCGGGTCCAGTTCCGGTTCCTGCGGGAGGTAGCCGACCTTGGCCCCCTTGGCGGCCCAGGCCTCGCCGGTGAAATCCTTGTCCTGCCCGGCCATGATGCGCAGGAGCGTCGACTTGCCCGCGCCGTTCACCCCCACCACGCCGATCTTGACCCCGGGCAGGAAGTTCAGGCGGATGTTCTCGAAGCATTTCTTGCCGCCGGGATAGGTCTTGGACACACCATCCATGTGATAGACGAATTGATACGAGGCCATGCGGTCCGCTCCACTGCTGATCGGGGTTGGCCAACCCCTACAGGCCGCGCCGGGCCTTCGCAAGCGGGGGCGGCGGTCACGCGCAGTTGACCCATGCGGGCGTAACCGGCGGGCGCGGCGGCGCGAACCCGGAGCCGTGGAGTGCAGAAAGGACAGACCATGCCAGACCGTCGCCAGTTCGCCCTTGCCCTTGCCGCCACGCTGCTGGCGCCTGCGTTGCCCGTGCCCGCCCGCGCACAGGCCGTGTTTGCCGAAGGCGGGCTTGCCCTGCGCGGGTATGATCCGGTCGCCTATTTCACCGAAGGCGCGCCCCGGCGCGGGCTGGAGACCTACAGCACCCACTGGCAGGGTGCCGAATGGCGCTTCGCCACTGCGGCGCACCGCGCGGCCTTCGTCGCCGACCCCGCCGCCCATGCGCCGCAATACGGGGGCTACTGTGCCTGGGCGGTGGCCGAGGGCTATCTGGCCCCGGTCGACCCCGAGGCCTGGGCGATCGTCGAAGGCAGGCTGTATCTGAACTTCAATACCCGCATCCAGCGCCGCTGGGCGCGCGACATTCCCGGCTTCATCGCCCGGGCCGATGCAAACTGGCCGGGTCTGGGCGGATGACCGGGATGCACGGCACCCGCGGGTCGGCGCAGCAAGGCGGTTCAGTGCAGCGTGGCGCCGGGGGGCATGTCCGGATCCATGGGCCGGGTTCCGGCCTCGAGCCCCTGCGCACGGATCGTCACCGGCGCGTCGCAATGCAGCCGGTAGAGGCGGGCCTGGTGCGGCGGTTCCAGCCGCACCCCGAGTTCGCAGGTCAGTTCGATGGCCGGGGTCAGGGCGCGGCCGCCCGTCAGGCTGCGCGTGCGCCAGTTGTCCAGCATCAGGGTCTGGGCCGGTCCTACCACCAGTTCCGGGCCGTTCCAGCACAACCCGAGGGCGCCGGGCGCAATGCGGACCACCTGTGCCCGGCGGGACAGACCGGATGAGACGGCCCGCAGCGGCACCGGGCTCCCGTCCGCGCTCAGCAGCATGTCCCCGGCCATCAGCGATTCAACCGCCATTGCGCCTGCTGCGGTGGAAATGACCGTGCCCGCGCCAAAGCCGGTCAGACTCAGGTCAGCGTCGGTGGCGAAAGGGCGCCAGTCGGTCCAGAGCTGCGGTGTCAGCGTTGCGGTGGCATGCGTCTGCGTGGCCATGGGCATCCGGCTCTCCTGTTCCGTGCGGGGCCGTGCGTGCACCGCGCGGGCCTCATGCAGCAGCCTTGTCGGAAAACCGGACCGCAGAAAGGCGGAAACGGACCGTTTCCATGGCGGGTGTCTTGATGACAGCCGCTCCGACAGTCCCCACCTGGACCGCCGCGCGACCGCAAGTCAGCGTTACGGGGCCAGTGGATGAAGCATTTGTCGCCCCTGAGCGGAGCCTGCGTTTGCGCGATCACGAGTCAATCGGAGCAAGGCGCCACGCCATGCCTTGCCGGGGCGAAGGCGCTCAGTTTCACCCGATCCACAGCCGGTCAGTGGGTCCAGACCTGCCGACGACCGGGGGCGAAGTTATCGGCATAGCCGCCAGGGCGGATGTTGGCGGGCCGCTTCTTGGGTTCGATCACGATGTAATCGAGCTCGCGCGCCTTGGCATAGGCTTCGGCAGCGGCGCGCGATTCGAAGCGCAGCCGCACCTGGCTGTCCATGTCGGCGGAACTGGTCCAGCCCATCAGCGGGTCGATCCGCCGCGCTTCGGCGGGCGAGAATTCCAGCACCCAGTCGCGGGTGCGGGCGGTGCCGGACTGCATGGCAGTGCGGGCGGGGCGAAAGATGCGTGCGCGCATGGCAGCCTCGTGTTCGGACTGCCGGGTTTATGAAAAACCCGGACCGGAAATGCAAGGGGCAGCGGGCCAGCGCGATGTCGCGCTGGGGTGCAAGCGAAACGTCACAGCGCCCGAAAGGAGGGAGCGAGGGGTAGGTCTTCCGGTCGTGCACCGCCCGCTTGCTGTGGAAAGGTATCGCGCCATGGGGGGCCGGCAAGCAGTCCGCGCTGGAAAGCGACATTTTCGACACATGTTTTCTGGCGGTCCATCGTGGCAGCCTGGAAACGACAAACGCCGCCGGGGCCCGGCGGCGTGATTGGCGTTGAAACAAAACGAAGCGTCAGCGCATGTCGCGTACGATCACGTCGATGTCGCTGCGGCTCAGGCCGATGTCGTCAAGTTCGCGGTCGGTCAGTTTGTTCAGTTCGTTGCGGGTGATGCGCTTGTCATTCCAGGTTTTGAAAACGGCGAGGATCTCGCCGAACGAAAACCCCCGGAATGCGCCAAACACACCCTCAGCGTGGGGGCGGCTCTGCATGAAGAATGCCATTGTCTGCTCCATTGGCAAGGGGGTAAGTAACTGCTGAAGCACTATGCTTCGGTGCCTGTGATCTAGGCGGCTCGCGAACTTTCCACAAGCCGCAGCAGGCGCATATCCATCATGCGAAAAAGGCATGGCTGAGCGGCACTTGGCGGCGGTTTTCCGCCGGTGCGGACCCGTTGCATGCGCGGCATGGTCCGGCCGCTTGGCGCTGGCGGATGTTCGCGCTTCGTGCTAACGTGCCGGAAACCGGCAGGAAAACGGGGCAGGGCAGCGGACATGCGGGTGATCGGTATCGATCCGGGGTTGCGCAACATGGGCTGGGGCGTGATCGACGTGGCGGGATCACGGCTGAGCCACGTTGCAAACGGGATCTGCACGGCGGACCCGGCGCTTTCGCTGGCCGAACGCCTGCTGGCGCTGCACGGCCAACTGACCGAGGTGCTGGCCCGCTTCCGCCCGACCGAGGCCGCTGTGGAACAGACCTTCGTGAACAAGGACGCGGTGGCCACGCTGAAGCTCGGTTCGGCGCGCGGGGTGGCGTTGCTGGTGCCCGCGCAGGCCGGGCTGATGGTGGGCGAATACGCGCCCAACGCGGTCAAGAAAGCCGTGGTCGGCGTGGGCAAGGCCGCCAAGGTGCAGGTGGATCACATGGTGCGGATGCAGCTTCCCGGCGTGGCTATTGCCGGGCCGGATGCGGCGGATGCGCTGGCGGTGGCGATCTGCCACGCCTGGCATTGCCAGTCGGCGGGGCGGCTGGCGCAGGCTGTCGGGGCGGGCCGATGATCGGGCGCATTGCCGGGCGGCTGATCCACCGGGGCGCCGACCATGTGCTGATCGATGTGGGCGGGGTGGGGTATATCGTCCATGTGTCCGAGCGCACGCTTCTGGACCTGCCGGGCCCGGGTGCGGCCGTGGCGCTGCATACCGAACTGGTGGTGCGCGAGGACCTGCTGCAACTCTTCGGTTTCCCGACCCTGCTGGAAAAGGAATGGCACCGGCTGCTGACCTCGGTGCAGGGGGTGGGGGCCAAGGCGTCCATGGCGATCCTGGGCGCGCTGGGCCCCGAGGGTGTGGCCCGCGCCATCGCGCTGGGCGATGCGGGCAGCGTGCGCAAGGCACCCGGCGTGGGGCCGAAACTGGCGCAGCGGGTGGTGCATGAGTTGCGCGACAAGGCGCCCGCGCTGATGGCGCAGGCGGCGGCGGAACCTGCGGCGCCAGCGGCTGCCGCATCGGAACCTGTGGAGGCGCCTGCCGCGCCCTCGGTCGCGCCGCCCGCCGCTGTCCGCGCGCCCTCGGCTGCGGTCCCCGAGGCCATGTCGGCGCTGGCCAACCTGGGCTACGGCCCCGCCGATGCCGCCCGCGCCGTGGCCGAGGCCCAGGCCGCCACCCCCGAGGCCGACACCCCCGCCCTGATCCGCGCCGCCCTGCGGCTGCTGGCGCCGAAAGGGTAGGGCGCTTGAGCCTGCAATTGACCGGCCCGGCTGCCCCCCGTAAGGATGCCCGCCATGCAGCCCCCTGACCCTGCCCTGCGCCCCGAGCCGCTGCCCGATGACGCCCCCGACAAGGCGCTGCGCCCGCAGATGCTGGACGAATTCATCGGCCAGGCAGAGGCGCGCGCCAACCTGCGCGTCTTCATCCAGTCCGCGCGGATGCGGGCCGAGGCGATGGACCACACGCTGTTCTATGGCCCGCCCGGGCTGGGCAAGACCACGCTGGCGCAGATCATGGCGCGCGAACTGGGGGTGGGGTTCCGCATGACCTCGGGGCCGGTGCTGGCCAAGGCGGGCGATCTGGCGGCGATCCTGACCAATCTGGAAGCGCGCGATGTGCTGTTCATCGACGAAATTCATCGCCTGAATCCGGCTGTCGAGGAAGTGCTTTACCCGGCGTTGGAGGATTTTCAGCTCGATCTTGTGATCGGCGAGGGGCCGGCCGCGCGCACCGTGCGGATCGAACTGCAGCCCTTTACGCTTGTCGGGGCGACCACCCGGCTGGGCCTGCTGACGACGCCGTTGCGCGACCGGTTCGGCATTCCCACGCGATTGCAATTCTATACCGAGGCTGAACTGTGCCAGATCGTGGCGCGCGGGGCGCGGCTGCTGGGTGTGGGCACCGAAGCGGATGGCGTGGCCGAGATCGCGCGCCGCGCGCGCGGGACGCCGCGAATCGCCGGGCGGTTGTTGCGTCGGGTGGTTGATTTCGCGCTGGTCGAAGGCGACGGGAGGCTGACACAGGCGCTGGCGGATAACGCGTTGACGCGGCTGGGCGTGGATCATCTGGGCCTTGATGGGGCGGACCGGCGGTACCTGGCGCTTCTGGCCGAAAATTACGGCGGTGGCCCGGTCGGTGTGGAAACCATTGCCGCTGCCCTGTCGGAATCGCGCGATGCCATCGAAGAGGTGATCGAGCCGTTCCTGTTGCAGCAGGGGCTGATTGCCCGCACCCCGCGCGGGCGGATGCTGGCGGCCAAGGCCTGGACGCATCTGGGGCTGCCGCAGCCCGCGCCCGAGCCGCAAGGTCGGCTGTTCGAGTCGTGAACGCCGCAAATGGGGTTTATCCGGCCTGCGCCGGGGCCATCTGCAATCCGCCCTCGCGTTCCAGAAAGCTGACAATCTCGGGCACGCCCACAGCCTCGCGCAGGCGGGCGAGGACATAGGGCCGCGGGCCGCGCGCATCCCTGGTATCAGCCTCCAGCTGCGTCAGGTCCACACCGACATGGGGTGCAAGATCGGTTTTGTTGACCACCAGCAGATCGGATTTCGCCAGCCCCGGCCCGCGTTTGCGCGGAATGTCCTGCCCGGCGGCGGTGTCGATCACATAGATCGTCAGATCGGCCAGTTCCGGTGAAAAG
>JAFIEE010000111.1 GCA_020832705.1 Paracoccaceae bacterium
CGCGGGGTTGTCATCGGGGGGGGGACCAATACGCGGGGCCCCGGGCCCCGCGCCATCGGGCAGGAACACATCCGTCGCCAGCCGCACGCCATCGCGCATGGGCACCATCACATCGCGCAGGGTGTGCGGGTCGGGCTTGCGGCTGGCAACGGACATGGGCGTCAGTTCGCGCTGAGGTTGGTAACCAGCGAGCGCCCGTCCGGGCTGGGCGTGAAGGTGATGTCCCCGCGCACGGCCCAGTTGTTGCCCTCCCAGTGCAGCGGGACCAGCGCGTGCTCTTCGGCGGCGATGCGCGCGGCTTCCTGCAGCGCGGCCTCGCGCGCGTCATCCTCGAACGCATCGAAGGCTTCGGCCAGGGCCGCGTCGAACGCCTCGGAGGAATAGCGGAAGCGGTTGTTCGCGCCCCAGCCGCGATCGGCATCATAGGTGCCCAGCACATTGCGCAGCGCCAGCGAGCTTTCGCCCGTGGTGATCCCGAAGGCGACCATGAAGGCCGAGAATTCGCGATCCGTCGCGCGCCCGAAATAGACATTGGTCGGCACGTTCTCGACCTCGATGTCCAGCCCGATCTGCGACCACATCTGCCCCACGGCCAGCAGCACATCCACATCGTTGATGTAGCGCCCCGTCGGCCCGTGGATGGTCATGGCCCAGCCGTCGCCGAAGCCTGCCTCTTCCAGCAATGCGCGCGCGCGGTCGGGATCATAGGGAATGGCCGGAATGTCGGGGTTGTGGCCGAAGATCCCCTCGGGCGCGAACTGGTTGGCCGGCAGGCCCGAGCCGAACTGGATACGGTCCACGATGGCATCGCGGTTGATGGCCAGGCTCAGCGCCTCGCGCACGCGCGGGTCACGGAAGGGGTTGCCGACCTCGGGGTCGATCATGACCGTGGTGTCTTCCAACTGGTCCAGCCCCATGTAGACCATCCGCGCCGAGGGCGCGGCGATCACGCTGACGCCGTCCATCGCTTGCAGCCGCTCCAGGTCGTTGGGCGGCACGGCATCGACGAAATCCACCTCGCCCGCCTGCAGCGAGGCGATCCGGCTGGCCGAGGTTTCCAGAAAACGGATCGTCACCTGTTCGAAATCGGGCACATCGCCCCAGTAGTCGGGGTTGCGTTCCAGCACCAGCCGTTCGCCGGGGCTGTAGCTGACCTGCCGGAACGGGCCGGTGCCGATGGACGCCGTGGAGCGGTCGAAATCGGCGCTTTCCGCGTCGCCCACGTTCTGCGAGACGATGTAGATGGTGGACAGGTCCGTGGGCAGCCCCGGGGCGGGTGCGCTGGTGGTGATAACCAGCGTGTGGTCGTCCACCGCCTCGGCCGATTCAATCGCGGCCAGGCGCGGGGTGAAGGGCGCGGGGCTGTTGGGCACCTCGGGGATACGGTCAAAGGTGAAGACCACATCGGCAGCCGTGAAGGGGCTGCCATCGTGGAAGGTGACGCCCTCGCGCAGGGTGAAGGTCCAGGTCAGGCGGTCGTCCGACACGCTCCATTCGGTGGCCAGCCCCGGCGCGAAGCTGCCGTCAGGCGCAATGTGGATGAGCCGGTCATACATGACGGCGGCCAGTTGCTGGTTCTGCCCGGTGGTGGCGAAATGCGGGTCCATCGACGACGGCGCGGCGGCCAGCCCGGCGGTGATCGATTGCGCGCCTGCAGTCCCGGCCATCAGCGCGGCAATGGCGGTGGCGCCAAGGAATTGCGATAGTCTGGTCATGGTCTTGTCTCTCCCTGTGATGCGCCTGCCACCTTGTGGCAGGCAACGGTGCGCCCGTCCGCGACCTGCCGGAGCGCAGGCCGCACGGCGCGGCATTCCCCGTCTGCCAGCGGGCAGCGGGGGTGAAAGTGGCACCCCGAAGGCGGATTGAGGGGTGAGGGGATTTCCCCCTTGATCGGCTGGAAGCGGCGCTTGCCGCGCGTCAGGCGCGGCACCTCGGCCAGCAGCGCCTGTGCGTAGGGGTGCAGCGGGTTGGCGAACAGCGCCTCGGTCGGCGCGGCCTCGACCACGCGGCCCAGATACATGATCACCACCCGGTCGGCGATATGCTCGACCACGCCAAGATCATGGCTGATGAACAGATAGGCCAGCCCCAGTTCGGCGCGCAGGTCCATGAACAGGTTGAGCACCTGCGCCTGCACCGACACATCCAGTGCCGAAACGGATTCGTCGGCCACGATGATCTCGGGCCGGACCGCCAGCGCGCGGGCGATGGCGATGCGCTGGCGCTGCCCGCCCGAGAACTGGTGCGGATAACGGGTGCGGAAGGCGGGGTCGAGGCCGACTTTCTCCAGCATTTCGGCCGCGAACCCATCGGCATCACGCGCGCGGATCTGGCCGTGAAAGCGCGGCGCTTCCGAGATGATCCGGTCAATCCGGTGGCGCGGGTTGAGCGAGGACATGGGGTCCTGAAACACCATCTGCACCTTCAGCCGCGCCTGAGCATCGCGCGTGGCGGGTTTCCCGTTCCACAGAAGCTGCCCGGCGCTCGGCGCATGGATGCCCGCCGCCACGCGCCCCAGCGTGGACTTGCCACAACCGGATTCGCCCACCAGCCCCACCACTTCGCCGGGTTGGATCGCAAGCGACACATCATCGACCGCGTGCACAATGGGCGTGGACACTTTCGCGCCCAGCCGCCGCGCGATGCGGATCGCCAGATCGGCCTTTTTCTCGAAGCGTTTCGAGACATTCTGCATTTCCAGAAGCGCGGTCATGCAAGCACCTCGGCGAAGTCCGGCAGATCGGCCGCGCGCCAGCAGCGCACGTTGTCGCGCAGCGCCTGCGGCTTTTCGCACCCGTCAGTGCGGAAAGCGCAGCGCGGGGCGAAGCGGCAGCCTTCGGGGCGGTTCAGCGCGGGCGGCGCGCCGCCGGGGATCTGTGCCAGCCGTGCCCCGCGCGCGTTGCGCGAGGGCACCGAGCCGATCAGCCCGCGCGTATAAGGGTGGCGCGGCGCATCGATCAGGTCATCGGTGCGCGCCTCCTCGACAATCTCGCCCGCATACATCACCGCCACGCGGTCGGCGAAACCGGCCACCACCGACAGATCATGCGTGATCCAGACAAGCCCGGTGCCCTCTTCCTCCACCAGCCCCTGCATCAGATGCAGGATCTGGGCCTGAATGGTCACATCCAGCGCCGTGGTCGGTTCGTCCGCGATGATCAGGTCCGGCTTGTTCAAGAGCGCTATCGCAATCGCCACCCGCTGGCGCATGCCACCCGAGAACTGGTGCGGATAGCCGCGCATGCGTTCGTCCGGGCTGGGAATGCCCACGCGGCCCAGCGTGTCGCGTGACAGCGCCCAGGCGCCAGTGCGGGTCATGCTGCGATGGGCGAGGATCGTTTCCACCATCTGCGTGTCGATACGCAGCACCGGGTTCAGCGTCATCATCGGGTCCTGAAAGATCATGGCGATGCGCGCGCCGCGCAATTTGCGCAGCTCATGCCCCGGCAGCCCCGCAATCTCGCGCCCGTCAAAGCGGATGGACCCGCCGACCACGCGCCCCGGCGCATCGATCAGCCCCATCACCGACAGGCCCGTGACCGACTTGCCCGACCCGCTTTCACCAACCACGGCCAGCACCTCGCCCCGGTCCACGCCATAGCTGACCCCGTCCACGGCCTTGACCACGCCTGCGGAGGTGAAGAAATGCGTCTGCAGGTCGGTGATCTGCAACAGGCTCATGTGATGTTCCGCGGGTTGAGGACATCGCGCAGCCGGTCGCCCACAAGGTTGATGGCAACGATCAGCAAGAGCAGCGCGATACCAGGGAAAACGCTGATCCAGTACTGGCCCGACAGCACGAACTGGAAGCCGTTCGAAATCAGCAGGCCAAGGCTGGGCTGCGTGGCGGGAAGACCGACGCCAAGGAAGGACAGCGTGGCCTCCAGCGCGATCGCCGAGGCGATTTCGACCGTATAGAGCACCATCAGCGGCGGCAGGCAGTTCGGCAGCAGATGCCCGAACAGGATGCGGATGCGCGACAGGCCAAGCGACTGCGCCGCCTCCACATATTCGCGCCCGCGTTCCGACAGCGCGGTGGCGCGGCCCATGCGCGCAAACGTCGCCCATTGCACGATGACCAGCGCAATGATGATGTTCTCCAGCCCGCGCCCCATGATCGCCAGCAGGATCAGCGCCACCAGGATCGGTGGAAAGGACAGGTGCAGGTCCACCAGCCGCATGATCACCGTATCGGTGCGCCCGCCGAAATAGGCCGCCACCAGCCCCAGTGTCAGCCCCAGCAGCAATGCCGAAGTGCAGGCGATCACGCCCACCATCAGCGAAATCCGCAAACCATAGAGGATGGCCGAGAACATGTCCCGCCCCTGCCCGTCACTGCCCAGCCAGAAGGACACGCCGCTGAAACCGACCTCGCCCGGCGCAAGGCGGCTGTCCATGATCGACAGGCTGCGCAGATCGTAGGGGTTCTGCGGCGTGATCCATGGTGCCAGAAACGCGGCCAGCACAATGATCAGCAACAACGCCAAACCGAAAAGCGCCAGCGGCGAGCGCGCGAAGTCGCGGATGATGCGCGCCGCCGGGCGTTCGGGTGCCTGCGCCTTGGGGGTCAGGGGCGGTGCGGTGGTCGGCTGGGTGTCGGTGACGCTCATTGCCGCGCCTCGTCCAGCCGGATGCGCGGGTCGATCAGCGAATACAGCAGATCGACCAGCAGGTTGAGGATGATGAAGATGACGACGATGACGATCAGATAGGCCACCACAACGGGCCGATCGAGCATCCGGATCGAATCGATGATCAGCTTGCCCATGCCGGGCCAGGCAAAGATGGTTTCGGTCACCACGGCAAAGGCGATCAGCCCGCCGAAGGACATGCCGACCAGCGTGACAATCGGAATCAGGATGTTGCGCAACAGATGCACCAGCACGATGCGCGGCTCCGACAGCCCCTTGGCGCGGGCAAAGCGGATGAAATCCTGCGCCTGCACCTCGCGCGTGCCGGACCGGGCCAGCCGGATCACCAGCGCCAGATGCCCGATGGCAAGGTTGATCGCCGGCAGCGCGATATGGTGCAGACCGTTCAGTGTGAAGAGCGACGACCGGATGCCCAGGAACTCGCCCACCTCGCCCCGGCCGGAGACGGGGAACCAGCCCAGCATGACCGAAAACACCATGATCAGCATGATCGCCTGCCAGAAATTCGGCACCGAAAAGCCCAGGATGGAGCCTGCCATCACCGCCTGGCTGCCGGGGCTGCCATGGCGCAGCCCGGCATAGACCCCCAGCGGAATGCCCAGCACCACGGCAATGACGATGGCGGCAAAGGCCAGTTCCAGCGTCGCGGGCATCCGCTCCAGAATCAGGCCCAGCGCCGGGCGGTTGTAGACAAAGGAATTGCCGAAATCGCCCTGCAGCAGGTTGCCGAGAAAGATGAAGTATTGTTCATGAAACGGCCGGTCGAGGCCAAGCTGCACGATCAGGCGCGCGCGCTCGGCCTGCGTGGCGTCCGGGTCGATCAGGATGTCCACCGGGTTGCCGACCGCGAAGATCCCGGCAAACACCAGAAACGACATCACGAAGGCCAGGAACAACGCCTGCAACAGGCGCCGGATGACAAAGACCAAGGCCCATCTCCCTGTTGGCCCGCGGCGCCGGTCTTCTGCCACGGTCGCCGCTCAATTCGCAGAAAGGATTGTCTGACGCCAGATTCGGTGCAATCCTATTGAATGACGGGATGAAGATATTTGCGAGGCAAATAGATGGAGCTTCGCCACCTCCGCGCCTTCCGTGCCGTGATGCTGTCCGGTTCGACCGTCGAGGCGGCGCGGGCGCTCGGCATATCGCAACCCTCGGTCAGCCGGTTGCTGGCCGAGTTCGAGTCCGAGACAGGCGAACGGCTGTTCATCCGCGCCAACGGCAAGCTGACCCCGCGCGAGGCCGCAGAGTCGCTCATGCCCGATGTCGAGCGTATCCTGATCGAATGCGAGAACCTGCGCGCACGCGCGGAAGGGTCGGTCGCACCGCTCCGATTCGCCGCGCCCGCCGGGGTCGTCACGCGGATTTTCGGCCCGGCAGTGCGGCGGCTGCAGATCGACCGCCCCGGCCAGAAGATCGTCGCCGAAATCATGTCCTATCACGAGGTGGTGGGCGCGGTCGCGTCGGGCCGGGTGGATCTGGGTTTCGTCAAGGCACCGGTCGCGCACCCCGCCCTCGATCTGATCGACCTGGTGGAACTGGGCACCGATGTCGTCCTGCCGCGCGACCACCGGCTGGCGGGTCTGGCCCGGATCACGCCCGGCGACCTGCATGGCGAACGCCTGATCCTTCTGGGACGGAACCGGCCGTTCCGCGTTCAACTGGAACAGATATTCCAGAATGCACGGGTCCGGCCCGAAATCGTCATCGAAACCCAGGCCGTCAGCGCCGCGTGCAGTTTCGTGCGTGAAGGGCTGGGAATCACCATCGCGAACGCGCTTCTGGCGCGCGGGGAAGCGGGCAGCGATCTGCTCTGCATCCCCTTCACCCCCGCCCCCCGGCACAAATTCCAGCTTGCAAGGCTGCAGCATCCGTCACGCCCGCAGGCCCTGAAGCTCTTTGCCCGGCACGTTCAGGACATTGCGCAGGCGTTGCTTTCGCGGCCCTGAGCGCCGGGTCTGGCAGGCTTCGGGCACGATTGTCGCCATCTCATGAACGGTGCATCCCATGCACGCCCCACGCACGAGACTTGAACGCCCTGACGGATCGTGCAATTCTAGGTTGCGGAAGACTGCGCGAACAGATCGACCGCCGCACCATCGGAGCGCCTCGTGTCCCGCCCACCCGGGCGGCGTGGACAGCCCGGGTGGCAGCGGCGTGACCGTGTCTGAAAAAATAAATGGTTCACGCAAAATGCGTCGGAGTATGGGTGATATGCACGAAATCGACCGCCACGTTGGACGCAACATCCGAGCTTACCGCCTGATGGCGGGCATCAGTCAGAACGACCTGGGCGAGGCCATCGGCGTCCGCTTCCAGCAGGTCCAGAAATACGAGACCGGACAGAACCGCATCAGCGCCTCGCGGTTGTGTGCGATTGCGGCGCGGCTGGGTGTGCCGGTGCGCGCCTTTTTCGAGGGGATCGTCCTGTCCCCGGACGGGCCCGCCTGCGCCGAGGTCGGCGCCGAGACAATCACGCTGCTGGCCGACCAGCAGGTGCTGGAACTGGCGCGCAAGGCGGCGCGTCTGAACGTGGCGCAGAAAACGGCGATTTCCGCGATGATTGATGCTATCGTGGAGACCGAACCGGGTTGAGCGCCGGATAACGGCATTTTCCCCGGTCCGGCAGCGGGCAGGGAATCCGCGATCAGGAGGGAGGACAGAGGCTGCGACTCTTCGACCTTGGCACCCTTCCGGCCACACCGACTCCTGTCACCGGGTTCCTGGACCAGTTGTGCGAGCGGTTCGAGTTCGACTACGCTGCCTATGCCGGCATCAACGCCGTCGACGGTACGGTGCACGGCTTCGTCAACTACCCGGACGACTGGAAGCACCATTACGCCGCCCAGGGGTTTCACGCCATCGACCCGACCCTGCGCAAGGCCTCCCGCAGCGTGGCGCCGGTGGACTGGCAGCGGCTGGAACATGACCGCGATTTCGCCGCCGTGTTCCGCAGCGCGCGCGATTTCGGCATCACGGACCGCGGCCTGACCATCCCGGTGCGCGGCCCTTATGGGGACATGGGGATGCTGAGCGTCACCCGCGACTGCAAGCCCGAGGAATGGCGCAAGCTCAAGCGCGCGGTGATGACCGACCTGCAGGGCGTGGCCACGCATATCCACGATACGGTCATGCGCTCGGGGCTGGTGATGCGCAGCCTGCGCGTGGCGGCCCTGTCCACGCGCGAGCGCGAGATCCTGCAGTGGATCGCCGCCGGCAAGACGCATATGGACGTGTCCGATATCCTCAGCATCTCGCACCGCACGGTCGAGGTGCATGTGCGTTCGGCCCGCACCAAGCTGCATGCCCTGACCACCCCGCAGGCCGTGGCGCGCGCCATCGCGCTGGGGCTGATCCAACCCCTCTGACACGCCCCGCGCGGCGGGTGGGGGTGGTAGGCCCGGAGGGACTCGAACCCCCAACCAAAGCGTTATGAGCGCTCTGCTCTGACCAATTGAGCTACAGGCCCGACCTATCCGGTGTGCTACGGCGATTGCCGCAACGGGTCAAGCCGCCACGCGGCCGCGCCGGGCGTGCAGTTGCCCTGCGTCCGGCTTTGGGGTATCGCGCGCGCAGGATCACACCCGAAGACCATGGGCAAGGATCATCGGCAACGGTCACCGGGGCAAGGGGCGGCGAGCATGACAAAGCGGCAGGACGGGTTGAGCTACGCGCAGGCCGGGGTGGATATCGACGCGGGCAACGCGCTGGTCGAGGCGATCAAGCCCGCCGCCAGGGCCACCGCGCGGCCCGGGGTGATGGCCGGTCTGGGCGGGTTCGGCGCGCTCTTCGACCTCAAGGCCGCTGGCTACACCGATCCGATCCTTGTGGCCGCGACCGACGGGGTGGGCACCAAGCTGCGCATCGCCATCGACACCGGACATCTGGATACGATCGGTATCGACCTGGTGGCCATGTGCGTCAACGATCTGGTCTGTCAGGGGGCGGAGCCGCTGTTCTTTCTGGACTATTTCGCCACAGGCAGGCTGGACGTGCCCGCCGCGACCCGGATCGTCACCGGTATCGCCGAAGGCTGCCGCCGCTCCGGCTGCGCGCTTATCGGCGGCGAGACCGCCGAGATGCCGGGCATGTATGCGGCCGAGGATTTCGACCTTGCGGGCTTTGCCGTGGGCGCGATGGAACGCGGCGCGGCGCTGCCCGCGGGCGTGGCGGCGGGTGATGTGCTGCTGGGGCTGGCCTCGGACGGGGTGCATTCCAACGGCTATTCGCTGGTGCGCAGGGTGGTGGCGCGCGCAGGCCTGGACTGGGACGCGCCCTGCCCCTTCGGCGACGGCAGCCTTGGTGCGGCGCTGCTGACCCCCACGCGGCTTTATGCCCGCCCGGCGCTGGCGGCGATCCGCGCGGGCGGGGTGCGGGCGCTGGCCCACATCACCGGCGGCGGGCTGACCGAGAACCTGCCCCGCGTGCTGCCCGAAGGACTGGGCGCCGAGATCGACCTGAGCGCCTGGACCCTGCCCCCGGTCTTCGACTGGCTGCGGCGCGAGGGCGGGCTGGACGAGGCCGAGATGCTCAAGACCTTCAACGCCGGCATCGGCATGGTGCTGGTCGTTGCCCCCGACCGGGCCGCGGCGCTGGCCGCCCTGCTGGCCGACGCGGGCGAGACGGTGACACCGCTGGGCACCGTGACCGCGGGCGAAGGCCTGCGCTACACCGGCGCGCTGGGGTGAGCAGGCGCGTTGCCATCCTGATTTCGGGCGGCGGGTCGAACATGGTGGCGCTGGTGCGTTCCATGACCGGCGATCATCCGGCGCGGCCCTGTCTGGTGCTGTCGAACGTGCCGGGGGCAGGCGGGCTGGCGCGCGCGCGCGATCTGGGTGTGCCGGTGGCGGTGGTGGATCATCGCCCGTTCGGGGCCGACCGCGAAAGTTTTGAGCGCGCACTGGACGCGGAACTGGCGCGCG
The DNA here is from genome assembly GCA_020832705.1 of Paracoccaceae bacterium. GTDB lineage: Bacteria > Pseudomonadota > Alphaproteobacteria > Rhodobacterales > Rhodobacteraceae > Rhabdonatronobacter. The sequence goes on from JAFIEE010000111.1 coordinate 9,575, forward strand.
CGGCGCCGGACCTGATTGCGCTGGCCGGGTTCATGCGGGTGCTCAGCCCATGGTTCGTGGCCCGCCATGCCGGGCGCATCCTGAACATTCACCCCTCGCTGCTGCCGAAATACCCCGGGCTTCACACCCACGCCCGCGCGCTGGAGGCCGGGGACCGCGAGGCGGGCTGCACCGTCCACGAGGTGACAGCAGACCTGGACGCCGGGCCGATCCTGGGCCAGGGGCGGGTGCCGGTGTGTCCCGGCGACACCCCGGAGACGCTGGCCGCGCGGGTGCTGGCGATGGAGCACCGGCTCTATCCGGCGGTGCTGCGGCGCGTGGCGGGGGGCGCGCGCAGCCCGCTCTATCTGGACTGATGCTGCGGCGGCCGGAACACGCGGGCGCTGCGCGGTGTCACTGGCGCGCGCTTCCGAAAGCGCCCTCGGGCCGTGCCCACGCGCCCGCCCCGGCCGCGTCCCGAAGGCGCCTTGCGGAGCGGTCAGACCGATCAGGCAGGGGCCGAATGCACCGGTGCCTGCGCGCGGTCGAACTGGCCATAGTCGCGCAGCACGGCATAGGCGGCGGCGCTTGTCACCCCCTGCCCCTGCGCCAGCGCATCGAACAGCGCCCCGGCGGCATCGGCTCCGGCGGCGCTGCCAAGGGTGACGAACTGCCCCTTGTGGTTCACGCTTTCAAAGGCCTGACAGCCGGGGTGCATCAGCGGCGCGGCGCCATAGGCTGCGATCAAATGCGACGCGGGGGACGGGTCCGCCCCATGGTGGCCGGTTTCCGCCGCCCCATCCGCCGACCAGTGCCGCACCCGTTCGCACACACGGATGCGGTAATCCTGAAAATGCACCTTGCGGCCCGCGGTCTGCGAGCGGCGGTGTTCCGGGTCCGCGCGCCAGCCGATGATGGCGGCCTCATCCTGCCAGAGCTGGTGCGACAGCAGCACGTCGGCGTCATCGAGCGCGCCGTAACGGTCCAGGAACACCAGCCCCGGATGCCGCGCCAGAACCGGGCGCAGCCGGTCCACATGCTCGAAATAATGCTTCAGATGCCCCGGCTTCGGCCGCACCTCGAAGAACAGCGCGTGCATGGCGATCCTCGCTTCACCTGTGCCGCAACGCCCCTGCGGCTGGGCCCCCGTGGTCTAACCCGGGGCGGTGCCGGGGCGCAAGGGCGCGGTGCCCCGCGCATCGGGACCCGCGCTTGCGCCCCCGGCCCATGACGGCGCGCGTCACCGACCTGCGCCCGGCTTCGGACGGCGGCCGCTACGCCTGCCCTGCCAGCGGCGCGGGCGTCAGTTGCCCGCGGGCAGCGGCATGCCGCGTTCGCGCGCCAGCGTGCGCATCCGCGCCTGCAGTTTCTCGAAGGCGCGCACCTCGATCTGGCGGATGCGTTCGCGGCTGACGTCGTAGCGGCCCGAAAGCTCTTCCAGCGTCACCGGATCCTCGGTCAGGCGGCGTTCGGTCAGGATGTCGCGCTCGCGCTCGTTCAGCACATCCATCGCCGCGACCAGCAGTTCGCGGCGCTGTTCCAGTTCGTCGCGTTCGGCATAGTCGCCGGCCTGGTCGGCGGATTCATCCTCGAGCCAGTCCTGCCAGGATCCGGCGCCGTCTTCGGAGCCGATGGTGGCATTGAGCGAGGCGTCCCCCCCCGACAGCCGCCGGTTCATGGCAATGACCTCGTTCTCGGACACGTTCAGGTCGCGCGCGATCCTCGCCACGTTTTCCGGGCGCAGGTCACCGTCTTCCAGCGCGCCGATCTTGGACTTGGCCTTGCGCAGGTTGAAGAACAGCTTCTTCTGCGCCGAGGTGGTGCCCAGCTTGACCAGCGACCAGGACCGCAGGATGTATTCCTGGATGCTGGCCCGGATCCACCACATCGCATAGGTCGCCAGCCGGAAGCCCTTTTCCGGATCGAAGCGCTTGACCGCCTGCATCAGGCCGACATTGGCTTCCGAAATCACCTCGGCCTGCGGCAGGCCATAGCCGCGATAGCCCAT
>JAFIEE010000112.1 GCA_020832705.1 Paracoccaceae bacterium
CGCACCGGGCTCGCCCGGTGCCCTCACGGAAAGGAACAGGCCGCGCGCCCGCGCGGCCTTCCGCAAGGTCAGGACGGGAACATCAACGCGCCGCCAGCACGTCCTGCAGCAGCGCCCGCAGCAGATCGCCCGGCACATCGTCGCAGACAAAGGCCGCGCCGATATCGCGCGCCAGGATGAAGCGCAGCCGCCCGTCCACCACCTTCTTGTCCTGCCCCATCAGAGCCACAAGCGCCTCAGCCCCCGGCAGGTCGCCGGGGATGTCGGCCAGGTCGGCCTTCATCCCCATGGCGCGCAGATGCGCACGCACGCGCGAGGGCACTTCCTGCGCGCACAGCCCCATCCGCGCCGAGAGGTCGAAGGCCAGCGCGCAGCCGATCGCCACCCCCTCGCCATGCAGCAGCCGGTCGGAATACCCCGTCGCCGACTCGAGCGCATGGGCGAATGTGTGGCCCAGGTTCAGAAGCGCCCGCTCGCCGGTCTCGAACTCATCGCGCGCGACGATCCCCGCCTTCATCTCCACCGACCGGCGCACGGCATGGCGCCGCGCCGCCGCATCGCCCGCCGCGAGCGCCGGGCCGTGCACCTCCAGCCAGTCGAAGAATGCGGCATCCCCCAGCAACCCGTATTTCACCACCTCGCCATAGCCCGCGCGCAGGTCGCGTTCAGGCAGCGTGTCCAGGAGCCCCGTATCGGCCAGCACCAGCGCGGGTTGGTGAAAGGCGCCCACCAGGTTCTTGCCCTGCGCAGTGTTGATCCCGGTCTTGCCGCCCACGGAACTGTCCACCTGCGCCAGGAGGCTGGTGGGCAGTTGCACGAAGCGCACGCCGCGGCGCAGCACCGCCGCCGCAAAGCCCGCCAGGTCCCCGATAACGCCGCCACCCAGCCCCAGCACCAGGTCGCGGCGTTCCACCTGCGCGCTCAGCATCCATTCCACCGCACGCGAGAACTGCGCCCAGCCCTTGGTCGCCTCGCCCGGCGGCAGGCGCAGCGCCTGCATGGCGATCCCTTCCGCCGCCAGCCCGGCGCGCAGGGTCTCCAGATGCAGCGCCGCCACTCGGTCATCGGCCAGCACGGCCACGCGCGGGCGGTGCAGCAGGGGCGCCAGATGTCCCCCCGCCCCGGCCAGCAGCCCCGGACCGATCAGCACCTCGTAGCTGCGCGCGCCCAGCGCCACCGGCACCCGGTCCGGCCCCGACCCCGCGGCGGTCTCCGCCACTGCATCCCTGGTGCTCATCGCTTAAAGTCCTCCAGCACGCCCGGGCGCTCCTGCAGCGCCGCAATCACCCGCTCCGCCATGGCCGCTATCGACAGCCCCGGCAGCGAGTCCACCGTCACCTCGGCCTGTGCGTAATGCGGCCCGCGCACCTCCAGCAACCCGGCGAGGGTCTCGCGCGGGTTCTCGGTGTGAAGGAGCGGGCGCGTGGTCTTGCCCTTGACCCGTGACCACAGCAGGTCCAGGTCCGCCCGCAACCAGACCGCCAGCCCCAGTTCCGAAATCAGCGCCCGCGTGTCGCCGTTCAGATAGGCCCCGCCCCCGACCGAGAGCACGCAAGGCCCATCGCGCATCAGCCGGGCGATCACCTCGGCCTCGCGGCGGCGAAAGAACGCCTCGCCGTCGCGCGCGAATATCTCGGCGATGGTCATCTGCGCGGCGCGCTGGATCTCTTCGTCCGAATCGCGGAACGGCACCGCCAGTCGCCTGGCCAGTTCGCGGCCCACCGCCGTCTTGCCCGCGCCCATCATGCCGACCATGACGACGGTGCGGCGCAGCCTCATGCCGCCCCCCCCCGGCGCCGCCTCGCCGCTCCTTGCCGCTTTTCCCTGCACAAGAAAACTTCACTTTGCATTCCCCTTCAATGACGCGATAGTGCGCCAAGTTCCAGAGCCAAAGCGCCCATGATCACGAAGGCGCGGCATCGCGGAGCGGCGTCCGCAGCCTCGATCACCGCACCGGCGGGGGCCCCGGGTACGCGGGCGAAACGGGAGACGGGCATACAGGAAGGACAGGCACCATGCGCCATATCGTCAAACTGGTTCTGGTTCTGGCCGTGCTCGCCGCGATCGGGCTGGTCGCCTTTGCCTTCGTGGGCGACCTGTCGCCCGACCGTACGCAGGTCATCCAGCCGGTGGATCTGGATGGCTCCTGACCGGCGCAACGCCCCCTTGCGGCGCCGTGCCGCGGGCGCGCCGCTGGTCGCGTCACTGGGCGCGCCGCTAGGCGCCGCGCTGGTTGCGGCCGTGGTCGCAGCCCTAGTCGCAACCCTTGCCGCGCCCCCGGCGCAGGCACAGCGCGCCGCGCCGCAGGAGGCACCGGGGCGCCCGCTTGAAGCCCCCTTTGCAAACCCCATGACCACGGGGTTGGACGGGCCTGGCGCGCGGCGTGATGACGACCCGCTGTCCGCGATCGACTGGCTGTCCGACAGTTTCACCGCATTGCCCGCGTTTCCTGATCGCGGCGGGTCCGACAGCCCCGCGGCCTCGGACGGGATACGCGACGAACGGATCGAGGTGCATGTGCTGGGCGCCGACGGCGCCGAGGTCGTGGGACTGTTCCCGGCCGAACGCGTGGGACTGCGGCGCGATTTCTGGGGCGCCACCCCCGCCGCGGAAATCGCCGCGCGCCTGCGTGCGCTGCGCACCGATACGCTGCCGGTGGCGCAGACCCTGATCCTGCGCATCCTGCTGGCCGAATTCGACCCGCCGCTGACCGCTCCGGTGGAGGCGACGATGCAGCCCCCCGCCCCCGATCTTGAAGGCCGCCGCGCGCCGGGCGATGACCCGCTGCTGCTGGCGCGTATCGACACGCTGCGCAGCTTCGGGGCCGTGGAACAGGCCATGCAACTGGCCGAGTCAGGTGCCCGGATGACGCCGCCGCTGTGGCAGCGCTGGTTCGACCTGGCCCTGCTGCTGGGCGATGAGGAGCGCGCCTGTGCCGCGCTTGAGGGCCAGCCCCGGCTTGGCCCCGGCGATGCGGCGCGGATCTATTGCCTGGCGCGGCAGGGCGACTGGGCCGCGGCCATGCTGGGGCTGCAGACAGCGCGGACGCTGGGCGGACTGGATCCCGTCGACGCCGCGCTGCTGGCACGCTTCCTGGATGCCGAGGATGCGGATCGCGCTGGCGCGGACCCGGTGCCGCAGATCGAAACGCCTTTGCAGTGGCGCATCCTCGAAGCCGTCGGCGAGCCGGTCTACACCAACGCCTTGCCGGTGGCCTTTGCCCATGCCGACCTGCGCGGCACCGCCGGATGGCGCGCGCAGATCGAGGCCGCCGAGCGGCTGACCCGCACCGGCGCGCTGGAGCCGAACCGCCTGCTGGGGCTCTATACCGGGGCGCGCGCCGCGGCCTCGGGCGGGATCTGGGACCGGGTGCGCGCGGTCGAGGTGTTCGAGCGCGCCCTCGAAAGCGGGGATGCGGCGGCCATCGGCCCGGCCCTTGAACGGCTCTGGCAGCAGGCCCAGGCGGCGGAACTGGAAACCGCCTTTGCCGCGCTCTTCGGCCCGCGGCTTGCCGGGGCAGAGCTGTCCGGCGCAGCACAGCAGATCGCCTTCGACATGGCGTTGCTGGGACCGGACCCGGTGGCGGCCGCCGAAGGACCGCGCCCCGAAGGGGCGCGCGCCGCCTTCCTGGCCGCCATTGTCACCGGGCACCCCGCCCCCGATCTGGCCGCGCAGGTCCAGAACCGCGCCACCGCCGAGGCCATCGCGGCAGCGCTGGCGCCGACGAATGCCGCCGACGCGCCGGTGCCCGATACCATGGCCGCAAGGATCGCGCAGGGGCATCACGGCGACACGGTGCTGGCGGCGCTGGAGCGACTGGCCGATGGTGCGGCGGGCGATCTGCGCGCGCTGACTGACGCGCTGGCCACGCTGCGAGCGCTGGGGCTGGAAAACGTGGCCCGCCGCGCGGCGCTGGAAGCGATGATCCTGCAGCGGACGGGCTGAACCATGACCCCGCGCCCCCGCCCCACCCTGACCCGCCCCGCCCCGACCGACCCCGCCCCGACAGACCCTGCCCGCGCCGACACCGCCCCCGCCGCTGATCCACCGCCCGCCGATCTCCACCTGATCGCCCGGTTTCTGGAGGCAGCGGCGGCCGAGGCGGGCGCGGCGCGCAACACGCTTCTGGCCTATGGCCGCGACCTGCGCGATTTCGCCGGGTGGTGCGCGCGGCGCGGGCTGGCCCTGACCCGCGCCGACCGCGCCGCCATCGAATCCTATCTGATCGACTGCGACGCGCAGGGGCTGGCGCGGGCGACGCGGGCGCGGCGGCTGTCCTCGATCCGGCAGTTCTGCCGCTTCGCCCATGACGAGGGGCTGCGCACCGACAATCCCGCCCTGCGCATCGCCGGTCCGGGCAAGTCCCGGCGCCTGCCCGGCACGCTGACCCACGCCGAGGTCGAGCGCCTGCTGGCCGCCGCTGGCCGGACCGGTCGCGGCAGGACCGAGCGGTTGCGCAACACCTGTCTGCTGGAACTGCTCTATGCCACCGGGCTGAGGGTCAGCGAACTGGTCAGCCTGCCGGTTGCGGCGGCGCGGGGCGATCCTCGCATGATCCTGGTGCGCGGCAAGGGTGGCAAGGAACGCATGGTGCCGCTCTCCGATCCCGCCCGCGCCGCGCTAAATGCCTGGCTGGCGCATTGGGACGCCGAGGCCAGCGCGCTCCGCGCCCGCCGTCTGCCGGTGCCGAAGCATCTGTTCCCCGCACGCGGCAAGGCCGGGCACCTGAGCCGGGTGCGGTTCTTCACGCTGCTGCGTGAGATCGCCGTCACCGCCGGGCTGGAGCCTTCGCGGATCAGCCCGCATGTGCTGCGCCATGCCTTTGCCACGCATCTGCTGGCAGGCGGCGCCGATCTGCGGTCGATCCAGACGCTGCTGGGCCATGCGGATGTATCGTCGACCGAAATCTATACCCATGTTCTGGAAGAGCGGCTGCAACGGCTGGTGCTGGACCATCACCCGCTGGCGAAGTGACGGCCCGCCGACGGCGCCGACCGGCGCAATGGCGCGGCGTATCGGTTGCGCGCCGCCCGTCAGAAACGCGAGGCGATGCCCATGAACAGGTCCACCGACCGGCGCTCGTGCATCGCCACGTTGGAACGGGTGCGCGAGACTTCCAGGTTCAGGCTGGGCGAAAAGCCCATGTATTCGATCTCCTCGAAGCTGGCCGACAGGCCGATGCGGCCCCGCAGATCGCGGCGCCCTTCGGGGGCAAGCATCTGCGCGGGGTAGCGGCGGCGCTCCAGCCCAAGGGTTGAGGACAGGCGCACCCCGGCCACCGGTTCGGCCATGACATAGGTCAGTTGCCCGCGCTGGGCGCTGTGCTGCACTTCTGCCGAACCGGCGCGGGTCTGGCGCAGCGCGCCGGTGATGCGCAGCCTTGCCCCGCTTTCCAGCGCATGGTTCACATCCGCCTGCACGCCGAGTGTGGTCGATGACCGCGCGGCGCTGTCGCGGCGGGCCTGACGCTGGCCGGTGAGGGTGAAGCGCAGGCCCGTGCGCGCGCTCAGCGCAGTCGCGCGCGACAGGTCGATCCGCGCGAAATCGCTCAGCGCCGCGCCGCCATACCAGCTTCGCCCGACCGTCCCGGCGATCTCGTGGATCGCTTCGCCCGGACCGGCGCTGAACCGGTGCGCGACCCCGGCCTCGAGGCTCTGGAACGCATAGTCGCTGCTGCGGGCCTCGGGGGCCAGCACGCGGGCCTCGCGCGACAGTCGATAGGCGCGCGCGGTGACGCCTGCATGCAGCGTGGTCGCGCTGTGCGCGCGCTGACCAATCCGATAGGCGAGGCCCGCATCGAGCGCGAATTCGGTCCCGGAAAGCGCCTGCGCGGCCCCGTCCAGCCGGAACGGCAGGCCGAAGATCTCGACCATGTCGGCGCTGCTTCCCTGGTTGATGTTGGACGATCCGGCGACGCCGAAACTCAAACTCAGCTCCAGCGGATTCGCGCGCCGGACATGGGCGAAATTGCGCTCGGCGGTGGCGCGCGCCTCGGCATCCGGGGCGGCATGGGCGGCGCGGCGGACCCACCATTGCGCGCGGGTATGCGCGCCCCGGCGATAGTCGGAGCGCCCGGCCAGCATCGCGGCCTCGAATCGCTGCTGGTCGTCGGTGGCGTTGCGATGGGCGCGCTGCGCCGCCGCGCGTGCCGCATCGTTGTCGCCCTGCGCCTGAAGCGCGGCGGCCAGCAGGATCAGCGCCTCGGCATCGCGCGCATCCGCCGCCACCAGCGCCCGCGCCATGGCCAGCGCGATATCGGCGCGCCCCCGGGCCAGAAAGTGCCGGCCGGCACGGACCGACTGGTCGCGGTCAAGCGCGATCTCCACCGGCCCGGCGCGGGCCGGGCTGGCATCCGCCGCCGTCAGTGCCACCGCGATCAGCGTAACCGCCGCGCACCGGTACAGACGGCGAAACAGGCGGCGTGCAACGGTCATCCTGCCCTCGCGCGGGTCACTGCCTCCGGGCGATGAAGGCGCCGCGTTCGATGTGCTCGGCATTGTCGATGACACCCCGGATCACCACCACGCCCCCCGTGGCCGCTGCCCCGTCGCCGGCAATCATGCCGTCATAGAAGCCGGTGAAATCCTCTTCCTCGTCCCATGCCTGCCCGATGAAATTCCCGTTTTCGTCGATCTCGGTGAAAATCAGCGTGATCTGGTCCAGCGCCTCGCTGGTGGTCAGGTTCTGACGGTTGCGGATCACACCTTCGATCGAGGGTGCATCCCGGTCATCGCGGAAATCCAGCAGCAACCGGGCGTCGCCCTGGATTACATGCTGCAAGTTGTCGAGGGTGCGCACCGCCGCATAGTCGCCGTCATGCGTCATCTGGATATTCGTCGGCAGTTCGGGCACCGCACCGCGGCTGAGGAACGTGCCGCCGAATTCCGTCCGAAGCCGGTAGGGGGTGGCCACGACCCCTGCGACAAGCGCGTTGGTGGCGTCGACCCCCAGGAACGCCAGGTATTGGCGTTCGCTGGGGTCCACACCGGTGGTGCTGCGATAAGCGGCAAAGCCGGGTCGGTCATCGGCCTCGCTGCGCGTGAAATCGCCTTCGAAATCGAACGGCTCGCCCTGAATGTTGAGTATCCCGGCATCGGGATCGAAAGTCACCTCTGTGACCGCGCCCCCGACGCGTACAAGGTCGTTGCCTTCGGGGAGTTCCGGATCGGCGTCGTTCTCATCGGGCGGGGCGTCGCCGTTGTCACCGGGGGGTGTGGCGCCTGTGCCGCCACCGATCAGTCCCGCGGGGTTGCCTGTCGTGTCGGAATCGCTGCACGCCACAAGGGCGGCACAGCACACCAAAGTGAGCACCATTTTGTTCATGTTTTCTGACCACTTTTCTGCTCGGGCCTCTTTTTATCATTTGAGCCTAGGCGAATCAGGGCCGTCTGCCTAGCCGGGCGGTCCGGGCTCGGCGCAGGGCTGAGATAATTCTGCAACAGGCGCGGCTCTTTCGGGCGCGTTCCATGCCGCCCAAAGCAAACGGGCCGGTGCGCGTGGCACCGGCCCGTTCGGCAACGATGGATCGCAGGTTTATTCCTGCTGGCCCATGAACATCAGCAGGAACTGGAACATGTTCAGGAAGCTGATGTAGAGGCTCAGCGCGCCGTCGATGGCGGCCTTGTCCAGCCACTCCTGGTCGCCCGCCGCGGCATGGGCGATGTAGGTGTTCTTGATCTCCTGCGTGTAGAAGGCGGTCAGCCCGGCAAAGATCAGCACCCCGAGCGCCGAAATCGCGAACATCATCGCCGGCGAGGCCAGGAAGATGTTGATGACAATCGCCACGATCAGGCCGATCACGCCCATGATCAGGAAGGTGCCCCAGCCCGAAAGATCCTTCTGCGTGGTGTAGCCCCAGAGGCTGAGCCCGGCAAAGGCGATGGCAGTCACCAGGAAGGTCTGGGCGATCGAATAGGAGGTGAACACCAGGAAGATCGAGCTGAGCGACAGGCCGATCGCGGTGGCGAAGACGAAGAAGCCAAGCTGCACGCCCGCAGCCGAGGCCCGGCGCATCAGCGCGCCCCAGCCGAACAGGATGAACGCCAGCGGCGCGAACATGATCACCCAGCGCAGCGGCGAGGCATAGATCGCCGCGCCGAGCCCGTTCAGATAAGTGCCGTTCGGCAGTTGCGCGGCCGCCATGGACGGGTCCGAAGTGGTTGCCAGCCCGGCAATGGCCCAGGCGGCCAGACCGGTGATCAGCATGCCCACGGACATGGTGCCGTAGACCTTGTTCATATGGGCGCGCAGGCCCGCGTCGATGGCGGCGGAACGTGCGCCAGCGACGCCGGTCCGCATCGTCTGATATTCAGCCATTGCTATCCTCCGTCATGGGTCAGGTCAGAAGGCACGAAATGCGCCCCTGTTGTGCTGCAATATCGTCGCCCCGCAACCGGGTTTCAAGGAATTCCGGAGTGTTCTGCTCATAAAATGCCGTGAAGCCCGGGCGGTGCCGCGCCCGGGGGCACGGCAACGCCCCATGCTACGCCGTGCTGGGCATCATCTGCCTGCCGGGGCGCCACTTTCATCCAGCGCAATCACGACCTTGCCCGTCGCCTGTCGGCTGCGCAGCAGTTCCAGCCCCTCGGCCACCTGCGCCAGCGGCAGGACGTGGCTGACATGGGGGTGCAGCCGCCCCTCGGCGTGCCATCGCATCAGTTCGGCCAGACTGTCGGTCAGCACCTGCGGGGCAAAGCGCAGATACCCGCCCCAGTAGAGCCCGATCACCGAAAGATTCTTGACCAGCAGCAGGTTTGCGGCAAAGCGCGGCACCTCGCCCCCGGCGAAGCCGATGGCCAGGAACCGGCCCTCGGGGCGCAAGGCGCGCAGCGCGGCGCTGGCGGCGGGTTCGCCCACCGCGTCATAGACCACATCCACCCCGCCAAGGGCCTTGAACGCGGCTTTCAGGTCCGGTTCGGTCGCGCTGTCGATCAGCACCGCGGCCCCGGCCTGCCGCGCCACCTCCAGCTTGTCGGCCCCGCGCGCCACCGCGATCACGCGCGCGCCCATCCGCGCGCCGATCTCGACCGCCGTCAGCCCCACGCCGCCCGCCGCGCCCAGCACCATCAGCGTCTCGCCCGGCTGCAGGCGCGCCCGATGCGCCAGCGCCAGATGCGAGGTGCCATAGGCGATCTGGAATCCCGCGGCCTCGGTCATCGTCATGGTCTCGGGCACCGGCGTGCAGCGTGCGGCATCGCAGACCGCATGGTCGGCCAGCCCGCCCGCGCCGATGAAGGCGGCAACGCGCGTGCCGGGCGCCGGGTCGCGCACCCCCGGGCCGCAGGCATCCACCATGCCCGCGATTTCCATGCCCAGCGTGAAGGGCGGTTCGGGCGTGTCCTGATACTTGCCCTCGATCATCAACAGGTCGGCAAAGTTCAGCCCGCAGGCGCTGACGCGGATGCGCACCTCACCCGGGCCGGGGTCTGGCCGCGCGGTTTCGGTCAGGCGCGGGGCGGCACCGGCGGTCTGCATCATGAAGGCGCGCATGGCGTGGGCTCCGGTCAACCAGGTGCCATCTGCGTAGCCCGCCCCCATCACGGGACGCAAGCCATGATCCGCACCGATCCAGGCGTCGGCGGGGTTGTCCAGGAGGGCGCTCGATTCGCAATTTGCAACGCAAAGTGCAATTCAACCCAAGGAAGAATTTGCATCCTGCGATACACCGAAAACGGATGTCGCTTGCAACGCTGCATCGCGCCGACAGTTGCCCTTACGTCAACGTCGCGCGGGGGCGTTCCTGCACGCAGGTCCGCGTGAATGCGGAGAGGGAACGCCATTAAATTTTTGCGTTCCGCGTGAAGTTGGCATGAAAATTGCTGTAAACAAGTTGACGCAGGAACAATCTGCGTCCCCGTCCGGGGCCCGGGTCAAATCGGGCGCGCATGTGAAAGGCGGGTGAGCGTTGTATGCGAATTTCAGACTGTGGAGCCTTTCTTATGAAGCACCCTGTGGATGTCCATGTTGGCAAACGTATCCGGCAACGTCGCTGGATGCTCGGCATGACCCAGCAACAGCTTGCCGAGGCGGTGGGCATCAAATTTCAGCAGATTCAGAAATACGAGACGGGGACCAATCGGGTCTCGGCGTCGCGTCTCTGGGACGTGGCGCATGCGCTTGACGTGTCGATCAGCTTCTTTTTCGAAGGGCTCGACCAGCAGGCGAACGGCGCGACGGACATGCCCGAGGAACTGCTCGAGAACCGCGAGGCCATGCACCTTGTGCGCGCCTATTATGCCATCCCCGAGAACCAGCGCCGCCGGCTGGTGGATCTGGCGCGGGTGCTGGGCGAGACAACCCCGGCGTGATCCGCAGCCGCGTGGCGACAAGCTGAAGCCCGCACCGCCGGTGCGGGCTTCAGGTATTTCGGGGCCTGGGTTAAGTCTGTGATCCGATGGGCGCGGCGCGCGCGCGGGACATCAGGAGAAAACGCATGAAACCGCATCGCAGCACGCTTGCGACGGAGGAGGCCGCCGCACTGACCGCGCTGGCTGAAACGCTGGCCGATGTGGCCCGGCCGCACGCGCTGGCCCATTTCCGCAGCGCCGGGCTGGACGCCGACAACAAGCACGCGCACGGCGCCGGGTTCGACCCGGTGACCGCCGCCGACCGCGCCGCCGAGACCGCCATCCGCGCCCATCTGGAAGCGGTCCGGCCCGAAGACGGCGTGCTGGGCGAGGAGTTTCCGCCGCGCCCGTCGCAGTCGGGGCTGACCTGGATCGTCGATCCGATCGACGGCACACGCGGCTATCTCAGCGGCACCCCGACATGGGGGGTGCTGATCGCGCTGGCCGACGCCGACGGGCCATTCCTGGGCGTGATCGACCAACCCTATATCGGCGAGCGGTTCCTTGGCGGGCTGGGGCAGGCGCGGGTGACCGGGCCGACGGGCACCGCGCCGCTGCGGTGCCGCGCTGCGCGCCCGCTGGCCGAAGCCATCCTGTTCACCACCTTCCCCGAAGTCGGCACATTGTCCGAAGCGGCTGCCTTCGCCCGGGTCGCGGCGCAGGCGCGCCTGACGCGCTACGGGATGGACTGCTACGCCTATGCGCTGGTGGCGGCGGGGCAGGTCGATCTGGTCATCGAGGCCGGGCTGAACCCCTATGACATCGCCGCCCCCCTGGCCGTGATCGAGGCTGCGGGCGGGATCGTGACCGACTGGCAGGGCGGCCCGGCGGCGGCGGGCGGACAGGTGATCGCCGCTGCAAATGCCGCGGTCCATGCCGAGGCGCTGGCACTGCTGAACACCGCTGCGTGAAGCGTCCGGGGCGTGAAACCTCCGGGGCGAGAGGCTTCCGGCAGGGCGGCTGAGCGGCGTCGACAGCCCCGGGGGCACACCCGAACCGGCGGGTCGCTGCCGATGGCCAGACGGCTTTCCCCGCCCCTGCGCCAGCAGGGGCAGCGCCCTCGGGGCGTGCGGGGGCGG
>JAFIEE010000113.1 GCA_020832705.1 Paracoccaceae bacterium
CCCCCCCCCCCCCCCCCCCCCCCCCGCCCCGCGCGGGGCGCGCCCGCCCCCCCCCCCCCCCCCCCCCCCGGGGGGGGGCCCACGCTCCCCCCCCCCCCCCGACGGGCGGGAGCCCCCCTTGCCCCGCCTTGCGCCCCTCTCGGGTCGGCGCGGGCGCCGCTCACCGCCCCGAAGGCAGGCGTTCCAGCACTTCCTGGCGCCGCAGCGGGAAGCGGTCGATCACCGCCATCAACTCGCGCCCGGTGCGCGGGGCGGGGCGGCGGGCCTTGACCTCGCCATCCTTGTCGATGATCGCGGTCATGAAACCGCGCGGGCGCATGACCTGGCGCAGCGGGCTGTTGTCTTCGGGGTGGCCGTCGAAGATCACCACCACATCGCGCTCGACGAAATCATCCGCGCGCTCGCGCAGGGCCTGGAGCTGGCGCAGCAGCAGCGGATCGTTGGGCGTATCGGCCATCACCACCACGATCCGGCGCTCCCAGATGAATTCGCGCACATCGATCTCGCGCGCGTCGAGGAACAGAAGCTCCACATCAGGATCGGGCAGCGCCGCGGCGTCGTCGGCGCCGTCTGTGGCCGCGTCGTCGGCGGTTGCGTCGGGCGCCGTCGCGGGCCCGGCCGCCGCCGCATTCACGTTCTCCTTGTCGGGGGCCGGGTCGGTGGCCGGGGTGTCGGCGGCCAGCGCCGGGACGGGCAGTATGGCTGCGAAAACAAGGGTTCGGAACAGTTTCATGATGCCTCCTGTTGCCCCTCATATAGGGGTGTTCGGGAAAAAAACACCAGAGGGCGCGGACGCATCAGGCAGGCCGCGCCGCAAGGAAGGAAACCGTAATGAGTGACGCAAGGACACGCTGGGAGACGCTGGCCGCGAAGGAATTGCGCGGCCGCCCGCTGGAAAGCCTGACATGGGACACGCTGGAGGGAATCCCGGTCCAGCCGCTCTATCTGGCAGAGGATGTCGCCGGGCTCTCGCATCTGGGCACCATCCCCGGCGAGGCGCCCTATACCCGTGGCGTGCGCGCCACCATGTATACCGGCCGCCCCTGGACCATCCGGCAGTATGCAGGCTTTTCCACCGCCGAGGACTCGAACGCCTTCTATCGCCGTGCGCTGGCGGCCGGGCAGCAGGGCGTGTCGGTCGCCTTCGATCTGGCCACCCATCGCGGCTATGACAGCGATCATCCGCGCGTGGTGGGCGATGTAGGCAAGGCGGGTGTCGCCATCGATTCGGTCGAGGACATGAAGATCCTGTTCGACGGAATCCCGCTGGAAAAGGTCAGCGTGTCGATGACCATGAACGGCGCGGTGATCCCGATCCTTGCGAATTTCATCGTCACCGGCGAGGAACAGGGCGTGGACCGCAAGCTTCTGTCCGGGACCATCCAGAACGATATCCTCAAGGAGTTCATGGTCCGCAACACCTATGTCTACCCGCCCGAGCCGTCGATGCGGATCATCGCCGATATCATCGAATACACCTCGGAGGAGATGCCGAAGTTCAACTCGATCTCCATTTCCGGCTATCACATGCAGGAGGCGGGCGCGAACCTCGTGCAGGAACTGGCTTTCACCCTGGCCGACGGGCGCGAATACGTCCGTGCGGCGATTCACCGCGGCATGGATGTCGACCGCTTCGCCGGGCGGCTGAGCTTCTTCTTTGCCATCGGCATGAATTTCTTCATGGAAATCGCCAAACTGCGCGCCGCGCGGCTGTTGTGGTCCCGCGTGATGGATGAATTCGAGCCAAAGGATCCGAAATCGAGGATGCTGCGCACCCATTGCCAGACCTCGGGCGTCAGCCTGCAGGAGCAGGACCCCTACAACAACGTGATCCGCACCGCCTATGAGGCGATGTCGGCGGTGCTGGGCGGCACGCAATCGCTCCACACCAACGCGCTGGACGAGGCGATTGCCCTGCCGACCGATTTCAGCGCCCGGATCGCGCGGAACACGCAGCTTGTGTTGCAGGAGGAAACCGGCGTCACGAAAGTCGTCGATCCCCTGGCGGGCAGCTATTACGTCGAGAAGCTGACCCATGATCTGGCCGAAGCCGCCTGGGAGCTGATGCAGGAGGTCGAGGCCATGGGCGGCATGACCAGGGCCGTGGCCTCTGGCATGCCGAAACTGCGCATCGAGGAGACGGCGGCGCGCCGTCAGGCCCGGATCGACCGTGGCGAGGAGGTGATCGTCGGGGTCAACAAGTATCGCAAGGCGCACGAGGACCCGATCGATATCCTGGACATTGACAACGTCAAGGTGCGCGACAGCCAGATCGCCCGGCTGGAGCGCATCCGCGCGGGCCGGGATCAGGGCGCCTGCGACGCGGCGCTGGCGGAGGTGACGCGCCGTGCCGAAACGGGCGGCAACCTGCTGGAAGCGGCAGTGGAAGCGGCCCGCGCGCGGGCCTCGGTCGGGGAGATCAGCATGGCCATGGAAAAGGTGTTCGGGCGCCACCGCGCCGAGGTGAAGACGCTGGCCGGTGTCTACGGGGCGGCCTATGAGGGCGACGAAGGCTTTGCGGCGATTCAGGCCGATGTCGAGGCCTTCGCCGAGGCCGAGGGCCGCCGCCCGCGCATGCTGGTGGTCAAGATGGGCCAGGACGGCCACGACCGCGGCGCCAAGGTGATCGCCACCGCCTTTGCCGACATCGGCTTCGACGTGGACGTGGGCCCGCTGTTCCAGACGCCCGAGGAAGCGGCGCAGGACGCGGTGGACAATGACGTGCATGTGGTGGGGATTTCCAGCCAGGCGGCGGGCCACAAGACCCTGGCGCCGAAGCTGGTCGCGGCGCTGCGGGCGCAGGGGGCGGGGGATATCATCGTGATCTGCGGCGGGGTGATCCCGCAGCAGGATTATGCCTTCCTGCGCGATGCGGGGGTCAAGGCGATCTTTGGCCCCGGCACGAATATTCCGGATGCGGCGCGCAACATCCTGCAACTGATCCGCGAGTCCCGCGCCGCCTGAACCGGGGCGCTTGCGGGGAACGGGGAGGCTCCCGCCCGGCGGCGGGCGCATCGAAGATGCCCCCGCGCCCGTTGGGCCGAGCGGCGCGGGCAGGCCCGCGCCGGGGCATTTTCCGACGGCAGGCGCAGCACGCCGGGGACCGAAGGACCGGGCGACACGCGAAGCCACGCGCGCGGTGGGCCAGCACAGCCGCCATGCCGATCCGACCGGTCCGGGGCCGATGCGGGACAGTTGGCGCTTGCATGGCGCGATGTCTGAAGTATTCAGGGGCGATGGCTTACAGCAGTTTCGAGATCTGGCTCATCATCCTGATCCTCGGGGTCGGGACCTTTGCGCTGCGCTATTCCTTCCTCGGCCTGATCGGAAGCCGCGAACTGCCGGAATGGGCGTTGCGGCATCTGCGCTATACGGCCGTCGCCATCATGCCCGGCATGATCGCGCCGATGATCCTGTTTCCGGCGGCCAGCGGCGGCGCGCTCGACCCGCTGCGGATGTCGGCGGCGGGGGCGACGATTGTGGCGGGGCTCGTGTCGCGCAACGTGGTGGTGGCGATTGTCGCCGGGACGGGCGTGCTGATCGGCGGCCATCTGCTTCTGGCCTGACGGCAGCTCCGGCTGTCTGCCGGGCGGACTCTGGTCCGCGGCGTCGGCTGCGCAGCGCCGGGTGCGCGGCGCCGGGTGCGCGGCGTCCGCTGCGCGCGAATGCACGGTCGGAGGGTCCAATTTGGGAACGGGGCCTCGCACGACGGCGCGCGGGCAAGGTCCGCAGCGGCCCGGCGTGGCCACACGAGACCCAGGCCGCGAACCGGTGGCGAAAAGCCAGCCCATGGCCGCAAGACCCGTCCGGAAGGACCCGCGGCGCAGATCGCCGTGTGCGCCGGGTTGGGGCCCGGGTTGGGGCCCGGGTTGGGGCCATGCGCTTCGCTGCCCCTGCTGCGTGCGTGGGCCTGTCGCGCGGGCCAAAGCCCCCGGAGCCATTCACAAGCAGCGCCAGAAGCCCGCGCCCGCGCCGCGCCTGCACCCGCGCTGCACCTGCACCCGCGCTGCACCTGCACCCGCGCTGCACCTGCGCAGCGCCTGCCCTGCCCCGGGGTCGGCGGCGCCGCGATCCTGCGCGCCCCCCCCCCGCACGCCTGCCTTCAGGCCCGCAGCGGTGATCGGCTGGACCGGTGCCGCACACGCGCTGCGCGTGGCGCCGGGTCGGCACGGGGCGGGGTTTCTGAATCCGGTGGCGCGCCCATGTCCCGGTCCATCGGCACAGCCGTTGCCGGGCCTGCGGCCCCGCCCGCCCCCGACCCGCCCCCCCCCCCACGGTCGGCGCGCGCCAGGAGTGCCTGATGCGCGGCGTGTTCGGGGGTCGCGACCGGCCGTGCCGCGCCCGCACCCTCGGGCAGAGAGCGCGCCACCACCGACGGGGCGGGGCCCATCTCGGCCGCGCCGGGTTGACTGAACGTGACCAACAGGTTGCCACCCACCAGCGTTTCCATCCGCACAGCCAGCGCGATCCCGTTGCGCAGCATCGCGGTGCCCGTGACCTCTTGCGGCACGCCCTGCGCGGCGGCGCCTTCCGCCAACCGCTGCCAGACAGGCCCGGGGTGGCTTGCCCCCCGCCACAGATCAAGCGCGGCCTGCATTGTGCCATGCCCGGCCGCCGCCATGGGGTCGGTGCCCCAGAGCCGGTGATATGCGGCATTCGCCAGCTTGAACGTGCCCTGCGCCGAGAACACCGCCAGCGCATGGGGCAGCGCGTCCATCACCGTCTGCGCGGTTTCGATCTGGGCGCGAAAACTGCGCGTCAGCGTCATTTCGCTTGTCACATCCTCGAACAGGAAGGCAATGCCCCCCCCGGGATGCGGGCGCCCGGTGACATGCAGGGTCTGGCCCGACGGCAGCGACCATTCCTCCTGATAGGCGCCGGATTCGGCCGCGCGTTCCAGTTGCAGCAACGCGCTGCGCCAACTGCGATAATCCGCCGGCTCCGGCAGCATCCGGCGTTCGCGCAGCGCATGCAGGAAGCGGTCAAAACCGGGCTTGTTGGCCAGAAACTCGGCGCTCAGGCCGGTCATGTCCATCAGCGCCGGGTTGAATATCTGCAGCGCCCGCGCGTCATCGAACACGGCCAGCCCCACGGGATGCATGGCGAAAGCCCCGGCAAGGGTCTGCACCATGCCCTGGCGCGCCTTTTCGACCTGGGCAGTGCTGTCGGCGGGGATGGCAAAATTCAGCGTGCCCTGCGCCTGCTGCAAGCTGCGGCATTCGAACCAGTGCGTGGCGCCGCCGAGTTCAAGGTGCTCGCGTTTCGGGGCATTCCCGTCGATCGGTGGAAAGAGCTGCGGCAACGGCCAGCCCGAAAGCCCCGGCCCGCGCCCGGCAAGGTCCAGATAGGCGCGGTTCGCCCAGATCACCGCGCCCTCCGCATCGGTGCGCCAGATAACAAGCGGGGCAAGGGAAATGCAGTCGCGCAACCCCTCCAGTTCGCTCTGCAGGGCATCGAAGCTCAACCGGTCGACAAGCAGGCAACTGCCATCGGCGCGCGTGTCGATCACCGACAGATGCGCCAGACCGCTCCGCCATTCGGCCACCAGTTCGAAGCCCGACCCGTCAACGGCCTCCAGGGTGATCCGCCCGCTGCGCACCAGCGCGGGAAGCCGGTCGCGCAGTTCCGGGAAGCGCGCATCCAGCAGACGCAGCACGGGTTCCAGATCATCGCCCGCCGGGGGCGCCTGCCCCCCGCCGGTCGATGCAGTTGCCCCGCGCGCGGTCTGCAACAGCGTCTGTCCGTTGCCATTGGCATCCACCAGCCGCCGGTCGTCATAGATCAGCACCGCGCGCCCTGCAGCGTCTGGCGCGTAGGGCCGCGCCGCCGCACCGCCCGGGGGGACAGGCCGAAGCTGCAGGAACACCAGCGCGGCAAGCGCCGACAGCACCGAGGTGGCAACCAGCACAAGGGCAAGGCTGAGCGATGGGACCATGACATGCTCCAGGTTGCACGGACGCGAATCTCCTCCTCAGAGTTGAAAAGAATTGGTTAAGACCAGCTTAAGGCCGCGCCGCCCTTCAGGTCTCGTGTGGCAGGTTCCGGCCCAGAACGGCCCCCGCCTCGGCCTCGATCCGGGCGCGCGGCCAGATCAGGTCCGCATAGGCGCCTGCCCGCTCTGACGGCCCGGCGAGCTCTGCGCACAAATCCTGCGGCACCCCGTCGCAATTGCCGAACCGCAACCGCGCGCCCGAACGCTCCAGCAGCGTCTTGGCGATGAACAGGCCCAGTCCCATGCCTTCGTATCCCTGCCGCCCCCTGACCGGGCGCAGCGCACCACGGCTGCGGGCGAACGGCTCGCCGATGCGCGGCAGCATCTGCGGATCGAAGCCCGGGCCATCGTCGATGATGCGGACACGGATGGTGCGCGCGTCCCAGTCGGCGGCAATCCAGACATGCGCGTCGGCGAAATCGACCGCGTTCTGGATCAGGTTGCGCAGCCCGTGGATCACCTCGGGGCGGCGCCGGATCACGGGCTGGCGCGGGTCGGCCCCGGGGTCGGGGCGCAGGATGAAGTCGATCGCGCGCCCGCGGTCGGAGTGGGGTTCGGCGGCCTCGCGCAGGACCGCCTCCAGCGGGGCCTGGCGCAACTGCCGGTCATCCTTGCCGGCGCGCCCCATCGAGCGCAGGATGTCCCGGCAGCGGTCGGCCTGCTGGCGGATCAGTTGCGCATCCTCGTGCAGCTCTGGCCGGTCCCGCAATTCGCTGGCCAGTTCGCCGCTGACCAGCTTGATCGTGGCCAGCGGCGTGCCCAGTTCGTGCGCCGCCGCCGCGACCACGCCGCCCAGATCGGTCAGCTTCTGCTCGCGCTCCAGCGCCATCTGCGCGGCCAGCAGCGCATCGGCCATGGTGTCCACCTCCTGCGTGATCCGGCGCGCATAGAAGGCCAGGAACACCACCCCCGTGATGATCGCCAGCCAGAAGCCGAAGGCAAAGAGCGGCGGCACCGCCAGGATCGAGCCATCGGCAAAGCGCAGGGGTTCGCTCCAGAATGCCAGCACCGTGACCAGCCCCACCGCCATGGCGCCCAGAAACAGCGTCCGGCGCGGCGAAAGCACCGAGGCCGAAATCGTCACCGGCGCCAGCATCAGCAGCGCGAAGGGATTGTTCAGCCCGCCGGTCAGATACAGCAGCACCGCAAGCTGGGCGATGTCGAACAGCAGCGTCAGCATCGCCTCGGTTTCCGACAGGCGCTTGTTTTCCGGAAACAGGAATACCGCCAGCAGGTTCGAGATCACCGAGGCGCCGACCACCAGGTAACACAGACCGACGTTGAAACTCAGGCCCAGATAACGGTCGGCCACGGCCAGCGCCAGCACCTGCCCCGCCACCGCCAGCCAGCGCAGCAGCGTCAGCGTGCGCAGCCGCACCCACTGGCCCCGGTTCTCGCGCGCGGAAGGGCCAAGCCCGGGGCGGTTCATATTGGGTCCTGTTGTCACATGCCGTTGAGCCTCCATTGTAAAGCGCGCAGCACTCGGGCATCAAGGCACATGCACGGAAATCGGGGAGTGTCGGATGCTGCGGGTGTATTCGCTGATTGTGGTCGGACTGGTGGCGGCATTGCTGGGGGGCCTGGGCTACATGATGCTGCGCGGCCCGTCCGAGGCGGGTTTCGCCCAGTGCCGTGAAAGCGCGATTGCGGGCGGGTCCGGGGCGATCGGCGGACCGTTCGAGCTTGTGGATCACCGCGGCCAGACCGTGACCGAGGAATCGCTGCTGACGCGGCCGACGCTGATCTATTTCGGCTACGCCTTCTGCCCGGATGTCTGCCCGCTCGATGCCAACCGCAACGCGCAGGCCACCGATCTGCTGTCAGAGCGCGGGCTTGACCTGCAGCCGGTGTTCATCTCGGTCGATCCGCGCCGCGACACCCCCGAGGTGCTGGCCGAGTTCGCGCATTTCATGCACCCCGAGATGGTGGCGCTGACCGGCACTGAAGCGCAGATCCGCGAGGCCGCACGCGCCTATCGCGCGTATTATGCGATCCATGATCAGGATGATGACGAGTTCTACCTGATCGACCATTCGACCTTCAGCTACCTGCTGCTTCCCGGGCACGGATTCGTCGAGGTGTTCCGCCGCGATCTCACCCCCGAGGCGCTGGCGGACCGGATCGCCTGTTTCATCGAAGCCGCCTGAGCGGGCGCGTGCGACGGATCGCGTGCGCTTGAAATTGACCGGGCGGCGCGCACGCTCTAACTATTCATGGAAATGAATGGTAAGGAAAACTGCATCATGGCCGAGCTCGAACTGTGCGCCCCGAGCGGGGATGCCTCGCTCCTGCTGGTCGATGACGACGAGGTGTTCCTGCGCCGTCTGGCCCGGGCGATGGAGAAACGCGGCTTCGCGGTCGAGATCGCCGAAAGCGTGGCCGCAGGCAAGACGCGCGTGGCCGCGCACCCGCCCGCCTTTGCGGTTATCGACCTGCGGCTCGAGGATGGCAACGGGCTCGATGTTGTCGAGGCGCTGCGCGAGCGGCGGCCGGACAGCCGGATCGTCGTGCTGACCGGCTACGGCGCGATTGCCACCGCCGTTGCGGCGGTCAAGATCGGAGCCACGGATTACCTGTCGAAACCGGCGGATGCCGACGATGTGGTGCGCGCGCTCCTCGCCGATGGCGACGCGCTGCCCGAACCGCCTGAAAACCCCATGTCCGCCGACCGCGTGCGCTGGGAGCACATCCAGCGCGTCTATGAACAATGCGACCGGAATGTCTCGGAAACCGCGCGTCGGCTGAGCATGCACCGCCGCACCCTGCAACGTATCCTCGCCAAGCGCAGCCCGCGCTGAGCGCCGCCTGACCTTACACCGCCTGGCCGATCCGGCCGCCCGCGCAGCGCCCTGCCCCTGCCCCTGGCAGGGGCAAGCGCCCGCGGGGCGTGCGGGGCGGGGGGGTGGGCACGGCCCGAGGGGGCGTTGACGCCATGCGGGGGGGGGGGGGGGGGGGGGGGGGCCACGGCCCGAGGGCGCTTTGACGACATGCGGGGCGGATCAGGCGGGTGCCCCATGAAACCGGCGCCCGCGCCTGCTTTCCCTGCCCGGTTCCCTGCCTACAGCGACATGATCCGCGCCGTGTCGGTGGCCTGCGCGTAATTGCAGCGCACCTCATAGACCTGACCCTGGCGCGAGACACGCAGCATCACGTCGCGGCCCGTGGTCTGCCCGCTGGCATCGGTGGTGGCGCGGGTGCCGACCACGCGCTGCACCGTCAGTCCCTGCGCGGCGCCCTGCTCCACACAGGCGCGTTCGGCGCGGCTGGCGGTGGGCACGTCGGCTGGCGATGGCGGCGGCAGGGATGCGACCTGACCGCCCGGTGCCGCGCGCGGCGCCGCGGCCGGGGCGCCCATCCCCAGCGGCGCCATGCAGGCCGAAAGGCCCAGCCCGGCGGCGAGGCAGAGCGCGACGGCACGGACCGGGGCCGCAATCGGGCGGGGGCGAGGCATGGATGCACGGAACATGGTTGCGCGGAACATGGGCGCACGGAACATGGGCGCACGGAACATGGGCGCACGGGACATGGGCGCACGGGACATGGGCGGACCTCCTGCTGGGCAAGCTGTGAAACCTTATACGCCGGGCACCGCGTCGGCAGACAGCAGCGCCCGGGCCGCAGCGCGCGCGGCATCGGTGATGCTATCACCTGCCAGCATCCGTGCAATCTCCTCGACCCGCGCTTCGGCGGAAAGCGGCACAACGCGCGAGAGCGTCTGCCCGTCCGCAACATGCTTTTCCACCCGCCAGTGATGCGCGCCAAGCGCGGCGACCTGCGGCGAGTGGGTGACGACCAGCACCTGCCCGGTTTCAGGCCCCGTGCCATCCCCGCCGGACCCGCCCTCGGCGAGTGCGCGCAGACGTCGGCCCACGGCGTCGGCGGTGGCCCCGCCCACGCCGCGGTCGATCTCGTCGAAGATCATGGTCAGCCCGCCCCCGGCCCCGCGGGCAAGGCAGACCTTGAGCGCCAGCAGGAACCGCGACAGCTCCCCCCCCGAAGCGATGCGGTTCAGCGCCCCGGCGGGCGCGCCGGGGTTGGTCGCGACCTCGAAGGTCACCGCGTCCTGCCCCGACGGCCCCGCAGGCGCGGGAGCGATGCGCGTGGCGAAAGCCGCGCGCTCCATCTTCAGCGGCGCCAGTTCGGATGCCATGGCGCGGTCCAGTTCCGCTGCCGCCGCGTGACGCGCGGCACTCAGCGCCTCGGCCGCGGCGCTGTAATCGCTTTCGGCGGCGCGTTCGGCGGCCTCCAGCCGGGCGATGTCGGCGCTGCCGCCGTCAAGCGCGGCCAGCCGGGCGCGCAGATCACCGGCCAGCGCGCCCAGATCATCCGCCAGAACGCCATGCTTGCGCGCCAGCCCGCGGATCGCGAAGAGCCGTTCCTCCACCTCCTCCAGCGTGCCGCCGCCGGTATCGAACGCCTCCTGCGCGTCCTCGATCCCGCGCGCGGCCTCGGCCACCGCATCCAGCGCGCGGCTCAGGGCTTCAAGCGGCGCATCGAGCCGCCCCTCCAGCGCCTCGGCCGCGCCGTCAAGCCAGCGGGTGGCATCCGACAGCAGCCCCTCGGCCCCCTCGCCGGTCAGCGCGGCATGTGCGCGGGCAAGATCGGTGCGCAGCCGTTCGGCCTGCTGCAGCATCCGGCGGCGCGTGTCGAGCGCCTCTTCCTCACCCGGCTGCGGGTCCAGCAGGTCGAGTTCGCGGACCGCGTGGCGCAGGAAATCCTCTTCGCGGGCCAGATCCGCGAGCCGCGCGGCGGCCGCGCTGCGCGCCTTGCGCGCCTGCTGGAGCGCGCGCCAGCGGGCAGCGGTTGCGGCCAGCGGCGCCTCCAGCCCGCCGAAGGCATCGAGAAACCCGCCATGGCTGCGCGGGTTAAGAAGGCCGCGGTCATCCTGCTGGCCGTGAAGCTCGACCAGCACCTCGGACAGCGCGCGCAGCACCTCGCCCGAGGCGCGGCGGTCGTTGATCCAGGCGCTCTTGCGCCCCTCGGCGGCATTGACGCGGCGCAGAAGCAGCGTGTCCGTGACCGGCAAGCCGCCATCGGCCAGAATGGCACGGGCCGGATGATCCGGGGCAAGGTGGAATTCGGCCACCACCTCGCCCTGCGCGGCACCGGGGCGGACCAGATCGGCGCGCCCGCGCCAGCCCAGAACGAAACCGAGGCAATCCAGAAGGATCGACTTGCCTGCGCCGGTCTCGCCGGTCAGCACGTTCAGCCCGGGCCGGAAGTCCAGTTCCAGCCGGTCGATCAGCAGCATGTCGCGAATATCGAGCGAGACCAGCATCGGCGCGCGCCCCTCAGGCCGGGGGGGGGGGGGGGGGGGGGGGGGGGGGGGGGGGGGGGGGGGGGGGGGGG
>JAFIEE010000114.1 GCA_020832705.1 Paracoccaceae bacterium
GCCGGGCAGCGCCCGCGCGGCGTGGCGGGGCGGGTGGGTGGGCCACGCCGAGCGGGCGCTTCCTTCCCGCGCCCGCACCGCCTGCGCAGCGGCACCGGCATGACCCCGATCCGCCTGATCTCGGGGTTCCTGACCGTGGGGCTGTGGACGCTCTTCAGCCGCATCTTCGGCTTTGTCCGCGATGTGGCCATCGCCGCTTACCTGGGCGCGGGACCCGTGGCCGAAGCCTTCCTGATCGCCTTTTCCCTGCCCAACATGTTCCGCCGCTTCTTTGCCGAAGGGGCGTTCAACATGGCCTTCGTGCCGATCTTTGCCAAGAAGCTCGAACGCGACGAGGACGCGCTGGCCTTCGCCCGCAACGCGGCCTCATGGCTGGGCATGTTCCTCTTCGCCTTCTCGGCGCTGGCGCATCTGGCCATGCCCTGGCTGGTGATGGCCATGGCCTACGGGTTTCGCGGCGACGAACGCTTCGACATGGCGGTCAGCTACGGGCGCATCGCCTTTCCCTATATCCTGCTGATCTCGCTCGCGGCCCTGCTGTCTGGCGTGCTGAATTCCATCGGCCGCTTCGCCGTGGCCGCCGCCGCGCCGACGCTGCTGAACGTGATCTTCATCGGCGCGTTGGTGCTGGCCGACATGCGCGGCTGGCCGGTGGGCGACGCGCTGGCCTGGGCGGTGCCGGTTGCGGGGCTGGCGCAACTGCTGGTGCTGTGGTGGGCGGCGGCGCGGGCGGGCTTCGTCATCGCCCCGCAACGGCCGCGCGTCTCGCCCGAGATGAAGCGGCTCCTGCGCGTCATGGGTCCGGCGATCCTGGCCGGTGGCGTGGTGCAGATCAACCTGCTGGTCGGTCGTCAGGTGGCCAGCTTCTTCGACGGCGCGGTGGCCTGGCTCAGCTATGCCGACCGGCTGTATCAACTGCCGCTGGGCGTGGTCGGCATCGCCATCGGCGTGGTCCTGCTGCCCGAGCTTTCGCGCCGTCTGGGCCGCGCGGATACCGAAGGCGGGCGCTGGTCCTTCAGCCGCGCGCTGGAGTTTTCGCTGGCACTCACCTTTCCGGCAGCGGTCGCGCTGGTGGTGATCGCCGGGCCGATCGTCTCGGTGCTGTTCGAACGCGGCGCCTTCGGCCCGGAAGACACCGCCGCCACGGCCTTCGCGCTGGCGGTCTACGGCGCCGGGCTTCCGGCCTTCGTCCTGCACAAGGTGCTGCAGCCCCTGTATTTCGCCCGGCATGACACGCGCCGCCCGTTCAACTACGCGGTGGTGGCGATGGTGGTGAACGCGGTGCTGGCGGTGGGGCTGGCGCCGCTGATCGGCTACATCGCCGCTGCGCTGGCCACCAGTGTCGCCGCCTGGGTGATGGTCTGGCAACTCTGGCGCGGCGCCCGGCCGCTGGGCGAGGCCGCGCAGCCTGACGCCCGCTTCCGGAACCGGCTCTGGCGGCAGGTGGCGGCGGCGGCGCTGATGGGGGCGGCGCTCTGGCTCGCGGCACTTGCGCTGGCGCCGTGGCTGGTAGCGCCCGGCCTGCGCTACGCCGCGCTGGCCGCGCTGGTCCTGGGCGGGGGGGTGGTCTATTTCGCCGCCGGGGCCGCGATGGGTGCCTTCGCGCTGGCGGATTTCCGCAGCGCCCTGCGCCGCAACCGCGCCGAGTAGAGTAGCCGCCTGCCTGCCACGCCCTGCACCGTGGCACCGGGCTTGCGGGCGCACGAGATCCGCCCCTGCGGGCCCTTAACGGCGCGGCTCCCCCCCCGCCCCCCCCAGGAGAGCGCTGCCACGTCATGCCCGGTGTTACCGGCACTCCGCACTCCAGGAACCGGCCAGGTGCAGATGGTATCAGTCCTCGAAGCGCCAGCCCGGACGGCGCGGCACGCGCATGGCCAGCATCGGCTTCAGCAGCGGCGAGGCGAAGCGGCGCAGATCGAGCGCCTCGTGCACGCCCACGGTCTCGGCCCCGTCGATCCGGGTGCGCACCGCCGCGCGGGTGTAGAAGGGCGCATCCAGCATCGCCAGTTCCTGCCGGGGCCGGAAGCCTGCATCGGCGCGCGTCTCGCGCCGCACGGCCCAGAGGCTGCGCGCCATCCGCGCCTTGGGCGGCGCCTCGACCGGTTCGCACCGCCCGTCCGCGTGGAAGTGCAGCGCCGTGGCCGCATGGCTGCCATCGCGCCGGGTCGCGTCATAGAAACACGTTGCCCCGCCCCGGTTCGGATAGCGCCCCCAGGTCCAGTAATCGAAATCCGCCTCCAGCGCGGCCTCGCCGAAATTGGCATCGAAATAGCCGTGCCCCTGCCATTTGTGGCCGGGTTCCAGGTCCACCTCGATCCGTGCGATGGGGGCGAAAGGCTGCCAGCGGTGCCGACCGTCCGGGGTCAGGTTGTGGCTCTGGCCGAACAGCGCCGCGGGGTGCAGGGTGATGGTGCCGCGCACCCGGCTGATCAGCGGCGGCGAGGAAACCTCGTTCACGTCGATCACCAGCCGGTCGCCCTCCCAGCGCATGGACGAGGGGCCCACCTCGAACACATCGCGCGACTGGCGCAGCGCTGCGCGGCCCCGGTCGGTCATGGTGAACCGCCCCTTCGGCCCGTAGGTGGCGACATTGATGCAGACATGGTTCTGCGGATCGTGCCGCCCCGACCAGCGATACCAGGGCGAAAACACCGAGCCGATGAACCCGATCACCGAGACGGCGCGTTCCCCGTCATCGCTGATCCCGTCGACATACCACCAGGCGTAGCCGTCGGGCGGAACACGGGTGCGGAAATCCGGTCGTCCATCGCCGCCCGCGCCGCGTGCCCGCCCGACATCAGCGCCATCGGCACCCCCGCCCCCGGATGCGCCCCGCCCCCCGCGAGATACAGGCCCCGCAGCTTCGTCCGCGCGCCCGGGCGCAGAAACGTCGCCAGCGCCCCGTCCGGGGACAGCCCGTAAAGCGCCCCCTGGCTGTGCGGGAACAGGGCCGCGAAGTCCCGGGGCCGGGTCAGCGCCTGCGGTGTCAGCTCCGGTGTCAGGTGCAGGCCGAAGCGCGCCAGCCGCGCGAAGGGGTCGGTGTTGCATCCGGTGTTGCATTGGGCCTCCGATGGGGTGAATGGCGGCGCGTTCAGGATGAACTGGAAGCGTTCGGCGCCCGCAGGCGCGCCCGTGGGCATGCGCGTCGCGCGGTCCTGGGCACAGACATAGACGGTGGGCGCCTCGGGCGTGCGCCCCTGCGCCAGCGGCCCGAATTCCTGCGCCGGATCGTCGGCGAAGAACACGCTGTGATAGGTCAGCGCGTCCGCGCCCAGCCCCTGCGGCTGCACGCGGGCGGCAAAGGTCCAGACCTGCGCCGAAAGACTGCGCGGCTGCGTCCGGCGGCGCGGCGGCGCACGGCGCGGCGTGTCCAGCAGATGCGGCAGCGCGGCCGGGTCGCCGTTGAAGACCACCTGGCGCCCCGTCAACGCCTGGCCATCCGCCAGCACCACCCCCGTCACCGCGCCGCGCGCACTGAGGATCCGCGCCACCGGCGCGTTCAGCCGCAGCGTGCCGCCCAAGCCTTCGAACACCGCCGCCAGCGCCTGCGCCAGCCGTGCCATGCCGCCGCGCACGGCCCAGACGCCCGCCGCCTCGGCCTGCCAGATCAGACCCAGCACGGCCGGGGCGAGCGCCGGGTTGCCGCCGACATAGGTCGCGTAGCGCCCGAAAAGCTGCCGCAGGCGCGGCTCGGTGAAGCGGGCGGCCAGCATGGCGTTCAGGCTGCGCCCCGGCACCAGCCAGGGCATGAGCGCCGGGCGGGCCAGCACCGCGCGGGCCGCACCCAGCGCGCGCGGGCGCGGGCTGCGCATGATCGGCGCGTCGAACCCTTCGAACAGCGCGCGGGTCTCGGCGTCGAAGCGCAGGAACTCGGCCCGCGCACGGGGGCCGAAAGTGTCGGCGATGGCCTCGGCGCTGGCGGCGGGGTCGGCGTGCAGGTCCAGTTGCGCGCCGTCGGTCCAGAAATGCCGCGCCAGAACCGGCAGCAGGTCCAGCGTCACATGCGCCTCCAGCGTGCTGCCTGCGGCCTCGAACAGGTCGTCGAGCACATCGCGCAGGGTCAGCACCGTGGGCCCCGCGTCCACCGGCCCGGCGGCGCTGGGCACGGTGCGCATCTTGCCCCCGGGCCAGCCGTGCGCTTCCAGAAGCGTCACCGCGCGCCCGGCCGCGGCCAGCCGGATGGCGGCAGCCAAGCCCCCCATCCCGGCACCGATGACGATAACCGTATCCTTCGTGCAGCCCATGTCAGGGATTCTTGACTCTTTGCGCGAAACTGTCCAGTGTAATTTACACATGCCTGTCCACTTATGGTGACAGGAACTGGATCACAACGCCGAGCGGGAGGCCGCAATGGACCTGAGCAGACGAATCGACAAGGCCATGAGCGCCGCCATCGCCCACGCACAGGGCGCCGATAATGGCGCCACACCCGGGCGGCTGGCCGCAGCGCTGAACTATGCCGTCACACCCGGCGGGGCGCGCATCCGGCCCACCATCTGCCTGTCGGTGGCGCTGGCCTGCGGCGATGACCGCCCCGCACTGGCCGACCGTGCCGCCATTGCCCTGGAACTGATCCACTGCGCCAGCCTGGTCCATGACGACCTGCCCGCCTTCGACAATGCCGATTTCCGGCGCGGCAAGCCCACGGTGCACCTGGCCTATTCCGAGCCGTTGGCGGTGCTGACCGGCGACAGCCTGATCATCGCGGCCTTTGACGCGCTGGCCGGGGCACCCGAGGCAGACGCCATGCGCGCGCTGCGGCTGGTGCGCCTGCTGGCGCATCACACCGGCATGCCGCACGGCATCTGCGCCGGGCAGGGCTGGGAGAGCGAATCGCGCGTGGACCTGCGCGCCTATCACCGCTCCAAGACCGGCGCGCTGTTCATGGCCGCGACCCAGATGGGCGCGCTGGCCGCCGGGCACGAGCCCGAGCCATGGGAAGAACTGGGCGCCCGAATCGGCGAGGCGTTCCAGGTCGCTGACGATCTGCGCGACGCGCTTTACGACGAACGCGCGCTGGGCAAGCCCGCCGGGCAGGATGCCGTGAACGCGCGGCCTTCGGCGGTCGAGGAACTGGGTGTGCAGGGTGCGATCAAGCGGCTGCAGGATATCCTGAGCGGAGCCATTGCCTCGATCCCGTCCTGCCCGGGCGAGGCGCAGCTTGCGCAACTGGTCCGGGTCTATGCCGAACGCATGACCCCGGTCGCGCCCGTGCGCGTCTGAGCGCAGGGCTCCCGTGACCGACGCAGCCACCCAGGCGACCGACCCGGCGCGGCCCGCGCCCGCATTTCGCCCGCAGGGGCTGCTGAACCGGCTGGCGGCCTCGGCCCGGTTCCGGGCGTTCTGTGCCCGGGTGCCGGGGCTGCGCATCATCGCCCGGCGCGAGGGGGCGGCGCTTTTCGATATGATGCAGGGGTTCGTGCAGAGCCAGGTGCTGCTGGCGCTGGTGGAGTTGCGCCTCCTGCATCGGCTGGCCGACGGCCCGGCCAGCGTGGCCGCGCTGGCCCCGCAGGTGAAGATGCCCGAGGAACGGCTGCGCGTGCTGTTGCAGGCCGGGGCAGCCATGGGGCTGCTGCGACGGCACGGCGAGGCGTTCTCACTGGCACGGCGCGGGGCCGCGTTCCTGGCCGTGCCGGGGCTGTGCGAGATGGTGCGCCATCACGACGTGCTTTACCGCGACCTGAGCGATCCGGTGGCCTTCTTTCGCGGTCAGACGGCACCGGAACTCGCCGACTTCTGGCCCTATGTCTTTGGCGCCGACGGGGCGCAGGATCCCGACGTGACCGCTCGGTATTCGCGACTGATGGCCGAGAGCCAGGCCATGGTGGCCGAAGCGGCGCTGATGCAGGTGTCGCTTGCCGGGGCGCGGCGGCTCATGGACGTGGGCGGCGGCACAGGCGCCTTCCTGCGTGCGGTGCGGGCCCGCTGGCCGGCGCTGGAACTGGCGCTCTTCGACCTGCCGCAGGTGGTCGCGCAGGCGCCGCTTCCGGCGGATGTGGCCCGCCACGGCGGCTCGTTCCGCGATGGACCGCTGCCCGGAGGCGCGGATGTGATCTCGCTGGTCCGCGTGCTCTATGACCATGGCGACGACACGGTCCGCGCCCTGCTGGCGCGGGTGCACGCGGCGCTGCCCCCGGGCGGGCGGGTGCTGATCATCGAACCGATGTCCGGCGGCCACCGGCCCGATCCGCAGGTCGATGTGTACTTTTCAATTTACACCATGGCGATGCAAACCGGCCGCGCGCGCAGCCGTGACGAGATCGGCACACTGCTGCAAGATGCCGGTTTTGTCGATATCACAAAGCATTCCAGAAGAATGGATTTTATCGCAGGCGCTGTCGAGGCCCGGGTGTCGCCGGGGCGGGTTTGACAAATACTGTCAATATGAATTGACAGTCTTGTGTGTATCGCTAGAATTACAGTCAATGAAGCGAGTCGCCGACGCCATGCAAAGTCGGCGCCCGCGAGGGTCGGAGGAACGCCGTGCAGACCAGTGCCATCATCCTGTCATCCCCGCGCCGGATCGCGCTTGGGCAGGTGGGGCTGAAAGCACCGGGGCCGCGCGATCTGGTGGTGCGCATCGACCATTCAGGCATCTCCACCGGCACGGAAAAGCTGTTCTGGTCCGGCGAGATGCCGCCCTTCCCCGGCATGGGCTACCCGCTGGTGCCGGGATACGAGGCCGCAGGCGAAGTGATCGCGGCCGGGCCTGATTCGGGCTTCCGGCCGGGCGAACACGTCTTCGTCCCCGGCGCGAACTGTTTCGAGGCAACCGAACAGGGGCCGGTTTTCGGCCTCTTTGGTGGCGCGGCGCGAACTCTCGTTACCGATGCCAAGAGGGTCACCCGCATCGACCCCGGCATGGGCGCTTCGGGCGCACTCCTGGCGCTGGCCGCTACCGCTCGTCACGCTGTGGCGGGCCCCCATGCCGCCATGCCCGACCTGGTGGTCGGGCATGGCGTGCTGGGTCGCCTGATTGCGCGGATCGTGATCGCCTCGGGCGCGCCCGCGCCGCAGGTCTGGGAGGTGAACCCGGCGCGGCAAGGTGGTTCCCAAGGTTACGCCGTCTGCCACCCCGACGAGGACGAGCGCCGCGATTACACCTGCATCATGGATGCCTCGGGTGCCGAGGGGCTGATCGACCAGCTTGTCGGCCGTCTGGCGAAGAATGGCGAACTGGTGCTCGCAGGCTTCTATACCAAGCCGCTCCAATTCGCCTTTGTGCCTGCCTTCATGCGCGAGGCGCGGCTGCGCATCGCCGCCGAATGGCAACCCGATGACCTGATCGCCACGCGCGATCTGATCGACGCGGGCGCGCTGTCACTCGACGGGCTGATCACGCATCACGCCCGGCCGAGCGAGGCCGCCGCTGCCTATGAGACGGCGTTCAACGACGCTGACTGCCTGAAGATGATTCTGGACTGGGAGGCCCATGCATGACTCTCGACATCCCCAACCTCAAGGATTTCGACCAGCGATTGCGCGACGAGGCGCATGAGGAGCCGACACTGGAAGTGCCGCAGTCCGAGCCCACCAAACACACCCAGATCATCGCCATCTATGGCAAGGGTGGCATCGGCAAGTCGTTCACGCTGGCCAACCTGTCCTGCATGATGGCCGAACAGGGCAAGCGCGTGCTGCTCATCGGCTGCGACCCGAAATCGGACACCACCAGCCTGCTTTTCGCCGGCAAGGCCTGCCCCACGATCATCGAGACCTCGACCCGCAAGAAACTGGCGGGCGAAGAGGTTGCCATCGGCGATGTCTGCTTCAAGCGCAATGGCGTCTTCGCAATGGAACTGGGCGGCCCGGAAGTGGGCCGCGGCTGCGGCGGGCGCGGGATCATCCACGGGTTCGAGTTGCTGGAAAAGCTCGGCTTCCATGACTGGGATTTCGACTATGTGCTGCTCGATTTCCTCGGCGATGTGGTCTGCGGCGGCTTCGGCCTGCCGATCGCGCGCGACATGGCGCAGAAGGTGATCCTGGTCGGCAGCAACGACCTGCAATCGCTCTATGTGGCGAACAATGTCTGCTCGGCGGTCGAATACTTCCGCAAGCTGGGCGGCAATGTCGGCGTGGCGGGGCTGGTCATCAACAAGGATGACGGCACCGGCGAGGCGCAGGCTTTCGCGAAAGCGGTGGATATCCCGATCCTCGCCGAAATCCCGGCGGATGAGGATCTGCGCAAGAAATCGGCGAATTACCAGATCGTCGGCACCAGCCAGAGCCAATGGGGCGCGCTGTTTGCGGGCCTGGCCGAGCAGGTGTCGGACGCGCCCCCGGTGCATCCGCAGCCGCTGGATCAGGACGGGCTGCTGGCGCTGTTCGACAGCAAGGACACCGGCGGCGATGTGGTGCTGGAACCCGCCACCGACGCCGACATGCGCGGCAAGAACGCCAAGCCGAAAGCCAGCCTGGAAGTGGTCTATGACGATGCCTGAGGATTTTGGACATGGAAAGGCGGGGGGCGCTGCCCCCCACACCCCCCGGAGTATTTCGGGCAAGAAAATGGGTGAAGCGGTCTATGATACGGCGGCTGACGCACCTGTCGAACAGGTGATCGAACACGCGACCGACGGGACCGAAGGGGCGGTGCAGGCCGATGGCATGGGCTGCCACGCACCGGGCGAACAGATGGAAGCGCAGGCGCGAGCGGCGGGCAATGGCGCGGTGCTGGACCAGTTCGCGAAGGACTATCCGCGCGGGCCGCATGACAAGCCCGAATCGATGTGCCCTGCCTTTGGCAGCATGCGCGTGGGGCTGCGGATGCGGCGTGTGGCGACCGTGCTGAGCGGGTCGGCTTGCTGCGTCTATGGGCTGACCTTTGTCAGCCATTTCTACGGGGCGCGGCGTTCGGTGGGCTATGTGCCGTTCAATTCGGAAACGCTGGTCACCGGCAAGCTGTTCGAGGATATCCGCGATGCGGTCCACGAGATGGCCGACCCGGCGCGCTATGACGCGATTGTGGTGACCAATCTCTGTGTGCCGACGGCTTCAGGCGTGCCCCTGCGTTTGTTGCCCAAGGAAATCAACGGCGTGCGGATCGTGGGCATTGATGTGCCGGGGTTCGGCGTGCCAACCCATGCCGAGGCCAAGGATGTGCTGGCTGGTGCGATGCTGAATTACGCGCGTCAGGAAGTGGCCGCAGGGCCAGTGCCCGCGCCTGCCGCCGGACGCGCGGACCGGCCGACGGTCACGCTCCTGGGCGAGATGTTCCCGGCGGATCCGATGATGATCGGCGCGATGCTGGCCCCCATGGGGCTGGCGGCCGGGCCGGTGGTGCCGACGCGCGAATGGCGCGAGCTTTATGCGGCGCTGGATTGTTCGGTGGTGGCCGCGATCCACCCCTTCTACGCCGCCGCCGTGCGTGAATTCGAGGCCGCGGGCCGGCCCATCGTCGGCTCGGCGCCGGTGGGCGTGGACGGCACGCATGACTGGCTGGC
Organism: Paracoccaceae bacterium; assembly: GCA_020832705.1. GTDB lineage: Bacteria > Pseudomonadota > Alphaproteobacteria > Rhodobacterales > Rhodobacteraceae > Rhabdonatronobacter. The sequence continues at coordinate 9,444 of JAFIEE010000114.1, forward strand.
CGCGATTGGCGCGGCCCATGGCGTGCCTGCGGCGCAGATTGCCGCAGCGCAAAACGCGTTTCTGCCTGCGATCAGGGGCGCGCTTGCGAGCGCACCGATCAAGGGGCGGATCACGCTGTCGGGCTATGAGGGCTCGGAACTGCTGGTCGCGCGTCTGCTGATCGAGAGCGGGGCGGATGTGGCCTATGTCGGCACCGCCTGCGCGGGCTCGCGCTGGAATGCGGCGGACCGCGACTGGCTGGAAGCGCGCGGTGTGGCAGTGAAATTCCGGGCCTCGCTGGCCGATGATCTGGCCGCGGCTGACGGGCTGGACCCCGATCTGGTGATCGGCACCACGCCGGTCGTGCAGCATGCCAAGCAGAAGGGCACGCCGTCGCTGTATTTCACCAACCTGATTTCGGCGCGGCCCCTGATGGGACCGGCGGGGGCGGGTTCGCTGGGCGAGGTGGTCAATGCCGCCATCGCCGGCAAGGAACGCATGGACAGGATGCGCGACTTCTTCGAGGGCGTCGGCGAGGGCGACACTGCGGGCATCTGGGAGGGCGATCCCAACCTGCGGCCGGATTTCCGCGCCAACCATCAGAAGAAGTTGGACAAGCAAGCGCGCGCCGCCAAGGCGCAGGAGATGATCTGATGCTGGTTCAGGATCATGACCGCGCGGGCGGATACTGGGGGGCGGTCTATGCCTTCTGCGCCGTCAAGGGGTTGCAGGTGGTCATCGATGGCCCTGTGGGGTGTGAGAACCTGCCGGTGACAAGTGTGCTGCATTACACTGACGCGCTGCCGCCGCATGAATTGCCGATTGTCGTGACGGGGCTGGGCGAGGAAGAGCTGGGCCGCGATGGCACCGAAGGCGCCATGAAACGCGCCTGGAAGACGCTTGACCCGGCGCTTCCGGCGGTGGTGGTGACGGGTTCCATCGCCGAGATGATCGGCGGGGGCGTGACGCCCATGGGCACCAATATCCAGCGCTTCCTGCCGCGCACCATCGACGAGGACCAGTGGGAAGCCGCCGACCGGGCGATGACCTGGATCTTCACCGAATTCGGCATGACCAAGGGCCGGATGCCGCGCGAGGCCAGGCGCGAGGAGGGCGCGCGCCCGCGCGTCAATATCCTGGGGCCGATGTATGGCACGTTCAACATGCCCTCCGATCTGGCCGAGATCCGGCGTCTGGTCGAAGGCATCGGGGCCGAGGTCAACATGGTCATGCCGCTGGGCGCCCATCTGGCCGAGATGCGCAATCTGGTGAACGCCGACGCCAATATCGTGATGTATCGCGAATTCGGGCGCGGGCTGGCCGAGGTGCTGGGCAAACCCTATCTGCAGGCGCCCATCGGCATGGAAAGCACCACGCTGTTCCTGCGCAAGCTGGGCGAGATGCTGGGGCTCGACCCCGAACCCTTCATCACGCGCGAAAAGCATTCGACGCTCAAGCCGATGTGGGATCTGTGGCGCTCGGTCACGCAGGATTTCTACGCCACGGCCA
>JAFIEE010000115.1 GCA_020832705.1 Paracoccaceae bacterium
CGCATTCCCGCCCGAGGCGATCAGCAGCGGCAGGAAGAACAGCAGCGACAGATGCGCGGCGATGGTATCCTCGAAGGCGGCGATCCCCGCGCCCGAGAAGATGTTGCCAAAGACCAGCAGCACCAGCCAGTAGATCCGCGCCTTGTAGAGCACCGCAATCGTCGCCTCGGCCACTGAGGTTTCGATGGGCGCGACCATCCCGCTCTTGTGGATGTCCTCGGTGGTTTCGTCCTCGGCCACGTCCATGGCGTCGTCGGCGGTGACGATCCCCACCAGCCGGTCCTCGGTATCCAGCACCGGCAGCGCCAGCAGGTCGTAGCGTGCGACCATGCGCGCGGCTTCTTCCTGCTCGGCCTCGGCGCGGATCCAGATCGGATCGGTTTCCATAACCTCGGACACCGCCTGTCGGGGCCGCGCGGTCAGCAGGTCGCGCAGGCTGACCACGCCCACAAGCGCGCGCGCATCGTTGACGATATAGGCGTTGTAGATCGTTTCGGCCTCCAGCGCCTGCGCGCGCAGCGCCTCGATCGCCTCGGAAGAGGTCATGTCGGGCCGGAGCGTGGCATAGTCCGAGGTCATGACCGACCCCACGGTCCATTCCTCATAGGCCGCCAGTCGGCGCAGGTCCTCGCGCTCGGCCTTGGTCAGGGCGGGCAGGATCGCCTCCTGCGCCTCGGGCTCCAGTTGCTTGTAGAGGTCCGCGCGCTCGTCATGGCTCATGGCCGTCATCAGCCGGGCCAGTTCGCGCCGCGACAGCGCGGTGGCGATGGCAACCTGACTGGACGGGCGCAGATAGGCGATCAGTTCGGCCTGATCGTGGAGGGGCAGCAGGCGCATGGCCTGCAGGTCCAGGTCGGGCGCGAGTTCCTCGACATAGGCGGCGACATCGGCCAGTTCCTGGGTTTCCAGGAATTCGCGGACGCTCCTGACATCGCCTTCGCGCAGCAGCCGGGTGATCTCCAGCGCGATGAAGGCGGCGTCCACATAGCCATCTTCATGGGCATCCGGGTCGAAACGGAAATCCGCCAGCGTGGTGTGTTTCGTCATCCCCGTCCCCTTTGCCGCGCGCGCTCGCGCCGGTTTGCCGGGTGACCCTGCGCACCGCGCACGCTTGGATGCGTGTTTCCCTGATCGCCGACCCCGAATGCGACCCGGCCCCGGCTGCGGCGCCCCATCAGGAACCGGGGTTCATGACGGGGTCGAAGGCAAGTGCCGCCCGCAGCCGCTCGCCCGAGCGATAGGCCCGGACCCCGAGGTTGTCAAACCATGCGCTGGCCGGGGTGAAGCGGCCCCATTCAGGTTTTCGGTCCCGGCATCCGGTCCGCATCAGGGACAGTTTCGCCAAAAGACAAAGGCCCCGCCTTCGGCCCGTTCCGGCACGGGACCGGGATTTGCCTTGCCGACAAGGAAGCTGAACCTGCCCGAGATTGCTCACACATCCAGTTCCTCGACGAACCGCGCGTTCTCGCTGATGTACTGGAAGCGCAGTTCCGGCTTCTTGCCCATCAGGAGTTCGACGAGTTCCTGTGGTTTGCAAGGGCAGTTTTCATCTGTCCGAGAAGTAATCCTCATCAAGGCTCTTAATTTTCACTACTGATCGAACACGAACACCAACATCATACTCAATCATGAGCCGCGCAAGGGTTCGTCCATTTATCAATACAACTCTTTGCTGCACACGGTCGACATACGCAATCGCATCCTTTGAGAAGTCAGAAGTTGTAACGAAAACTCCCTTCGTCGCACTCTCCCCTGTAAGTGACCCTACAAACCTCTGAATGTCCGGGCGCGATACTTTATTTTCCATAGCGTAGCGCTTTGCCTGAACATAAATTGCGTCAAGGCCGAGCGCGTCTTCATTTATAATTCCATCTATTCCCCCATCGCCCGTCGCAGGTGTTAACCTCCGATATTCTGACTTTCCGCGTCCAAATCCCATTGCCTGGAGCAAATCTAAAATCGTTTGCTCGAAGGCCGCTGGTGACATTTGGTAAAGCGCAGAAAGAAGTTCATCGGACAATGCCAGGTCGATCTGTTTTTTCGATGCTTCGATAATATCTTCTGGTGTAGAAGTGACTTCAGTCGTAGAATCTTCACCTGCCAAGGGTTCACTTCCCGAAGGTGTCCCGGATTGCGTATGCCATTCGCGAAATTCCCCAATCTTTTTGAGATCTGAGACCTTCAGTTGAGATGGAGATGTCGCAAGAATATCAAGGCCACGTTGTGTGATTATATGCGTACCGCGGCGGGGCGATTCGAGCAACCCTGCTTTGCCAAGATATGTCCTCGCCCAATGAGCGCGATTGTAAACCACGGTCTGACCGCTTTGCAGAGTGAGTTGCGCATCTTCTTCTGAAATATTTAGCCGTGCTTTGAGTGGTTCAATACATTCCTTAACTGAAGTCTTTCCATCAGCAAAAAGCTGCAGCACTGGAAGAATAAACGATTGAAAATCAGGAACAGCCATCAATCAAGCCTTTCTCTGCCTCACACATCCAGTTCCTCGACGAACCGCGCGTTCTCGCTGATGTACTGGAAGCGCAGTTCCGGCTTCTTGCCCATCAGCCGCTCCACCAGGTCCCCGGTCTCGCCGGGCAGGTCGTCGTCCACCGACACGCGGATCAGGCGCCTGGACGCCGGGTCCATGGTGGTTTCCTTCAGGTCCTTGGCGTCCATCTCGCCCAGCCCCTTGAAGCGCGACACATCCACCTTTCCGCCCTTTCCCTTGGGGCCACCGAAGCCCTCGGCCAGCAGCCGCGCCTTCTCGGCCTCGTCCAGCGCATAGACGCGTTTCGCCCCTTGCGTCAGCCGGAACAGCGGCGGGCAGGCCAGATACAGGTGCCCGGCGTCGATCAGCGGGCGCATCTGGGTGAAGAAGAAGGTCATCAGCAGCGCCGCGATATGCGCCCCGTCCACATCGGCATCGGTCATGATGATGATCTTGTCATAGCGCAGGTCATCGAGCCGGAACTTCGATCCCAGCCCCACGCCCAGCGCCTGGCACAGGTCGTTGATCTCGGCGTTCTGACCCAGCTTGCCGCTGGCCGCGCCGATCACGTTCAGGATCTTGCCCCGAAGCGGCAACAGCGCCTGGGTGCGCCGGTCGCGCGCCATCTTGGCCGATCCGCCCGCGCTGTCGCCTTCGACGATGAACAGCTCGGTCCCGTTGCGCGCGGTGGCGGTGCAGTCCACCAGCTTGCCGGGCAGGCGCAGCTTGCGGGTGGCGGATTTGCGGCTGGTTTCCTTCTCGGCGCGGCGTTTCAGGCGTTCCTCGGCCCGCAGGACCAGGAAATCCAGGATCGCGCCTGCGGCCTTCGTATCCGCGGCCAGCCAGTTGTCGAAATGGTCGCGCACTGCGCCCTCGACCATCCGCGCGGCCTCCTGCGTGGCAAGCCGATCCTTGGTCTGGCCGACGAATTCCGGCTCTCGGATAAAGCACGAGACCAGCGCGCAGCCGCCCGCGGCCATGTCCTCGCGGGTGATCTGTGCGGCCTTGCGGTTGTTCGCCAGTTCCCCGTAGGCGCGGATACCCTTCAGAACGGCGGCCCAGAATCCGGCCTCATGCGTGCCGCCCTCGGGGGTGGGGACGGTGTTGCAATAGCTTTGCACGAAACCGTCGCGCACGGGCGTCCAGTTGATCGCCCATTCCACGGCGCCGGGCTGGTTGAACTTCTCGGCGAATTCCACCCGGCCGGCGAAGGGGCGGTCGGCATAGGTGACAGCGCCCGAAAGCTGCTCATTCAGGTAGTCGGACAGACCGCCGGGAAAGTGAAACGTGGCCTCCATGGGCGTGTCGCCGTCCGGGACGGCGGTTTTCCAGCGGATTTCCACGCCCGAGAACAGATAGGCCTTGGACTTCGCCATGCGCAGCAGTCGCGCGGGTCGCAGCTTCAGCGCGCCGAAGATCTCGGGGTCCGGGTGGAAGGTAACCGAGGTGCCGCGCCGGTTGGGCGCCGGGCCCGCCTGTCTCACGGGGCCCAGGGGCACGCCGCGGCTGAACTCCTGCACGTGCAGGGTGCGGTTGCGCGCCACCTCCACCCGCATCCGGTCGCTCAGCGCATTGACCACCGAGGCGCCCACCCCGTGCAGCCCGCCCGAGGTCGCATAGGCCTTGCCCGAGAACTTGCCGCCCGCGTGCAACGTGCACAGGATCACCTCGAGCGCCGACTTGTCCGGGAATTTCGGGTGCGGGTCGACGGGAATGCCGCGCCCGTTGTCGCGGATGGTGAGGCTGTGATCGGCGTGGAATTCCACCTCGATCCGGCTGGCGTGCCCGGCCACGGCCTCGTCCATGGCGTTGTCCAGCACCTCGGCGACCAGATGGTGCAGCGCGCGCTCGTCGGTGCCGCCGATATACATGCCGGGGCGCTTGCGGACGGGCTCCAGCCCCTCCAGCACCTCGATGTCGCTGGCGTCATAACTGTCGGGCGCCGAGGAAAGTAGATCGTTCATGCTGCTCGATTCCCGTTCTGGCAGGGTTCGCTACGAGTAGACCACCGCGCTGCCCCGACCGCAAGACTTGGTGGCCGACGGTGCAGAGGGGGCGCTGCCCCAGCCCGGAGCATTTGGGGCAAGATGAAGGGGCGGACGGTGATGCAAGGTCAGGTGGCAGGGCGGTGTGCAGGGCCGAAGCGTTGCCGTCAAGCCCGGCCTGCCGGGGAATCGTGCCGCGCCAGCGCCTGCGCCAGTGCCGCGTCCAGCGCCGTCCAGTCATCAGGCACCAGCCGCACCGGCAGGGTCAGGACCCGCGCGCGGAAGGTCGCGGGCAGCCGCACGGCATCCTTTTCGGTCGTCACCAGTTGCGCCCCCAGCGCCAGCGCCTCCATGTCCAGCCGCTTCATCAGGGCTGGCGTCAGCGGCTGGTGGTCGCTCAATGCCTCGGCGCGCAGGATCTCGGCGCCTTCCGCTCGGAGGCTGGCGAAGAACCGCTCGGGGTGCCCGATCCCGGCGAAGGCCAGCGCCCGCAACCCGCGCCAGTCCATGCCGGTCCGGAGCGTCTGCAGCTCCGCGCGCACGCAAGGGCAAGGCAGATGCGCGCCCCAGCGCTGCGTGAATGCCGCCTGATCCGCCGCCGCCCCGATCGCCAGCACCAGATCCGCACGCTTCAGCCCTGCGGCGACCGGTTCGCGCAGCGGCCCCGCAGGGATCACCCGTCCGTTGCCGAACCCCTGCGCGGCGGAGGCCACCACCAGCGCCAGATCATGGGCGACCGCTGCATCCTGAAACCCGTCATCCAGCAGCACCGCCCCGGCCCCGGCTGACGCTGCGGCTTCGATCCCCGCCGCCCGGTCATCGGCCACCCAGACCGGCGCGAAGCCCGCCATCAGCAAGGGTTCGTCACCGACATCAGCCGCCGTGTGTGTGCGCGGGTCCACACGCAACGGCCCCGCCAGCCGCCCGCCATAGCCGCGCGAAACGACATGCGCCGCCACGCCCCGTGCGCCCAGGCGCTCGGCCAGCGCGATCACGGTCGGTGTCTTGCCGGTGCCGCCGACATGCAGGTTGCCGACACAGATCACTGGCAGCGGCGCCCGCCAGCGTTGCCCGCGTGCCACCCGCCGCGCCGTCGCCCAGGCATAGACCGCCCCCAGCGGCGAGAGCGCCCGCGCGCGCAGGCCGGGCCGCGCCGGGTCCGCCTGCCAGAATGCGGGCTGGCGCATCATGGCCCGGCCCGCCCTTCGCCCAGCGCCGCGACAATCGCCTCGGCCACCCGTTCGGACGCGGCCGCACCTTCGCTTGTCACCTCCCACGCCGCCTGCGCCAGCCGCGCCGCCTGGTCGGGTTCGATCAACCGGCTGATGGCCGCGCCAAGCTGCGTCGTCCGGGTCACGGCCAGACTGCCCCCCTTGATCCGCAGCTGCCGGAATGCCCGCGCATGCGGTCCGGCCTGCGGTCCATGCACCACCGCGGCCCCCAGTGCCGCCGGTTCCATGGGATCACGCAGGCTGCCGCTGTCGCTGAACGACCCCCCCATGTAGCAGATTGTCGCCAACCGGTACCACAACCCGCATTCGTCCTCGGTGTCGGCGACATAAACCTGACTGTCCGGGCCCAGCGGCTCGTCACGCGACCGCTGCGCCACCGCGAAACGTGACGCCAGCCGCGCCCGAAGCGCCGCGCCGCGGGCAGGATCGTCCGGGTGCAGCACCAGCACCAGCCGGTGCGACAGGCGCAGCGCGGCGCCATGGGCGGCGATCACGGCTTCGTCCTCGCCGTCCGGCACACCGAGCGCAAGCCACACGGGGCGCAGCCGCAACTGCTCGGACAGGGCGGCACGTTCGGCATCGTTGCAAGCAACCGCCCCGATGCTCGAACTCAGCGGGCCGGTGATCTCGACCCGGTCATCACCCACCCCCCCGGCCTGCCATGCCGCGCGGTCGCGCCCGTCGGCCACGAACACGCGGTCGAGCGCGCCGGCAAGGCGGCGCGCCTGCCCCGACCAGAGCCGCCAGGCACCGGGCATCGCCGGGGCGCCTGGCGCGACCACGAACACCCGCGCGCCGTGCGCGCGCACACGGGCCAGCAGCGTCGGCCAGAGCGTGTCGCCAACCAGCACCACGACCGCCGGGCGCGCCTCCTGCAGGAGCGCGTCAATGGCGCGCGGGGCGTCCTGCAGCCTGCGCACGCAGGTTCCGTCAGGCAGTACCGTGTCCGCCGCGCGGTGGTCAAAAGCCAGCCCGAGCATGATCGGCGCGGTCACGCCCATGCCGCGCACACGCATGACCAGTGCCCGTGCCGCCGTGAAACTGTCCGGATGCTGCACCACCAGCCAGAGGGCCTCGGGCGCAGGGCGCGCGCGCGCGGCACCCGGATCAGGCGACGACGCCACCCGCCAGGCGCGCGCCCGCGCCGCAATCGTCTTGCCGAGGCCAGGACCCGCGCCGCGCAGCATCGCCCCGCGCGTCAGCCCTCGATCTCGCGGGTGGCGCTGCCCTCGCGCGATTCGTCCATCAGCCGGTGCAGATGGGCGATGAAATAGCGCGTATGCGCATCGTCCACCGTGCGTTGAGCGGCGGTCTTCCACGCCCTGTGGGCGCTGTCATAGTCGGGGAAGATGCCCACGATGTCGATGTTCTCGGGATCGGCGAAGACGGTCCCGCCGGGGCTTTTCAATGCACCGCCGAACACCAGGTGCAGTTTCGCCATCTGTCAATTCCCTCTTGCTGATGCGGCCCGAAAGGCCGGATCCGTGATCCCCGGGGGCGCTGCCGGTCATCGCTGACCGCCCCCTCGGCGCAGGCCTTGCCTAAGGCAAGTGCATCGCGGCGGTCAAGCACACGCGGTTCGCGCCCGGCGCCAGAGCGGAACCGCGCGCGTCCCGCGCCACGCCGGGGCCCGAGGCGCCTTGCATTCGCACCGGCGCCTCGCTATCCCGCTCGGGCCTTCGGGATGCGCCGCTGAGGCGACCGATGGCAGGGCGACAACGCAAGCAGGGCAGGGGCCATGGACGATATTTCGGAACTCAGGGCGCAGGTCCTGACACAGGTCGCCGCAGCATCCGATCCCGATGCACTGGAGGCGGTGCGCCTGGCCGCGCTGGGCAAGAAGGGCGCGATCAGCCTGCGTCTGCGCGAACTGGGCGGCATGTCGCCCGAGGAACGCCAGCGCGCCGGTCCCGCGCTCAATGCGCTGAAATCCGAGATCGACGCCGCGCTGCGCGCCCGCCGCGCCGCGCTCGAGGATGCCGCGCTTGCAGCGCGGCTGCAGGGCGAATGGCTTGATGTCACCCTGCCCGCGCGGCCCCGGCCCCGCGGCACCATCCACCCGGTCAGCCAGGTGATGGACGAGCTGACGGCAATCTTTGCCGACATGGGCTTTTCGGTAGCCGAAGGGCCGCAGATCGAATCCGACTGGTATAATTTCGACGCGCTCAACATCGCCCCCGAACACCCCGCGCGGCAGGAACATGACACGTTCTTCATGCACCGCGCCGCGGGCGACAACCGCCCGCCGCATGTGCTGCGCACCCATACCAGCCCTGTGCAGATCCGCGCCATGCAGGACCAGGGTGCGCCGCTGCGGGTGATCGCACCGGGGCGGGTGTACCGGATGGACATGGACCAGACCCACGCGCCGATGTTCCATCAGGTTGAAGGGCTCGCCATCGACCGCGCCATCACCATGGCGCAACTGAAATGGACACTCGAGGAGTTCTGCCGCGCCTTCTTCGAGGTGGAGGCGGTCGAGCTGCGCTTTCGCGCCTCGCACTTCCCGTTCACCGAACCCTCGGCCGAAGTCGACATCCGCTGCGCATGGCAGGACGGGCAGTTGAAGATCGGCGAAGGCGACGACTGGATGGAAATCCTGGGCAGCGGCATGGTCCACCCCGATGTGCTGCGCGCGGGCGGGATCGACCCGGACCAGTGGCAAGGCTTTGCCTTCGGGCTTGGCATCGACCGGATCGCCATGCTGAAATACGGCATCCCCGACCTGCGCGCCTTCTTCGAATCCGACCTGCGGTGGCTGCGCCACTACGGCTTCGCCGCCCTCGACCTGCCCGACCTGCCCGCCGGCCTCAGCCGCTGAGGGCACCCCGCAGCACGCCCGCTGCCTGCACGCGCGACCTCGGGAAGAGGGCTCTCCCGCCCGTCGACCGGCGCGCGACGCGCGCGCAGGCGCCGGTTGGGCCGGGCAGCGCGCCGAGGCGCGCTGCGGGCGCCCCTTTCCCGTATCATCTGTGCCCAAATATCCTCAGGGGGTGAATGCGCGCTTGCGCGCAGAGGGGGCGGAACGCCCCCTTAAACCGCGCGCAGCGCCAGAAGACCTGCGCCCGGCACGGGCGCGCCGCAAGGTCACGCCGACAACTCAGCTTCCATCGCGCCAGCGGTTGACCATCGGATAGCGCCGGTCCAGCCAGAAGGCGCGCGTGGTCAGCCGCGTGCCGGGCGCGGACTGGAACCGTTTCCATTCCGAAATCGCGATCAGATGCTCGATCCGCTTCACGGTCGCGCGGTCGAACCCCTCGGCCACCAGCTCTGCGACCGAGACCTCGCGGTCCACCAGCCCGTCGAGGATCGCATCCAGCACCGGGTAGGGCGGCAGGCTGTCGTCATCGCGCTGGTCGGGGCGCAATTCGGCCGACGGCGGCTTGTCGATCACCCGGGGCGGGATCACCGCGCCGGCCGGTCCCTGCATCCACGGACGGTGATTGGCGTTGCGCCAGCGGCAGGTGTCGAACACCCGGGTCTTGTAGAGATCCTTGATCGGGTTGTAGCCGCCGTTCATGTCACCATAGATGGTGCAGTATCCCACGGCGATCTCGGACTTGTTGCCGGTGGTCAGCAGCATCGCCCCGGTCTTGTTGGCCAGCGCCATCAACAGCGTGCCGCGCAGGCGGGACTGGATGTTCTCCTCGGTCACGTCGCGCTCCAGGCCCGCGAAAAGCGGCGCCAGCGCGGCCTCGACCGCCGCGCGCGGCCCTTCGATGCCGACGCTGTCCAGCCGCACCCCCAGCCGCGCCGCCAGATCGGCCGCGTCCGCGGTCGAGTGATCGGACGTGTATTCCGAGGGCAGCATCACGCAATGCACGTTCCCGGGGCCCAGCGCATCGGCGGCGATGGCCGCCACCAGCGCCGAATCCACCCCGCCGGAAAGTCCCAGCACCGTCCGGTCGAACCCGGACTTGCGCAGATAGTCGCCGGTGCCCATGACCATGGCGCGGTAATCCTGCTCCAGGGCGTCGGGCACCGCCGCGCGGTCGCCGGGCACGGCCCGCCAGCCCTCGGGCGTGCGGGTGAAATCCACATGCGCCAGCCGCTCCTCGAAGGGGGGCATCTGCAGCGCCAGCGCGCCGCCGGGGTTCAGCACGAAGCTGGCGCCGTCGAACACCTGATCGTCCTGCCCGCCCAGCAGGTTGAGATAGACCAGCGGCAACCCGGTCTCGACCACGCGGGCGATCATGTGCTGCATCCGTACCTCCAGCCGCCCGCGCGAATAGGGCGAGCCGTTGGGCACCAGCAAGAGTTCCGCCCCCGATTCCGCCTGCGCCTCGGCCACATCGTCGAACCAGGCGTCCTCGCAGATTGGCACGCCCAGCCGCAGCGGCCCCACCGCCACCGGCCCGCAGATGTCGGACGCGGTGTAAAGCCGGTGCTCGTCGAACACGTTGTCATTGGGCAGGTGATGCTTGCGCACGGTGGCCGTGACCTTGCCGCCCGCCAGCACGAACCAGGCGTTGTAGACCCGCCCCCCCTCGTGCAGGGGGGCGCCAATGCCGATGGCGGGGCCATCGGCGCAGGCCGTCGCCAGTGCCTCGATCTCGGTCCGGCAGTCAGCGGCAAAGGCCGGGCGGCGCACCAGATCCTGGGTCTGATAGCCTGTCAGGAACATTTCCGGCAGTGCCAGCAAGTCGGCGCCCGCGTCCCGCGCCGCCGCCCACGCACGGCGGGCCTGGGCGGCATTTCCGGCCAGATCGCCCAGCACGGGGTTCAGTTGCGCCAGCGTCAGGCGAAATCGGTCGGTCATGGTCAGCTCTCGGGGTTGCCTGAGGCTCACATATCATTCTGACCGCCCGAGGGAAGTTGAAAGGCCGCGCGCGCGGACGCGGTCAATCGCGCTGCCCCGGGGCGGGCAGGCACCGCGAGGCAGCACGTCCGGGCGGGGCGCCTTCCCGCCCGGACAAACGATGGCGTCCGCCCGCGCGCCGCCGCCCGGTGCGTGGCTTACGCAGCGCGCGCCCTGGGCTTCGACCTC
>JAFIEE010000116.1 GCA_020832705.1 Paracoccaceae bacterium
CATTGGCTTCCGAAATCACCTCGGCCTGCGGCAGGCCATAGCCGCGATAGCCCATGGCGATCTTGGCCGCGAGCCGCAGATGGCTGGTGACCAGCTTGTGCGCGGCTTCGGTGTCCTGATGGTCCACCCAGCTTTTGGCCAGCATGTACTCCTCTTCGGGTTCCAGCATCGGAAAGCGCCGGATTGCCTGAAGATAGCGGTTCAGTCCCTGTTCCGGCGACGGGGCCGGAAGGTTCGCATAATTGCTCATGGCATCACCTCGTCCCTGTGGTCCGCCCGACACGGCGCCAGGGGCGCCATCATCAGGGCAGATGGCTTTACAATACATTACGCGCACGGTGGCGCCGGGTTCCAGCAGGTTTCAGGATTGTCACGCGCATGTGCGCAGGGCCCGGCGCGGCACCCACAGGGATGTGAGCGACCGCCCTACCCCGCCGCAGGCGTGCCGCTGCGCAGGAGGTCCAGCAGTTGCGCCATGTCCGCAGGCAGCGGCGCCCGGAAGCGCAGCGCCGCCCCGTGCACCGGGTGAACGAACCCCAGCGTTTCGGCATGCAGCGCCTGGCGCGGAAAGCCCCCGACAGCGGCGGCGGCATCCTCGGGCAGCGCGCCGGTGCGCAGCCGCCGCTTGCCGCCATAGACCGGATCGCCGACCAGTGCATGGCCCGCATGCGCCATATGAACCCGGATCTGATGCGTGCGCCCGGTCTGCAACCGGCACTCCACCAGTGCCAGTTGCGGCGGCACGCCAAAGCTTTCCAGCACCCGCGCGCGCGTCACCGCATGGCGCCCGCCGGAAAACACCACCGCCTGGCGCTGGCGGTCGGTGCGGTGGCGCGCGATCTGGCTGTCGATGCGCAGCACGTTGCCGGGCTCGAACCCCACGCCGCGCACCCCGCGCAGGCGCGGGTCGCCCGCGTCCGGCACACCATGGACCAGCGCCAGATAGCGCCGCTCGGCGGTGTGCGCCTCGAACTGGGCGGCCAGCGCGTGGTGCGCACGGTCGGTCTTGGCCACCACCAGAAGCCCGCTGGTGTCCTTGTCGATCCGGTGCACGATCCCCGGACGCCGTTCGCCCCCCACGCCCGATAGCGTTTCACCGCAATGGTGCAGGAGCGCGTTGACCAGCGTCTTGTCGGGGCTGCCGGGGGCGGGGTGGACCACCATGCCCGCAGGCTTGTCGATGACGATCAGGTCATCATCCTCGAACACCACATCGAGCGCAATCGCCTGCGGGGCCGTGTCCACCTCGGCGGCGGGCGGCAGGGTGATGGCGATCTCGTCGCCTTCGGCCACGCGGGCGCGGGGATTGTCCAGCACGGCGCCGGCCCGGGACACCGCACCCTCGGCGATCAGGCGGGCCAGCCGCGAGCGCGAGAGTGCCGCATCCTCTGGCACATCGCGGGCCAGCGCCTTATCAAGGCGCGCGGGCGGGTCGGCACCGATCCGCACCCGCAAGACGCTATCGAGGTTGCGATCCATGCCCGACCCTCAGAAGCCCGACCCTCAGGACGATCCCGCGCACGCGGCCCCGCCGACACCCCCGCCCGACCTGCGCTTCCTGCGGCTGCTGGTGACAACGCTGACGGCGGTGCTGATCATCGGCATAATCGCCATCGTGGCCCTGCTGGTCATGCGGCTTTCCGCCCCCGCACCGCGTATTGCGCTGGACCTGCCCGAAAGCGTCACCCTGCCCGAAGGCGCGCAAGCGGCGGCGGTGACGCTGACGCGCGACCATGTCGTCGTGGTGACGGATACGGACGCGGTGCTGTTCTTTGACCGCGTCAGCGGGGCGCTGCGGCACAGCCTGTCCATCGAATAGGCCGGGCGCGGCGCTGCCGCGCTCACTCGGCCGCCGATTTCGGCGCCGCCGTCTCACCATCGGAACCGCCGCCTTCGGCCTTGCGCGGGGTGCTGCGCGGCTTGCGCACGGCACGTTTGCGCGGCGCGGGCGCGGCGCCTTCGCCAGCGCTTGCCCCCTCGTCGCGCGGGGCGGCGTCCCCGGCGCCTTCGGCACCGTCTGACTTGCGACCGGCACTGCGCGCGCGCGGCTTGCGGGTATTGCGCGGCTTCGGCTCGTCGGCACCGCGCGATTCGGAACCGGGCGCTTCGGTGGCGGGTGCATCGGCGGTCGGCGCGCTGCCCTGTTCGGCCGGCGCGGGCGCGACAGACTGGGGTGTGCCGGATTCGGAACTGGCAAATTCGGGCGCGCGGCTGTCGCTGTTGCGTGTCTCGGGCGTGTCCACCAGCATCGAGTCACCCTCGCCGCCTTCGGTCGGATCGCCGAGGATCTGCGCTGCCGTATCGGCGCCGGGGCCGCGGTCATCGCGGCCGGGGCGGTTCTGCGCCTGCGGCAGGCGCTCCCGCGGGCCGCCATCCCTCTGGCCATCCCGCTGGCCATCCCGCTGGCCGCCATCGCGCTGGCCGCCATCGCGCTGGGCATTGTCGCGCTGCTGCTCCTGGGGCTGACGGCGGGCATCGGATTCGGCCTGCGCCTCGGCCAGCATCCGGGTGTAGTGCTCGGCGTGTTGCAGGAAGTTCTCGGCGGCCACGCGGTCATTGGCCAACTGGGCATCACGTGCAAGCAGCAGATACTTGTCGATGATCTGCTGCGGGGTGCCGCGCACCTTGCCGTCCGGCCCCGACGAATCGAAGACACGGTTGACGACGTTGCCCAAGGGTCTCTGACGGTTCGATTTCGACCGCGAACGTTGCTTGGATGATCTCATTCTATGTGGTTTCCGGCCTATTGATGCCTGTCTGCAGCATGCCCTTGGCACATTTGCAGCGCCTTAGCGGATATCAGAGCGATGTGTTCTGAATCGGGCTTGCCGTGCGCGTCACCCATGGTGACCCGTATCGCACACCCTGCTATTTGCATGTCGTTGCCGCAGAAACAACCCCCGAACACGCGATTTCCTGCGCTTGTGAGCAAATCGCCGCGCTGTGCGGTATCACGGCAACGCCCCGGCGGCGACGGCGCCGACCACGCGCGGGCGCCCGTCCATGTCGGTGGCGGTGGTGACATCGACAAGGCCGGCCCGGCGCAGGGCGTCGGCGACGGCGGGCGCCTGGGTGGCGCCGATCTCCAGCAGCAGCGCCCCGCCGGGTGCCAGATGCGCCCCGGCCCCGGCAATGATGCGGTGGTAATCGGCCAGCCCGTCGCCGTCATCGCCCAAAGGCACCAGCGCGCCGCGCGGCTCCCAGTCGCGCACCTCGGGGGAGAGGGCGGCATGCTCCGGCGCGCTGACATAGGGCGGGTTCGACACGATCAGATCGAACCGCCCGGTGACGGCGGCAAACCAGTCGCTGCGCCGGAAATGCGCGCGCGCCTCCAGGTCCAGCGCCCGGGCGTTCGCCTGCGCCACCCCCAGCGCGGCGGCCGAGACATCGCAGCCCACGCCCGTCGCCTGCGGCCGTTCCGCCAGCAGCGTGAGCAGGATTGCCCCCGACCCGGTGCCCAGGTCCAGAACCCGCGCGAAGCGCCGTTCCAGCGCGGCGGCGATCAGGGTTTCGGTTTCCGGGCGCGGGTCCAGCACATCCGGCGTGACACGGAATTCCCGGCTCCAGAACAGACGCTTGCCGGTGATCTGCGCCAGCGGCTGGCGGCGCGCGCGGGCCGCGATGGCGCTTTCGAAGCGCGCCTGTGCCTCTGGCGCGGCCGTGTCGCCCAGATGCAGCGTCAGCCGCTCCGCCCCCACCCCGAGCGCATGCGCGAGCAGCAGCCGCGCATCGCGGGCCGGATCGGCCACCCCCGCCGCGCGCAGCCGCGCCACCGCACCGGGCAGCAGGTCGGCGGCGCGCATCATCCCTCCATCGCCGCCAGCTTCGCGGCCTGGTCGGCGGCGGTCAGCGCGTCGATCACCTCGTCCAGGTCGCCCTGCATCACCGTGTCCAGCCTGTAGAGCGTCAGATTGATGCGGTGATCGGTGACGCGGCCCTGCGGAAAGTTGTAGGTGCGGATCCGCTCGGACCGGTCGCCGCTGCCGACCTGCGCGCGGCGCGCATCGGCGCGGGATTCAGTGGCGCGGCGGCGTTCCATGTCGAACAGGCGCGCGCGCAGCACGTCCATCGCGATGGCGCGATTCTGGTGCTGCGACTTTTCGGAACTGGTGACCACGATGCCGCTGGGAATGTGGGTGATCCGCACCGCCGAATCGGTGGTGTTCACATGCTGCCCCCCGGCGCCCGAGGCGCGCATGGTCTCGATCCGCAACTCACTGGGGTCGATGCTCACCTCCACCGCCTCGGCCTCGGGCAGCACAGCGACGGTCGCGGCCGAGGTGTGGATGCGCCCGCCCGATTCGGTCACCGGCACGCGCTGGACCCGGTGCACGCCGGATTCGAACTTGAGCCGCGCGAAGACCCCTTCGCCCTCGATCCGCAGCACCGCCTCGCGCAATCCGCCCAGATCGGTATCGGCCTGCGCCACCATCTGCACCCGCCAGCCGCGCGCCTCGGCGTAGCGCTGATACATGCGCATCAGGTCGGCGGCAAAGAGGCTTGCCTCCTCGCCCCCCGTGCCGGGGCGGATCTCGATGATGGCGGGGCGCGCATCGGCGGCATCGCGCGGGACCAGCGCCAACCGCAGCGCGGCCTCATGGGCGGGGAGTTCGGCTTCCAGCCGCGCCAGTTCCTCCTCGGCCAGGGCGCGCATTTCGGGGTCGTCCAGCAGTGCCTGCGCCTCGTCCCGCGCGGCCTGCGCGGCGCGCCAGGCAGCGATCCGTTCGACCACGGGGCGCAACTCGGCATGTTCCCGGCCCAGAGCGGCCAGCTCGCCCGGGGCCGCGCCCGCAGCAAGCCGTGCCTCGATATACTCGAAGCGGCCGATGATCTGATCCAGCGTTTCCGGGGCGAACATGCGCTCCTATCGCCACGGCACGGCGCGCGGGTCAAGCCCCGTTCACGCGCTGCGCCATTTCGGCCCTTTCCCTTGCCCCGCGTTGGCAGTAGCACATGCCCCATGACCGAAGCTGCCGCCCCCGCCCCGCATTCCGATACCCGCGCCAAGCGCAATGTCGCCGTGCTGGTGGCGGCACAGGCGATCATGGGCGCGCAGATGCCGATGATCTTCACCATCGGCGGGCTGGCCGGACAGACACTGGCCGCCAACCTGTGCTTCGCCACGCTGCCGATTTCGATGATCGTGCTGGGGTCCATGCTCTCGGCCACGCCGCTGGCGGCCTTCATGCAGCGCTACGGGCGGCGGGCGGGGTTCATCCTGTCCTGCGCGGGCGGCACCGTGGGCGCGGTGATCGGCGCGATGGGGCTGCTGCAGGGGTCCTTCGGGCTGTTCCTGCTGGGCTCGCTGCTGACCGGGATCTACATGTCCGGGCAGGGCTTCTATCGCTTCGCGGCCACCGATACCGCCACACCCGCCTTCCGGCCCAAGGCGATCAGCTACGTGATGGCGGGGGGGCTGCTGGCCGCCGTGCTGGGCCCGCAACTGGTCAAGGTGACGGCGGATTCCATGGTCATCCCGTTCCTGGGCACCTATCTGGCGGTGATCGTGCTCAACGTGATCGGCATGGTGCTGTTCATCGCGCTGGACATCCCCAAGCCGCCGCAGCCGGAGGAGGGCGCACCGCTGGCCCGGTCGCGGATGGAACTCCTGCGCTCGCCGGTGATCGCCGTGTCGGTGATCTGCGCCACGGTCAGCTATGCGCTGATGAATCTGGTCATGACCTCGTCGCCGCTTGCGGTGGTGGGCTGCGGCTTCGACACGGCGGATGCGGCCAACGTGGTCTCGGCGCATGTGCTGGCGATGTATGCGCCCTCGTTCTTCACCGGGCACCTGATCGTGCGGTTTGGCGCCACGCGGATCGTGGCGCTGGGTCTGATGATCCTCGCCGCTTCGGGCGCGGTGGCGATGATGGGGGTGGAGCTGGAGCATTTCTTCGTCGCCATGATCCTGCTGGGCCTGGGCTGGAACTTCGGCTTCATCGGCGCGACATCGATGCTGGCCGCCCATCACACCCCCGAAGAGCGCGGCCGGGTGCAGGGAATGAACGACCTGATCGTGTTCGGCGGCGTGTTCCTCGCCTCGCTCAGCTCGGGCGGGCTGATGAACTGCGTGGGCAGCGACGCGCAGACCGGCTGGCAACTGGTGAACCTGGCGATGCTGCCGTTCCTGGTGCTGGCCGGGGGGGCGCTGATCTGGCTGGCCGGGCGCCCGCGCGAAGCCTGAAACGGGTCGCAACACGCGCGCAGGGAACGGCCCGGCCGCAAGGCCGGGCAGCGCCCGCGAAGCGCCATGGGCGGGCGGGCGGGGCGCTGAGCGGGCGCTTCAGCGCCAACCCGCATCGCTCAGTCGTCCGAGGCCGGAACCAGTCGGAACAGGGGCACACCGCCACCATCGGCGATGACATAGATGAACCCGTCCTCGGGGCCGACCTCGATCTCGCGGATGCGCAGGTCCAGCTCCGCGACCAGCCGCTCGGGCGATGACACCTGGTCGCCGTCGACGGCAAACACGCCGATATAGCGGTGGAACAGGTTGCCGATCAGCATCCGGCCCTGCCAGTCCGGAAAAGCCTCGCCGTCATAGAACGCCATGCCCGAGGGCGGGAAATGGGCATCCCGTCCCGGCGGCCAGTGATAGGCGGGCATGACGAACCCGTCGCCCTCCT
The DNA here is from genome assembly GCA_020832705.1 of Paracoccaceae bacterium. GTDB lineage: Bacteria > Pseudomonadota > Alphaproteobacteria > Rhodobacterales > Rhodobacteraceae > Rhabdonatronobacter. Next base: position 6,627 of record JAFIEE010000116.1, read on the forward strand.
GATGCGGGTTGGCGAATTGCTCGCCCGTGCGGTAATCCACACCGAACGCGGCCAGCGGCCAGCCGTAGTTGCCGCCACGCTGCACCAGATTGACCTCGTCCCCGCCGGCTTCGCCATGTTCGGCCAGCCAGATATCACCCGTATCCGGATGCACGGCCATGGCCTGGATGTTGCGGTGGCCATAGGACCAGATCGCCCCTGCAGCGCCGTCCACATCGACGAAGGGGTTATCCTCGGGGATGTCGCCGTCCATGGTCAGCCGGATCACCGCGCCGTTCTCGCTGCTCAGGTCCTGCGCGATGTGATCGGGGCCGAAATCCTTGAAATTGCGGTCGCCGAATCCGACGAACACATGCCCGTCCTGAAACACGATGCGCGAGCCGAAGTGCCCGCCGCTGTCCACCCCGGGCGAGACCACATGCAACACGTCCAGATCGCTCAGGGCGCCGCCGTCACGGTCCAGCACCGCGCGGCCCAGATGCGTTGTGGTGCCCTGCCCGTCCTCGTGCGCGGCCACCCAGGTCATGTAAACCATCTGGCTGTCTTCGAAGTCCGGGGCGGGGGCGATGTCCAGCAGGCCGCCCTGACCGGCGCTCACCACTTCGGGGGCGCCCGAAACCTCGGTCACCTCGCCGCTGTCATGGTGCCAGATCGCCACCGCGCCGCCGCGCTTGGTGATGATCAGATCCTGCGAGCCCGGCAGGAAGGCCATGCCCCAGGGTCGGTCCAACCCCTCGGCCAGGATTTCGACCTCATAGGGCGCGTCGGCCAGCGCCGGAACCGCCATCAGCGTTGCCGCCACAAGCGCCGTGGTGCCGCGAAAGCGTGTCATTCTCGGACCTCCTCCGTTCAGTTGCGTTGAAATGTCACATGGGGCCGGCACCGGGCGGGTCAACTCGCAACCCCGTCAACAGCCGCTGTGCAGGGATGCACGCACGGCCCGGAACGCAGATTTTCCAGTGACTTGCGGGACGATGGCGCGCGGGCCGGTGGCTTGCAGAACGGTGGCTTGCAGAACGGTGGCTTGCGGGACCTTCCCGCGCGATCAGCCGAACGTGTCCGGCAGGGCAACCCCAAGCCGCGCGGCCAGCCGGACCAGCACTGCCCGCGCCTCGGTCCAGTCGGCACCGGAAGCGGCGAACAGCGTCGCCTGACTGGCGTGCACCGGGGGGCCGTGCAGGACCTTCAGGTGGTTGTCGCGCAGGGTGGCCCCGGTCGAGGTGATGTCGGCCACGGCCTCGGCGGTCAGGTTCTTGACCGTGCCCTCGGTCGCGCCCTGGCTGTCGACAAGCTGATAATCCGCCACGCCATGCGCGCGCAGATGGTCCCGCACCAGCCGGTGATACTTGGTGGCGATACGCAGCCGGAAGCCGTGGCGGGCCCGGAACGCCGCCGCCGCCGCGTCCAGATCATCGAGCGTGTCCACATCCACCCAGGCCGCGGGCACCGCAATCACCAGATCGGCGTGCCCGAAGCCCATGGGCGCCAGTTCGGCCACCTGCGCGGCCCAGTCCGCCAGCCCCTCGCGCACCAGATCGGACCCGGTGACCCCCAGATGGATGCGCCCGGCGGCCAGGTCGCGCGGGATTTCGCCTGCCGACAGCAGCACCAGCCGCAGCCCGTCGAAGCCTTCGACCGCGCCCGCGTATTCGCGGTCGGCGCCCGCGCGCCGCAGGGTGATGCCCCGGTCGGCGAACCAGTCAAAGGTCTGCTCCATCAGCCGCCCCTTGGACGGCACGCCCAGGCTCAGCGTCATCGCGCGCCCTCCAGTGCCGCCACCAGCGCGGGGCGGATCACGCCGCCCACCGCCGGGATCGCCCGCCCCTGCCCCAGCACCGCCGTCAGCGCGTCATAGCGCCCGCCGGTGGCCACGGGTGGCAGGCCCGCGCCTTCGGCCACGAAGCCGAAGACGAAACCATCGTAGTATTCCATGCTGGAGCGGCCGAAGCTGGCCTCGAACCGCAGCGCGGCGGTATCCACCCCGCGCGCGTCCAGCGCATCGAGCCGCCGGGCCAGACGGTCCAGCGCGGGCGCCAGCGCCGACCATTCCAGCGCGCGCAGATGCTCCAGCGCGGCGCGGGACGGCATGGCCACCGACAGGATCGCGTTCATCAGCGCCACTTCGGCGGCGGGCAGCGGCGGGGTGTCGGCATCGGCCAGCAGGGCGGCCACGCGGGCGGCGATCTCATCGGCACCGCGCAGGCCGATCACCGGCCCGGCTTCGGCGATCAACGCCTGGGCGGGGGCGGCGCGCAGCCGGTCGGTCAGCGCAGCGCGGGCCTCGGCCAGCGGGCCGCGCCCGGTGAAGCGTTCGATCAGCGCGCGGAAGCGCGCCGGGCGCCAGATATGGCGCATCAGCGCCGCGCGGCGATGGTCGGACAGCGACAGCCCCGCCACGGCGGCGCGCAGCACGCCGATATCACCGGTGACGGGGCGCAGAGTGGCGCGCAGCGCCAGCCCCTCCAGCGCGGTGGCGATCAGGGCAAAGACCTCGGCATCCGCGGCCGCCGGGTCGGTGCGGTCGAACAACTCATACCCCACCTGCAGGTATTCCCGCGCCCGCGCGCCCGGCGCCTCCTGCTTGCGGAAGACCGCGCCTTCGTAGGTGTAGCGCGCGGGTTCGGCGCCGTTCGCCATATGGGCCTGCACCACCGGCACGGTGAAATCGGGGCGCAGCATCATCTCGCCCGCTACCGGGTCGCGGGTGACATAGGCGCGGGCGCGGATATCCTCGCCATAAAGGTCCAGCAGCGTTTCGGCGGGTTGCAGGATGTCGGCACTCACCGGCACGGCGCCTGCGGCGCGGAAATGGGCCGACAGCCGCGCGGCGGTGGCAAGCGTGGCGGCAGTGTCCGGCATCAGCCCCGGTCCAGAATGCGCCGGACCTCGGCGACCATCCGGTCCACCGGCACCTCGATCTGCGCGGGCTGGGATTTCCATTCCTCGACAGTGGCTTCCTCGGCGATCTTCGCGCCGAGGATGAGGTCCTTGACCTGCACAACCCCGCGCGCGGCCTCGTCGCTGCCCTGGATGATGGCAACCGGGGCGCGGCGCTTGTCGGCGTATTTGAGCTGGTTGCCGAAGTTCTTCGGGTTGCCCAGATAGGGTTCGGCCCGGATGCCTGCCGCGCGCAGCCGGTTCACCAGCGCGAAGTAATCGGCCATGCGGTCGCGGTCCATCACGGTCACCACCACCGGGCCGGGGGCGTCAGCCTCCCCGCGCCCCTTGGCGGCCAGCGCGGCCAGCAGCCGGTCCACGCCGATGGACACCCCGGTGGCGGGCACGGACTGGCCGGTGAAGCGCTTCACAAGGTCATCATACCGCCCGCCCCCCGCGACGCTGCCGAACTGGCGCGGGCGGCCCTTCTCGTCGGTGATCTCGAAGGTCAGTTCGGCCTCATACACCGGGCCGGTGTAGTAGCCGAGGCCCCGCACGACCGAGGGGTCGATGATGATGCGGTCCGGGCCGTAGCCCTGCGCGTCCAGCAGCGCGGCGATGGTTTCCAGCTCGGCCACGCCCTCGGCCCCTTCGCTTGAGTTTCCAACTGCCAGCCTCAGGTTCTTTAGGACGACGGAGTTTGTGTCGCTCTCGGAGTAAGGCAAAGCCGCTTGCTGTGTCGTATCGTTCGCGCGATTGATGACTGAGCGTGTCTCAAGGTACTGCAAGACCCCCTTGATAGCGCCTTGTTCTAGGCCGACACCCTCAATGAATGCTCCGGAACCATCTCGAAGCCCGTTGCCTAGTAACTTCTCGACGCCATGGGCGCCGACCTTGTCAAATTTATCTATTGTCCGAAGAACAGACGCCCCCAATTCTTCGCGACGCAACGCCGCATCTTGCCGCGTAATCCCTTTGTCGCGCGCAATGTCGAGGGCCGTTGGGAGAACCGCTTCCATCACCCCGTTCAGCACCTTGCGGTTGTTCACCCGGATCACATAGTCGCCGCGTTCGATCCCCACGGCCTCCAGCGCATCCGCCAGCATGGCGCAGATCTCGGCATCCGCGGCCACGCTCGCCGCGCCCACCGTAT
>JAFIEE010000117.1 GCA_020832705.1 Paracoccaceae bacterium
CCCCCCCGCCCCCGCGGGGCGGGGCGCCCGCCCCCGGGGGGGGGGCCGCCCCGCGCCGGGCGCCCGCCCCCCCCCGGCCAGACCGCAAGCGGTCGCGCCAGCGACCGGGCTGCGGGCCGAAGGCCCTCGCCACCGGTCATGCGCTCGCCCCTGGTCGCGCCCCTTGCCGCCGGGTGCGCCGACGCTGCGCCGACGCACTGCGGCATCACTGCGCGGCGCGAACAGGCCGCTTTGCCTTGCCCGCACGGGCGGTCTGTCCTACACCACCGCGCGAATGCAGCAGGACGCCAGCCCATGACGGACACCACCGCCAACGCCAGCGAGGAACGCGCCACCTCCCGACGGATCGGCGCCTTGCACGGCCTCTGGCCGTTCATGCGCCCCTACCGCGTGCTGCTGGCCGCCGCGCTGGCCGCGCTGGTGATCACGGCGATGGTCTCGCTTGCCCTGCCGCTGGCGGTGCGGCGCGTGGTCGACGGGTTCGAGGCGCGCGAAATGGTGCTACTGAACCAGTATTTCGCCGGGGCCTTCGCGCTGGCGGCGCTGCTGGCGATGGGGACGGGGGTGCGCTACTACCTTGTCACCCGGCTGGGCGAGCGCGTGGTGGCCGATATCCGCAAGGCATTGTTCGCACGCGTGATCGACAAGAGCCCCGCATTCTACGAAAAGCTCATGACCGGCGAGGTGCTCTCGCGCCTGACCACCGATACCACGCTGATCCAGTCGGTGATCGGCTCCTCGGTGTCCATCGCGCTGCGCAACATCCTGCTGCTGATCGGTGGGATGATCCTGCTGGCGCTGACCTCGGCCAAGCTGATGGGCTTCGTGCTGCTGATGGTGCCGGCGGTGATCATTCCCATCGTCATCCTCGGCCGCCGCCTGCGCCGGCTGAGCCGCGAGAACCAGGACTGGATCGCGGCCAGTTCCGGCAAGGCCTCCGAGGCGCTTCTGTCGGTGCAGACCGTGCAGGCCTATACCCACGAAGCCGCCAGCCGCGCCGAATTCGACGCGGTGACCGAAACCAGCTTCGACGTGGCGCGGCGCCGTGTCTTCACCCGCGCGGTGATGACGGTGATCGTGATCTTCCTGGCGTTCAGCGGCATTGTCGGCACGCTCTGGGTCGGCGCGAATGATGTGGCGACCGGCGCGATGACCCCCGGAGAGCTTGTCCAGTTCGTGATCTATGCCGTGATCGTGGCCGGATCGGTGGGGGCGCTGTCGGAAATCTGGTCCGAGTTGCAGCGCGCCGCAGGGGCAACCGAACGGCTGATCGAATTGCTCGAGTCCGTCGATACCGTGCAGGACCCCGCGCAGCCGGTGGCGCTGCCTTCGCCGGCACGCGGCGCGGTCGCCTTCGAGGAGGTGCGCTTTCACTACCCCTCGCGGCCCGGTCAACAGGCGCTGGACGGGGTCACGCTGCGGGTGCGCGCGGGCGAGACGGTGGCGCTGGTGGGGCCGTCCGGAGCGGGCAAGAGCACGCTGTTCCAGCTTCTGCTGCGGTTTCATGACCCGATATCGGGCAGCGTGCGGATCGACGGGCAGGACCTGCGCGACATGGCGCGCGCCGATTTCCGCCGCGCCATCGCGCTGGTGCCGCAGGATCCGGTGATCTTTGCCGCCAGCGCACGCGACAACATCCGCTTCGGCCGCCCCGGTGCCAGCGATGCCGAGGTCGAGGCCGCCGCCCGCGCCGCTGCCGCGCATGATTTCCTGAGCGCACTCCCCGAAGGCTACGACACCCAGCTTGGCGAGCGCGGGGTGATGCTTTCGGGCGGTCAGCGCCAGCGCGTGGCCATCGCCCGCGCCATCCTGCGCGACGCACCCATCCTGCTGCTGGACGAGGCCACGAGCGCGCTGGACGCCGAATCCGAGCGCGCGGTGCAGGCGGCGGTCGACAAGCTGGCGCAGGGGCGCACCACGCTTGTGGTTGCGCATCGGCTGGCGACCGTCAAGCGCGCCGACCGGATCGTGGTCTTCGATCAGGGCCGCATCCTGGCCGAGGGCACCCATGACCAGCTTGTGGCCGAGGGGGGGCTTTACGCCCGTCTGGCGCGGCTGCAGTTCACCGAAGGGCGCGCGGCCTGACCCCCTGCCCCGGGGGCGCGCCGCGCAAGGGCCGACCGCGACCTGTTGCAGCAACAGCACCCCGGCCCGGCAAAACCCCTCCGCAACGCAATCAAGCTTGACAATCATGCCGTGGCGCATCGATTCTTGCCCAAAACCAAGAAGATAAATCGAGGCAGGATATGAACGGGCAGGGTGTTGCCCCCCTTGCGGGGGCGTTTTTCCTATTGGCCGCGTGCGGCGGCGGCGGCGACGGCGACAACATCGACCGGAACCGCGTTCAGGTGATGTCGCAGTTCGACGGCGCCGATCCGAACGCAAACGGCGAAGACACGCCGGATGCCGTGGCGCGGCTCTACAGCGCGCCGGATGGGCAAGTCCGGCTGGAGATGACCGAAGGGCCGATGGCCGGAATGGTCATCCTGTGCGAGGACAGCGCGGGCCTGAGTTGTCATGTCAACGCCGGTGGGGTCGGAGCAACCGGGACGGGCAGCCTGCAGCATCGCTTGAGCGGCAGGTTTGCCTATGTCGGCACGTTCGCGGTCCAGCACCACAACAACGGCACCACCTACAACAACACCCACCATGTGCACGGCGCCAACCCGTCCGCAGACACGCACCGCGTGCGGCTGCCCGACGGAAGCCGCCAGTTCGACGGGCAATTCGTGGCCGGGGCCGGGTTCGGCGACACGGGCGGGATCGCCACCGGCGATGTCATGATCTTCGCAAACTTCGACACCGCCGTTGTCTCGGGAACCATGGATGGCGCCCTCAATGACGGCGCCGGGCCCGAGATCAGCGTCGTCTTCAACGATCTGGCGCTTGATCGCGCAACCGCGGGCTTCGCCACCACCGATGCATCGCGCATCACCTTCGCGGATGCGCGTGCCTGGGGCGAGATCGACGGCGCATTCTACGGCCCGCGGGCGGAGGAAGCGGCGGGCAGCTTCAGTTTCGGCAATGATGCCGGTGGCATGAGCGGCATCTTCCTGGCGTGCCAGCGCGGCACCACCTGCATCGACTAGCGCTGCACGCCCCGCGCGTTCCCGCCCGGCATGCCGCCCCATGCCGCCCCATGCCGGGCGCAGCGTCATCCGGGTCCGGAACGTTGCAGATCGCGCGGTCCTTCCCGTTCCGGACGGCTGCGGCGCTTCAACGCTTGCCGAACAGCACCTCCTGCGCCTTGCGGTCGTCCTGCACGTTCTGGCGCTGGTCCGCGGCCACCGCACGCCCGCGCTGGACGGCTTCGCGCGCGCCCACCTCGTCAAGCCAGCGCTGCATGTGCGGCTTGTCCTCCAGCGTTTGCGCCTGACCCTCCCACAGGCAGGCCCAGGGCCAGATCGCCATGTCGGCGATGGAATAGAAATCACCCGCAACGTAGCGGTTACCCGCCAGTTGCCGGTCCAGCACGCCATAAAGCCGCGCCACCTCGTTGCGGTAGCGGTCCTTGGCATAGGGCAGGTCCTGCGGTGGCTCCAGCGCGGGGGCGTATTTCAGGAAATGATGCGCCTGGCCCGCCATCGGCCCCACCCCGCCCATCTGCCACATCAACCACTGGTCCACGGCTATACGGTCGCGTTCGGTCGGGCCGCCGAACTGCCCGGTCTTGCGCGCCAGATATTGCAGGATCGCGCCGGATTCGAAGATCGAGACCGGCGCGCCGTCCGGGCCATCGGGGTCGGTGATGGCGGGCATCCGGTTGTTGGGCGCGATCTTCAGGAAATCGGGCGCGAACTGGTCCCCCGCGCCGATGTTGATCAGATGCACCCTGTAGGGCAGGCCCATCTCTTCCAGCGCGATGGTGATCTTCCAGCCGTTGGGCGTGGGCCAGTAGTAAAGATCGATCGGATCGGACATTCGGAACCTCCTTGCTCGGTGCAGAACCTAGGCCCCGGTGCGGCCCGCAGCAACCCGGCACGCAAAGGTCGCATCCGTCACGATCCGCGCTTTACGCGAACCGCCCCGCCCCCTACCTATGAACAATGCAGGAAAACCTGGACTGGCACGCCGCGCGCGCGGCCCTAGAATGGCAGATCGAACTGGGCGCGACCGAATGCATCGGCGATGCCCCGTCCGACAGCTATGCCGTGCCTGCCGAAGCACCCTGGAAAACCCGTGCCAGCCCCGCGCCAAGGCGATCGGCGGCGCGCCCCGCCGCGCAAGCCGCAGCCCCCCCGCCGGATCCCGCCGCCGATCCGGTTGCCGTGGCGCGCGCGGCAGCCAGCGCTGCCGCCGACCTGGACGCCCTGCGCGCCGCGATGGCCGCCTTCGAGCATTGCGAGTTGAAGAAGGGCGCGCGCAACCTGGTCTTCAGCGATGGCCAGCCCGCCGCGCGGCTGATGATCGTCGGCGAGGCCCCGGGCCGCGAGGAGGACCGCCAGGGCAAGCCCTTCGTCGGCCGGGCCGGGCAGTTGCTGGACCGCATGTTCGCCGCCATCGGCATGGGGCGCGATACGCCGGACCCCGCCCGCGCGCTCTACATCACCAACATGCTGCCATGGAACCCGCCGGGCAACCGTGACCCCAGCGCGCAGGAACTGGCCATGATGCGCCCCTTCGTGGAGCGTCACATCGAACTGGCCGACCCGCAGGTGCTGGTGCTCATGGGCCGGATTTCCACCGGCGCGCTGCTGGACACGCGCGAAGGGATCACCCGCCTGCGCGGGCAGTGGCGCACGCTGATGGGGCGGCCCTGCCTCCCGATGCTGCACCCCGCCTATCTGCTGCGCACGCCCGCCGCCAAACGCCACGCCTGGGCCGACCTTCTGTCGCTGCAGGCCCGCATGAGGGAATTGCCATGAGCCGGATCGACGAAAGCAAGGACTTCATCCCGGTGCGCTTTGCGGTGCTGACCGTGTCCGACACCCGCGACCCGGGCACCGACAGGTCCGGCGACACGCTGGCCGGGCGGATCGAGGGCGCGGGCCATGTGCTGGCCGCGCGCGCCATCGTCCGCGACGAGCGCGCCGAGATCGCCGCGCGCCTGCGCGACTGGTGCGCGGACCCCGGCATCGACGCGGTGCTGACCACCGGCGGCACCGGCCTGACGGGCCGCGATGTCACGGTCGAGGCGCATCGCGATGTCTACGAGAAGGAGATCGAGGCCTTCGGTACCGTCTTCACCATCGTCTCCATGCAGAAGATCGGCACCTCGGCAGTGCAGTCACGCGCCTGCGCGGGCGTGGCGAATGGCACCTATCTCTTCGCGCTGCCCGGCTCGCCCGGGGCGTGCCGCGATGCCTGGGATGAAATTCTGGGCAGGCAGTTCGATTATCGCCACCGCCCCTGTAACTTTGTCGAGATATTTCCACGTCTGGACGAGCATTTGCGACGGAAATAGCCCAGGACTGCGTTATCAGAACTGAACCGATCCGTTCGGACATGCGTATCACCTTCACCTTTGGCGTATTTGACAGGATCATTTCATGCGCTTTCTGACCCGCAGCCTGTTGGCGCTGTTCCTGACGGCATTGACCTTCGGGCTGCTGGCCTATGCCGGGTATGTGACCGTGGCTTCGGTGCAGGAGCGCGCGGCGCAGGCCGATCGGCCCGGCACCGCCCGCGAGCGCGCCTTTTCCGTGCAGGTCATGCCCTTCCAGCCCGGCGAGGTGACGCCGATCCTGTCGGCCTTTGGCGAGGTGCGCGCGCGCCGGTCGCTGGAGTTGCGCGCGCCCGGCAGTGGCCGCGTGATCGAACTGGCAGACGGGTTCGAGGACGGCGCGCGCGTCGAAGAGGGCCAGTTGCTGCTGCGTCTGGACCCGGCAGATGCGCGGACGGCGCGGGATCTGGCCTTGTCGGACATGGCCCGCGCCGAGGCCGAACTGCGCGAGGCCACCCGCGCGCTGGATCTGGCCGCCGAGGACGTGGCCGCCGCCGAGGCGCAATCCGATTTGCGCGCGCGCGCCCTTGAGCGCCGCCGCGACCTGGCCGAGCGCGGGGTCGGCACCGAAGCGCAGATCGAGGAAGCCGAACTTGCGCTGGCCTCGTCCCGGCAGGCGCTGGTGTCGCGCCGGCAGGCCATGGCGCAGGCCGAAGCCCGCCGCGATCAGGCCGAAACCGCACGCGACCGCCAGCAGATCACCGTGGCCGAAGCCGAGCGCCGGTTGCAGGACACCGAGCTTTACGCCGGTTTCTCGGGCATCCTGAGCGATGTCGCGGTCGTCGAGGGTGGGCTGGTCAGCGCCAACGAACGTCTGGGCCGGGTGATCGACCCCGATGCGCTGGAAGTCGCCTTTCGCATTTCGACCGCGCAGTATCTGCGGCTGCTTGATCCCGATGGAGAGTTGATCGACGCCGCGGCACAGGTGTCGCTTGAGCTTTCGGGGATGGAGATTGCCAGCCCCGCGCGGCTGACCCGTGTGAGCGCGGGCACCAGCGACGGGCAGTCCGGGCGGCTGCTCTTCGCCACCATCGAGGCACCGCGCGGGTTCCGCCCCGGCGATTTCGTCACCGTGCGCACCGAAGAACCCGCATTGCAGGGCGTGGCGCTGCTGCCCGCATCGGCCGTGGATGCCGCAAGCCGGGTGATGGTGGTGAATGACGACAACCGGCTGGAAGCGCACCCGGTCGATGTGCTGCGCCGTCAGGGCGACGATGTGATCGTCCGCGCCAGCGCCGAACTGACCGGGCGCAACGTGGTGCGCGAAACCGGGCCCACGCTGGGCGCCGGAATCCTGGTCAATCCGCAGTCCGCCGACGGCGCCGACGCGGGGGCCGGCGGCTTCGAAACCCCCGAGATGGTGCGACTGGACCCGGAACGCCGTGCCGAACTGATCGCCCGGGTCGAAAGCAACACGCAGATGCCGGAACAGGTCCGCGCCCGGCTGATCGCCCAACTGGAGCAGGACGAGGTGCCCGCGCAGACGCTGGAACGGCTTGAAGCCGGGCCGCGCGGGGGCTGATCCATGGCACCCGTCACCCAGGCCACCCGCAGGCGCCTTCAGGTCACCGCGCTGGGCATCTTCCGCTATTTCACCCGGCACCGCACCGCGGCGAACCTGCTGCTGGTGCTGATGCTCGCTGCGGGTCTTGCGGCGATTCCCAACATGCGCGCGCAGTTCTTCCCCGATGTGGTGGTGGACAGCGTGAATGTCTCGGTCGGCTGGTCGGGCGCCGGGGCCGAGGACGTGGACGCCGCCATCGTCCAGATCATGGGCCCCACGCTGCAGGCAGTCGAGGGCGTCACACGGGTCGAGGCGCGCGCGCGCGAAGGATCGGCCAGCTTCCGCATGGAGTTCGAAACCGGCTGGGACATGTCGCGCGCCACGTCGGATGTGCAGGACGCGGTGGATTCGGTTTCCAACCTGCCCGATGACGTGGACGAGCCGCGCCTGCGCCGGTCCAACTGGGCCGACCGGGTGACAAATGTGGTCATCACCGGCCCCGTGGCGGTGGAGCAACTGGCCCGTTTCGCCGATGAATTCACCGCGCGGCTGTTCGCCGAAGGGATCACCCGCACCACGATCCAGGGCGTGGCCTCGCCCGAGATCATGGTCGAGGTGCCGACCCGCAATCTGATCCAGCATGACATCTCCATGGCCGATATCGCGCAGGCCATCGGGGCCGCCGTCTCCACCGACCCCACCGGCGAGATCGCCTCGGGCGCGGCGCGGGTGCGGGCGGGCGCCGAGCGCCGCAGCGCCGAGGATATCGCCGCGCTGCCGATCCGCGCGCGCACCGACGGCACGCAACTGACCGTCGGCGATATCGCCACCGTCACCGCAGGCGCCGTGGACCGCAACCGCGCCTATTTCGTCGGCGAGAACCCGGCGATTGCCGTGCGCGTGGACCGCTCCGAACGCGGCGATGCCATCGACATCCAGAACAAGGTGCAGCGCGTCGCCGACGATATGGTGCTGAACCTGCCGCAGGGGACCTCGATCGATCTGGTCAGCGCGCGCGCCGAACTGATCTCGGGCCGGTTGCAACTGCTGGTCAAGAACGGGCTGATGGGGCTGGGGCTGGTGGTGCTGCTGCTGTTCCTGTTCCTCAACGCACGCACCGCTTTCTGGGTGTCGGTGGGGATCCCGGTGGCCATGCTGGCGGCGGTGGCCTTCATGTGGGCCATCGGGCTGAGCTTCAACATGATCTCGCTCTTTGCGCTGATCATCACGCTGGGGATCGTGGTGGACGATGCCATCGTGGTGGGCGAACACGCCGACTGGCGCGCGCGCGAACTGGGCGAAAGCCCAGCCGAGGCCGCCGAAAACGCTGCCACCCGCATGGCGCAACCCGTCTTCGCCGCCTCAGTCACCACGATCCTGGCCTTTGGCGCGCTGATCCTGATCGGCGGGCGGTTCGGCACGCTGATTGCGGACATTCCGTTCACGGTAATCGCGGTGCTGATCGCCTCGCTGGTCGAATGCTTCCTGATCCTGCCCAACCACATGTATCACGCCATCGCCAGCGGCGCGAAGGAACGCTGGTATGACTGGCCCTCGCGGCAGGTGAACAAGGGCTTCCGCCGGGTGCGGGAAACCCTGTTCCGCCCGTTCATGAACCTTGTCATCACGGCGCGCTATCCGGTGCTGGCGGGGCTGGTGGCGCTGCTGGCCATCCAGGGCGGCAACCTGATCCGGGGCGATCTGCCGTTCCGCTTCTTCACGCCGCCGGAAACCGGGTCGATCACCGGCAATTTCGCCATGACCAGCGCCGCCACGCGCGAAGATTCGCTGGCCATGCTGCGTGAACTGCAGCGCGCCACCGACGCGGTGGTCGACCGGCTGGAAGCCGAGCATGGCGTGAACCCGCTGCTGTATGCGCTGGCTGAAATCGGCGGCAACTCGGGCCGCCCGCTGGCCGTCGCCGAAGAGCGCGAGCCGTTCCAGCTTGGCGCCATTTCCATAGAACTGGTGGACGCGGATGCGCGCCCGTTCTCGGCCTTCGAATTCGCTTCGCTGCTACAGGACGAGGTGCGCCGTCACCCGCGACTCGAGGAATTCAGCTTCCGGAGCTGGGGGCAGGGTCCGGGCGGGGACAACCTGTCGGTGGACCTTTCCGGCGCCTCGTCGGCGCGGCTGAAGGACGCGGCCGAGGCCCTGCAGGCGCGGCTTGCCCCCTTCGCCGAGATCACGGGGCTGGAGGACAGCCTGCCCTATGACAAGGAAGAACTGATCCTGCGGCTGATGCCCCAGGGTCAGGCGCTGGGCTTCACCGAGGACGGGCTCGCCCGCGTGCTGCGCCACCGGCTGGGCGGGATCGAGGCCGCGACCTTCCCCGACGGGCTGCGCACCGGCGCCATCCGCGTGGAACTGCCCGAGGCCGACCGCACGGCGGATTTCCTGGACAGCATGCTGATGCGCGCGTCTTCGGGGCAGTATGTGCCGCTGGCCGATATCGTCAGCGTGGAAAGCCGGCAGGGCTTTTCCACCATCCTGCGCGAGAACGGCGTCCGGGTGGTGACCGTCAGCGGAGAGCTGTCCGAGGATGACCCCGCCCGCGCACGCGAGATCACCCGCGAGCTGCGCGAGTCCATCCTGCCCGACCTCGAGTCCGATTTCGGCATCGAGACACGGCTTTCCGGGCAGGCGGATGATGAAGCCGCCTTCATGTCCGATGCGATGTTCGGGCTGATCCTTTGCCTGCTGCTGATCTATCTGACGCTGGCCTGGGTGTTCTCGAACTGGCTGCGGCCGCTGGTGGTGATGGCGGTGATTCCCTTCGGGCTGATCGGCGCCTTCTACGGGCACATGCAATGGGACATTGCGCTGACGATCTTCTCCATAATCGGGCTGATCGGCATGGCGGGGATCATCATCAACGATTCCATCGTGCTGGTGACCACGGTGGACCAGTATGCGCAGGATCGCGGGCTGATCCCCTCCATCGTCGATGCGGCCTGCGACCGTCTGCGCCCGGTGCTGCTGACCACACTGACCACGGTGCTGGGCCTGTCGCCGCTGATGTTCGAACGCTCCACGCAGGCCGAGTTCCTGAAGCCCACGGTGATCACGCTGGTCTATGGGCTGGGCTTCGGCATGGTGCTGGTGCTGCTGGTGGTGCCCGCGCTGCTGGCGGTGGGCCATGACCTGGGCCGGCAGGCGCAGTCTCTGCGCCGGACGTTGCAACTGCCGCGCCGGGCACGCGGGCTGCTGGCGGTGCCGATGATGGTGGCGGTGACGGTGGTGGCCTGGTTTGCGGCCAGCATGGGCCATGTGATGCTGCGCGGCGATCTGTGGGGCCCGGTGGCGGCGCTGCCCCTGCCCGGCGGGGCGCCGATCCAGCAGGCCTTTGCGGCCTTCGCTGCGGGGCTTGCGGGTCTGGTTCTGCTGGGCTGGACCATGGCCGGTCTGGGCCTGTGGCTGACCGGCAGGCGCGACCGCAGCGAGGAGGCGGCGGAAACGTGACAGGCGCCTGACGGCCAGAAACGCCGCGCGGCGCGACAAACAGCGCGCGCCGTCGACTGAGGGCACGCGCAGACCCTGAGCCGCGCATGGAAGCGCCCTCGGGGCGT
>JAFIEE010000118.1 GCA_020832705.1 Paracoccaceae bacterium
CCCCCCAACGCCTGTGCCGTCGCAGGGAACCTGCGGCGGTGCAGGGGGCGGGAGCGCCCCTATTCACTGGCGCGCCCCTTCGGGACGGAGCGTCAGTCCGGCACTGCGGCACCGGGCGCGAGGGACAGGCGGCCATCGGGCTGCACCGCCACCGGCGCCGGGTCCATCAGCACGCCCCGGAACCGCCCGTCCGGCCCCTGATCGGCAAATCCCATGAGCTGCAGCCCCGCCCCGGTCTCCACCACACGCCCGGCGTAGCGGCGGCAGGGCAAGGCACCGTCCAGGAAACGGCCCGGCGCGATCCGCCACGGCCCGCGCGGATGGTCGGCCATCAGGTAATGCGTGCCGCTGACCGGGCCGCCGGGGATGCGCGTTGCCTCGGCGCGCGAAAAATGCGCCGCCATGGTGCAGAACAGCCCATACCAGCGCCCACCCGCCGTGAACACCTGCGGCACTTCCAGTTGCCCATACCCGCCAACAAACACCGGCGGCTGCAGCGTCCAGCGCATCAGGTCGGGCGAACGCGCCAGCCCGATCGCGCCGCCGGCGTTGGGCTCGGTGACCCCCGCCGCGCGGGCGGTGAAGAACATCAGCCAGCCCTCGCCCTCGGGGTCGCGCATCACCCAGGGGTCGCGCATGGCGCGGTCATGCCAGATGCCGCGCGCGTGGTCGGTCTCGTAAGCACGCGCATGCGGCCCGGTCAGGTCCAGGCACAGCCCGTCACCCACCCGCCGCCAGTGGTGCAGATCGTCCGAGACCGCGTGCCCGATACGCTGATAGAGTCCTTCCTCGGCCCGCGCGGTGCCGGTGTAGAACAGATGCCACCCGCCTGCGGCATCGCGCACCACGGACCCGGTCCAGGTGGTGAAATCATCCCAGGCCGGGCCGGGGGTCGGCGCGAAGCAGGTGCCCAGCGGGGTCCAGTGGACCAGATCATCGCTCACCGCATGGCCCTGTGTCACGTTCCAGTGCCGCAGGTCCGGGTTGATCAGCGCCTTCTCGGCCTGCAGGAAGAACGCATGCCAGCGCACGCCATCATGCGCGTACCAGCTGTCCCATATCCACCGATCCGCGAACGCCAGCCCCATTCCCGCCCCCCGCTCTGCCCTCCACGCGCCGCCGCGCCGCGTAGGTCCCTTCCCCACGTAGCACCGCACCCGCTGCGTGACAGGCCACCCGGTGGCAGGCCACCCGGTGACAGGCCACCCGGTGACGGGCCACCCGGTGTCGGGCCTGCATTTTCCCCGGCATGGGCGCGCCGCGCTCAGTCCGCCCCGGCCCCCGCCCCGGCCCCCGCCACGAAATCGCGCAGGGTCCGGGCAAACCGCTCGGGTTCGGTCAGGAAGGGCGCGTGGCCGGACCGCTCGAACACCGCGTGCCGCTTGCCGCGCGGTGCGGCGACCGCCTCGAACCACGCAGCGGCCAGTTCGACCGGTGTGTTCAGGTCCTGCCCGCCCGAGATCAGCAGCATCGGCACCGGCATCTCCGGCACCTCGGCGATCAGGTCGCGGGCGCGATACTCGGGCCACATCGGCCCGCTGCCCCGCCGCGCGCCGTCCAGCCAGCGCCACAGATCACCCAGACTGTATTCCGGCGCGCGCAGCACCATCGCGGCCAGCCGCCACCCGGGCACGTTCATCCCGCCGCCATAGGCATCGAGCATGCCCATCAGTTCGACATAGCCGGCGTGTTCCATCAGCGCCGCCGCGTCCGTCCCGGCCAGCCAGCGCATATGATCGACCCGGCCGCCCAGCCGGATCATCGGCGCCAGCCGGGCCAGCGTCACATCGATCCCGCGCGCGGTGCTGACCTGCTGGCCGACCCCGATGTAGCCTGCGTAATCCCCGGGCCAGCGCGCCACAAGCCTTGTGCCCAGCATGCTGCCCCAGGAATGGCCCAACACAAAGATGCGGTCGGCATCCAGCCGCGCCTGCAGGTGGCGCGTGACGTCATGCGCGTCCTGCACGAACCGCTCCAGCGTCATCGTATCGGCATCGAAGCCGCGCGGGTTCGACCGGCCCGCGCCGCGCTGGTCCCAGTGAACCACTATGAAATCACGCTCCAGCGCCCGGGTGGTGGCATGCGCAAGCGGCATCTGTGCCGCCCCGGGGCCGCCATGCAGCCACAACAGCACCGGCGCGCTGCGGTCCTGCCCCCGGATCAGCAGCCATTGCGTCATCCCGCCGATCTGCACCGGTTCCAGCACCGCAACCGGATCGGGGCCGCTCAGGGCGGGGGTCCGGCCCGGCAGCGCCTTCCATCCCAGCCCGAGGCCGAGGGCCAGCAGCAGCCACACCACGGCGCGGCGCATGGCTCAGCCTGCCCCGGCCACGTCCAGCCCGCGCCAGACCGGCCAGATCAGCAGCGCCGGGCCGAACCCCATGAGCGCGTACAGCGCCAGCTCAAAGGGCATGAACGGCCCCCCGAACAGCGCCCAGGCATAGACCGTGCCCAGAAACACCGCCACGCCCAGCACCGCGACCTTCATCAGCACCGGGATCGCCAGCAGGTCCCCGACCGGATGCCCGCGCCAAAGCAGCGCGGCCGTCAGAGCCGTCAGCGGCAGCGCGATGGCCAGGTCCAGCACAAAGATGGTCTGTCCGGGCAGGGGCCGGCGCGCGGCCATGGCGGGCAGAAGTTGCGACAGCCACAGCGCAGTGAACAGCGCCACCAGCAAGGCGAAGAGCACCGCCACCGCGCGGCGCGGCGGCGGGCGCGCGGCCACCTGCAGCCGCGCAGGGTCGACCGCGCGCAGGAACAGCACCAGCGCCAGAAGCGCCACCGCCAGGATCGCCAGATAGAGCGGATAGGCCGGGTTCAGCACCCCGTCGAAGCTGTAGAGCGCATAGGCATAGAACAGATACCCCACCAACCCCGCCCAGATCAGCCAGCCCTTCGCCCAGCCCAGCCGCAGCCGCGCATTCACCGCCAGGAGCGCCAGAGCGGCCGGCGCCGAAAGCGTGTCCTGCCCCCAGGCCCCGGGGCGCAGGTGATCGGGGACGGCGGCATAGGGCGCGGGCAGCAGCAGCGCCGCCCCGACCGCCGCCAGGGTCAGCACGGCGGCGGCGTCGGACAGGCGCAGAGCGGCGGGGGCGGCGGCGGGGGCGATCATGTCGGGCCTCGATGTCATGGGCATCCGGAAACCGGGCGCATATTCGGGCACATCCCGGGCTGCGTCCAGTGCGGCATGGCGCCCCGCCAGGGTGCAGGCTTGCGTTGACTTGCGCGTGCGGGTGTGGAACCCTGCGCGCGATGGTGCCCGACCCACAAGGCCGGGTGAAAAGGGAACACGGTGCGGGCTCATGCCCAATGCCGCGACTGCCCCCGCAACTGTAGGCGGCGAGCGACCCCGGAAAACGCCACTGGGCCGAACGGCCCGGGAAGGTCCGGGGAAGCGCCAAGCCGCAAGTCAGGAGACCTGCCATCACCGGCGCGCATCCCGCGCGTCGCTGTCACTTGAACCCGGGCGGGGTGCCTTGGGCAGGAGAGACCGAGATGGGCCGCGACCGGCTGCCGACATCGTCATTTCCCGCTCCCCCCGCCGGATCTGCGCGGAGGGCGCGATGCTGCTGGAACGTACGATTGCTCAACTGAACACCGGGCCGATGCCACGGGCGCGGGCGCTGGAACTGGCCCGGATGGGCTACATGCAATGGCTTGGCGGCCTGCCGGGACAGGCCGATTACCGCAAGGCGGCCATGCATGCCCATGCCATGGCCGCGCCGTTCCGCCGGGGGGCGCCTGCGATCGCGGCCTTCTGCGACCTGCTGGTGGAATCGACCCGGATGCCGCCGGTGCCGCTGGACCTGTCGCTGCCCGCGCGACGCCGCCGCGGCGGGGCCCGCGCGCGCCGCGCGGAACCCTGACCCCATGCGCCGCTTCCCGCCCGAGCGGATCGTCTGCCTGACCGAGGAGACGGTCGAAACGCTCTACCTGCTGGGCGCCGAGGATCTGATCGTGGGCGTCACCGGCTATGCCGTGCGCCCGCAAAGGGTCCGGCGGGAAAAGCCCCGTGTCGGGGCCTTCACCAGCGCCGACATCGCAAAGATCATGGCGCTGGAACCCGATCTGGTGCTGACGTTTTCGGACCTGCAGGCCGAGATCGCCGCCGAGCTGATCCGGCGCGGGGTGGCCGTCATGGCCTATAACCAGCGCGATATCGCCGGTATCTTCGCCATGATCCGCCATCTGGGCACCATGGTCGGCAAGGGCCGGCAGGCGGCGCGGCTGGTGGACCACTACACGCAGCGGATGGACCGGATCGCCGCGCGCCGCAACGGGGCCCGCCCGCTGGTCTATTTCGAGGAATGGGACGATCCCATGATCTCGGGCATCCGCTGGGTGTCGGAACTGATCGAGATCGCGGGCGGGCGCGAGGCCTTCCCCGAACTGGCCCGCAAGGACGCCGCCCGCGACCGGATCGTGACATCGGAACAGGTGATCGCTGCGGCGCCGGACGTGATCCTGGCGTCCTGGTGCGGCAAGAAGGTCCGCCCCGAGAAGATCATCGCGCGCCCGGGGTGGGAGGGTATTCCCGCCGTGCGGGACGGGCGGATCACCGAGATCAAGTCGCCGCTGATCCTGCAACCGGGTCCGGCGGCGCTGACCGTGGGGCTGGATGCCATTGTCGCGGCGCTGGGATCAGCCCTGCGGGCTGGGCGCTTGCGCGCGGGCGCGGACGGATGACCGGACAAACCCCGCAGCCGCGGAGCAATCAGACCGGCACGGGATCAGCCCATGGCGTAACCGGCGCCGCGCACGGTTCGGATGGGATCGGCCCCGCCCCGGGCGCACAGCGCCTTGCGCAGACGACCGACATGCACATCCACGGTGCGGGTGTCGATATAGACCTCGCGCCCCCAGACCCGGTCCAGCAGCGCCTCGCGGGTCCAGACCTTGCCGGGGCGCTCCATCATCGCCGCCAGCAGGCGGAATTCGGTGGGGCCCAGGTGCAGGGGCGTGCCATCGCGGCTGACGCGGTGCGCTTCGGCATCCAGCCGGATATCGCCATGTTCCAGCACCTGCCCGACGCTCACGGGGCGCACCCGGCGCAGGTTGGCACGCACCCGGGCGACCAGTTCGGCCACCGAATAGGGCTTGGTGATGTAATCGTCGGCGCCGGTGTCCAGTCCGCGCACCCGGTCGCGTTCTTCCGAGCGGGCCGAGACCATGATCACCGCCGTCGCCCGCCCCTCGGGCGTGGCCTTGATCCGGCGGCAGGCTTCCAGCCCTGAAAGCCGCGGCAGCATCCAGTCCAGCAGCACCACGTCCGGACCCTGTTCGGCGACCGCAAGCACCGCTTCCTCGCCGTCCTGCGCCGTGGCCACGCGGAACCCGGCGGCGGTCAGGTTGTGACGCAGGAGCGTCAGTTGCGCCGGCTCGTCATCGACGATCAGCACCAGCGGCGCGGTGGTCCCGGTCATCAGCGTCACTCTCCGGGCGCCTTGATTGTCGCCGTGGAATGGCCCTTCTGGCGCTCCCCGGCCAGGCGCCCCTCGGCCACGAAGATCACATGCTCGGCGCCATGGGTGACCAGATCGCCCATCCGCTCGATGTTCTTGGCAATGAAGACGTAATGCAGGCAGGGCGTGATGTTGCGCGGGTCTTCCATCATGTGGGTGATGAATTCGCGGAACAGCGCGTTGGTCATGTCATCAACCTCGACATCGCGGGTGATGACCTCGCGCGCGCGGTCGGCATCCATGCGCGCAAAGGCATCGAGCATGTCCTTGAGCATCTGCCCTACCAGCCGCGCCTGCCGCCGCAGCGCCCCGGCCGCGCCCTCGATCGTCGGCGCCGCGATCAGCACCGGCACCCGGCGGGCCATGTTCTTGGCATAATCGCCCAGCCGCTCCAGTTCGCCAGCCATCTTCATCACCGCCACCGCCGCGCGCAGATCGTCGGCCTGCGGCTGGCGCAGCGCCAGCAGGCGCACGACGCGGGCGTTGATCTCTTCCTCGGCGGCGTCGATCTGGCCGTCGCCCTGCACGACCTGCGCTGCCAGTTCCGTATCGCGCGCTTCCAGCGCTTGCGAGGCATCGAGGATCGCCGCCTCCACCATGCCGCCCATGGTGAGCACGGACAGCCGGATTTCCTCGAGATCGCGGTCAAACGATGACAACGTATGCGGTTTCATGATTGGCGCCCCTTTTCGTTGGCTTTCGATACCCCGATACTGTGACAGTGGTGTGACAGTCGAGGCTTCGGCGCAACGCCGGCCCGCACGACCTCGCCGAGCGGTGCCCGCGCCACGCCACATCCGGCAATGACGGCCCGAAATCCGTTTCCCTGCATATCTCCCCTGTTTCTTTCGGTTTCGGAGGAATCGCCGACGTAAGTATGGCAGACCCGCAGGTGCTCCGCACTTTTCGGAGTGGATGAACGCGGTGGATTGGAGCTGTTGTTTCAGGGATGTTTGATCCCGTAGTTTGATGGCGCGCGCCTTTCGCAGGCAGGGACAGAAAGACTTTGGGGCAGGTTCGTCACGCCTGCGCCACACCCATTAATCTGGCGGAAGTGGCCGTCATTACGGTCCTCGGGCGCTTCCGGCATATGCATGAGCGCGATCCCGCCGCAAACGCCACGACACAGGCAGGACAGGTTCGTCCGGCCGGCTGAAAGGAGATTCTGCCGGGCACGGAGGCTGCGGATTCCCGGTCGGATGCGCCTGCTTCCAGCCGTTGGCACGACCGCAGAAATCGCGCGAGGCGAAAAAACTTGTTCAACTGGCAGAATCCTGCGATTCTGGCATCAGGCGGCAGGCCCTCCGGGGCGTGTCGGTTGAGGCGATCCTGGCGTCTGACGGCAGAGTACCTGGGGAGTGTCAATTGAATTGAGGAGGGCGTCCACATGCCAACGCTGAACGAGCGAGATCTGGTCGATTTCACGAAGAAGCTGCTGAAGGACATTTTTCGCGTTGAGGCAAGACGTGAACAAATAACTCCGCGAATTACCATATGGGCCCTGGACCTGAGCAGGGAAATGATCCTGGCAAGCGCGGGAATAAGGTTCCTTGGAACGCTGTGGAAAGGGACGCACCCTGCAAGTGCCAATATCAGGGGTTTTAATGACCTTATCGGCTTGCTGAGGGATTCCACCAAGGAAGGCGTGAAATCCTATCTGAATGGTGAAGTGCAGTTGGGGGTCACCAATATCGTGCGTGCAAGGTGGCGATCCACTGTAGATTCGTATTTCAATTATGGAACAATAAGTGATGCGGATTTCGAAATCCGTTATCGCTTCAGCGACAGGGTTCGCGGGCACTGATCCGCAGATTCGATGTTGCCCCTCTGACCGGCACTGAACCCGTCACGCTTCGCTGGCGAAAGCGCTCCGGGGCGGCGGGGTGGCTCCAGTGAATTTGTCTGCAGTGCCGAATACAAGCCTTGAGCCCCTGCCGATGGACGCGCGCAATCCTGTGTCATGCGCCCCGGCCTCAGCGTGGCAGCACCAGACATGCGCGCAACCCGCCGAAACGCGGGCTTTCGTCCAGCTCCAGCCGACCGCCGTGCTGGTGCATGGCGTCCTCGGCGATGGCCAGGCCCAGCCCGACCCCGCCGCCGCGGTCCTGATTGCGCGCCGCGTCCAGCCGGACGAAGGGGCGGCGGGCGTCCTCGCGCTGCTCGGGCGGGATGCCGGGGCCGCTGTCCTCGACCGTTATGCGCAGCGCGTCGCCGCCCTGCACCACCCCCACCGTCACCCGGTCCGAGCCATAGCGCAGCGCGTTGCCGATCAGGTTGTCCAGCGCGCGCACCACCAGCAGCCCCCGCAGCGCCATGGGCGCCATGGGTGTAGTCTCCGCTTCCAGCGTGATCACCGCCCGCGCGCGCCCCTTGCCACGCTGCGCCACCACCTCGCGCACCAGTTCCAGCGGATCAAGCGTTTCCACCGCGACCGAGGACTGACTGCGGGCGAAGTCCAGAAAGCTGTCCAGCAGTGTCTCCAGTTCGGCAATATCGGCGCGCAGCGCCTCGGTGTCCTCGGACTCGTCCATCATCGACAGGGTCAGCCGCATCCGCGTCAGCGGCGTGCGCATGTCATGGCTGATGCCCGAAAGCATGAGCGTCCGCTGCTCGATCTGGCGTTCGATCCGCGCCCGCATGTCGAGGAAGGCCTGGCCCGCGGCCCGCACCTCGGTTGCGCCGGAGGGCGCATAAGCCAGCGTCTGGCCCTTGCCAAAGGCTTCCGCCACCTGCGCCAGCCGCCGGATCGGGCGGACCTGATTGCGCAGGAACAGGAACGAGATGAAGGTCATCACCACCGCCGCCAGCAGCACGATCACCAGAAGCTGGTGCGGGTTCGATGGCGACATGCGCCCGCGCGGCACCGATACGTTCAGAATCCCGTGGCGGGTGTCGATCCAGATCTCGGCCGTCCCGCTGTCGCGCAGGTCGGCAACGGCAAAGCCGGGCAACCCCTCGCGCAGCGTGGCGAGCAGGCTCAGCCCGGCGATATCGTGGACCCGCCGCAGGGTGCGCGGGGGCGGGGGTGCTGCGGGCAGGATTGCCGCGATCTCCAGCGCGTCCAGCACCGGGGCAAGCTGCGTCAGCACCGTGGCCGGGTCTGGCGCTGCATCGATCTGATCGGTCACGAAACCCAGTTCGGCGACCACGCTGGCGGTCATCTGCTGGGTGACCCGGTCGAAATGGCGTTGTATGAAAACGATGGACAACACCACCTGAATGGTCACGATGGGCACCATCAGGATCAGCGCGGTGCGCCCGTAAAGCCCGCGCGGCATGAAGGATTTGAGCCATTGCGACAGCATCGGACGCGACGATACCGCCAATGCACGCGCGGCGTCACCCCCAATGTGCAGGGGCGCCCCGATGTGCGGGGGCGGCGGACATGAGCGGGCCGCACGCCAAGGCGGCGCTGGTCCGGGCAGGGGCGCAGGGCGCGGGAGCCGGGGCGCCCACAGGCGGGCTGGTGCTGGCCCATGGGCGCGGCGCCTCGGCCGGCGATATCCTTGCGCTCGGGGTGGCGGTGGCGCCGCCGGGGACAGCGCTGATCGCCCCCGAGGCGGCGGGCCATAGCTGGTGGCCGGTCAGCTTTCTCGCGCCGATGGCAGAGCTTCAGCCCTGGCTGGACTCGGCGCTCGAAGCCATGGACCGCGCGGTGGGCGCGCTCACCGCCGAGGGGCTGCCGCCCGAGCGGATTGCGCTGGCCGGGTTTTCGCAGGGCGCGTGCCTGGCGCTCGAATACGCCGCGCGGCGGGGCGGCCCTTGGCGGGGGGTGATCGCGCTGTCGGGCGGGCTGATGGGCACTGCCGATACCGGGGGCGCGCCGGAGCCGGGGCTGTACGGGCATGCGCCGAAACGGATGGAACAGGCCGGGCGGCTGGACGGCGTGCCGGTGCTGCTGGCCTGCCATGACCGCGACCCGCATATCCCCGCCGCAAGGGTGCGCGAGACGGCGCGGGTCCTGAGCGGTCTGGGCGCGGCGGTGGACATGCGCCTGCACGCCGGTGCGGGCCATGGGACCGGTCCGGGCGATCTGGAGGCGGCGCGGGCACTCTTGCAGCGCTGAGGCGCGCGGCAAGCCGCTGCCGAAAGTTCGGGCGGGTCTTGCATCGGGGGCCAGCATCGGGGGCCAGCATCCGGGGCCTTGCATCCGGGAGCGCGGCGGGTATGGCTGGGCCATGGGGTTCGGGCTTACCACCTTCCTGATGATCGCGCTGGGCGGCGGACTGGGCAGCATGGCCCGCGCCGCGCTTTCGGGGCTGGTCAGCCGCCGCGCGCACCCGGCCTGGGGAACCTTCGCGGTCAATGTCTCGGGCGGGTTCCTGATCGGCGCGGGGTATGCGCTGCATCTGGCACAGGGCGGCGACATCGGGCGCGGTGCGGCCCCGGAATGGGAGGTTTTCGCCCTGGGGCTGCTGGGCGGCTATACCACCGTGTCCAGTTTCGCGCTGCAGACCGAAGAGTTGTGGCGCGCAGGCGCCCGCCGCGCGGCGGCGGCGAATGCGCTGGGCTCGCTGGCCGCCTGTCCGCTGGCCGCCGGGCTGGGGGTGTTCGTGGTGCGGATCGCGGGGGGCTGAGGCGATGCTGCGCGATTTCGCGCTGATCGGGCTGGGGGGGGCGCTGGGCACGGCGCTGCGCTACCTGCTGAGCCTGGCCACGCTGGCGGCGCTGGACAATGCGTTCCTGTTCGGGGCGGCGCCCGCGAACCTGCTGGGCGCCTTTGCCATCGGCTATCTGGCCGCAAGCCCCCTGCCGGCGGCCTGGCGGCCGTTCCTGCTGACGGGATTCTGCGGCGGGTTCACCACGTTTTCGCTGTTCAGCCTGGAATTGCTGGTGCTGGCCGGGACCAGCGCGCCCGCAGTGGTGGCGCTTTACGGGCTGGCCTCGGTCCTGATCTGGGTGCTGGCAACGGTCGCGGGGTATCGGCTGGCCACGCGCTGACGCGACAGGACCGGCCGTTGCGCCCCAGCCCCCGCCGCCCCCCCCGCGCCCCCGGCCCCCCCCCCCCCCGGGCCCGGGGCGGGGGGGGGGGGGCGGGGGGGGG
>JAFIEE010000119.1 GCA_020832705.1 Paracoccaceae bacterium
GCGGGGCCGGGGGGCGGCCGCCCCCGTCCAGCCCCGCAAGGGGGCTGGACCCCCCCGCGCGTATTTGCGGCAAGATGAAGCCGGGGGCGCGCAATGCTGAGCCGGACGGCGGCCAACCTGTTCTGGCTCGCGCGCTACATGGAGCGGGCCGAGACGGCGGCGCGGTTGATGGAAGTGGGCGAACGCATGTCGCTCATCCCCAGTGCGGGCGGCTCCGGCTATCGCAGCGAATGGGTGCCGCTCCTGCAGGCGAACGGCAGCTATGCGATGTTCGAGGCGAAGTACCGCGACCCGGTGCAGCGCAATGTCGAGAGCTTCATGTTCTTCGACCGCGACAATCCGGGCTCGGTCGCCGCCTGCGTGGCGGCGGCGCGCGAGAATGCGCGGATCGTGCGCACGGCCCTGACCAGCCAGGTCTGGGATGCCCTGAACACGGCCTATCAGGAGTTGATGGCGCTCGAGCGCACGGAACGGTCCGATCTGCCGCTGACACGCCTGACCGAATGGACCCTGCGCAATTGCGCGCTGCTGCGCGGGGCGATCGATGCCACGCAATTGCGCAACGACGGGTATGATTTCCTCAACATCGGGTACTATCTGGAGCGTGCCGACAACACCGCGCGGCTCATGGACGTGAAATACTACGTGCTGCTGCCGCGGGTGGATTTTGTCGGCTCGGGGCTGGACAATTACCAGTGGACCACGCTGCTGCGCGCGCTGTCCGCGCATCGGGCGTTTCACTGGGCCTATGGCGGCGAGGTGACGGCGGCGAAGATCGCGCATTTCCTGATCCTGAACCGGCAGTCGCCGCGGTCGTTGCTGACCAGCGTGCAAGGGGCGTGCGATCATCTGGACAGCCTGGCGCGCGGCTACGGGCAGGCGACGCGTGCGCAGTCTCGGGCACGGCAGATGCTGGCGGGGCTGGCGGAAGTGACCATCGACGAGATCTTCGACGAGGGGCTGCACGAGTTCCTGACCCGTTTCATCCTCGATGTGTCGGACCTCGGCGGCGCGGTGTTCGACACTTACCTGAGCGGAGACATGCGATGATCCTGACCATCGCGCATGACACGGTGTATCGCTATGACCAGCCCATGCGCGGGGTGGTCCAGAGCCAGCGGCTGAGTCCGGCGCGATTTGACGGGCAGCGGGTGATCGACTGGACGGTCGCGGTCACCGGGAATGACGGGGCGCAGGTTGTCGAGGGCGGCGGTTTCCGCGACGGGGCGGGCGACTGGGTGCAGGGCTGCACGGTTGTCGGACCGGTGAGCGAGGTTGTGGTATCGGTCCGGGGCACGGTCGAGACCACCGACCTGACCGGCGTGCTGCGCGGGCACCGCGAGCGTATCCGCCCTGAGGTCTATCTGACGCACACGCCCGCGACAGCGGCGGATGTGGGTTTGCGTGATCTGGCACAGGCGGCCATTGCCGGGGAGGGCGGGGCGCTGGGGCGCGCTCATGCGCTGGCCGCCGCGGTCCGCGAGGCCATCGCCTATCGGCCCGGGGTGACCGAGGCGCATACCACCGCCGCCGAGGCGCTGGCGCTGGGCGAGGGGGTGTGTCAGGACCACGCGCATGCGCTGATCGGGGCCGCCATCGCGTTGGGCATGCCGGCGCGCTATGTCTCGGGCTATCTGCAGGCGACCGAAGACGGGGCCCCGCACGAGGCCGCGCATGCCTGGGCCGAGGTCTGGGTTCCGGACCTGGGCTGGGTCGGCTTCGATGCCTCGAACGGGGTGTGCACGGATGCCTATTACGTGCGGCTGGGCTCGGGGCGCGATGCGCGCGAGGCAGCCCCCATCCGTGGCATCGCGCGCGGTCCTGGCAGCGAGCGGATGGATGTAACGGTTGCGGTCGAGGTTGCGCAGCAGTAAGCGGGTCGGCGCAGGGCGCGCGGGCATGAGGGGACGGAGCGCATGACCTATTGCGTCGGACTGCTGTTGCGGCAGGGAATCGTGCTCCTGTCGGACACGCGCACCAATGCCGGGCTGGACAATATCGCCACCTATCGCAAGATGTTCCTGTTTCAGGAACCGGGCGAGCGGGTGATTGCCATCCTGACCGCAGGCAGCCTGTCGGTGACGCAGACCACACTGGCGCGGCTTGACGAGGCGATCCATGCCGAGACCGACGAGACCCCGAGCATCCTGGCTGCGCCGACCATGTTGCAGGTGGCCGAGATCGTCGGGCGCACCCTGAACGCGGTGGGGCAGGACGTGGCGCAGAAGCTCGACAGCATGAAGCAGGCGGCCAGTGCCTCGCTCATCGTGGCGGGGCAGCGCCGGGGCGGGGCGATGCGGATGTTCCTGGTCTATCCCGAGGGCAATTTCATCGAGGCAACCGAGGACACGCCCTATCTGCAGATCGGCGAGCACAAGTATGGCAAGCCCATCCTCGACCGGGTGATCACCCCGGACACGGCGCTGGCCGAGGCTGAAAAGGCGGTGCTGCTGTCCATGGACAGCACCTTGCGGTCGAACCTGTCGGTGGGAATGCCGCTGGATCTGGCGGTGATCGAACGCGATGCCTGCCGGGTGAGCCGTCAGCGCCGGATCGAGGCCGGGGATGCGGGCTTTGCGGCCATGTCCGAGGCCTGGTCGCAGGCCTTGCGCGAGGGGTTCCGTCGCATCACGCTCTGAGGCGGCAGCGCCGGGCCGGTGGCGCAGAAAGCGCCCGCTCAGGGCGCCGCCCGCCCACCCGCCCCGGCACCCTTCGCGGGCGCTGCCCGGCGCCATGGCGCCGAGCGGGCCGGGACGGCCCGGGGTTGGCGCGGCAGACGCGCGGGGACGTGATCGGGCGGTGGAATCAGCGGCTTCCGGCGCGACGCGGCCGCGTGCTAGGCTTGCGCCCGGAGATGGCCGCGGAGGAAGGACATGCGCTGGTTCGTGCGTCTGCTGGGGGTTGTGGTGTCGCTGGCGCTGCTGGCGGGGCTGGCGCTGTTCCTGATTCCGACCGAACGCATTGCCGCGCTGGTGGCGCAGCGTTTCGCCGCCGAGACCGGGCGCGACCTGGTGATCGACGGGGCGGTGCGGCCGTCGATCTATCCGCTGATCGGCGTGCGCATGGAGCAGGTGCGGCTGGCCAATGCCGCGTGGTCCGATGCCGGTCCCATGATGCGGGCCGAGGTGATGGACGTGGGACTCGATGTGGCCGCACTCTGGGCCGGGGATATCGTGATCCGGCGGCTGGAACTGCAGGCCCCCGATCTGTTGCTGGAGCGCGATGCGGCGGGGCGCGAGAACTGGGCGATCTCCTGGGGCGCGGTGACGGAACCGGTGCCGGATGCCGCCCCGGACGAGGGGCGCCGCGCGCGCGCGCTTTCGCTTGATCTGGCGGAAATCAGCGACGGGCGGCTGCGGTTCCGGGACGCGGGCACCGGGATCGACATCACAGCCGAGGCGGTGAGCGGTGCGCTGCGGCTGCCCGGGCTGGACCGCGAGGCAAGCCTGCGGTTGAGCGGGCGCATGAACGGCCAGCCGTTTACGGTGCAGGGGCGGGCGGGCCAGCCCGGCGCGCTGCTGGACGGGCGGGTGAGCGCCGTGGTGCTGAGCGGCGAGGCGGCGGGCGCCGGTTTCGGGTTCGACGGGCGCGCGGGCGGGACGCCGCTGGCGCTGGAGGGGCAGGTCGATCTGGACCTGCCCGCGCTGGGTCCGGTGATGGCGCTTCTGGGTCAGTCGGCGGCGGACCTGCCGCCCGGCGTGGCGCCGCTGCGGTTCACCGGGCAGGTCACGCGCGCGGCTTCGGGGACGATCCATGCGCGCGCGGCGCGGCTGCGGGCGGGCGCGAATGCGCTGAGCGGCGCCGCCGACCTGCGGCTGGACGGGATGCGGCCGCAACTGACCGCGCAACTGACCGCCGAGCCGCTGGACCTGCGGCCCATGACCGGGGCGGCGGGGGCTGGCGTCGGAAACGGCGGCGCGCAGGGCTGGTCCCGCGCGCCGCTGAACCTGGCGGCGCTGGGGGCGCTGGATGCGGATGTCACGCTTTCGGCCCCATCGATCGAGACCGGGGTGATGCGGCTGGGGCCGACCCGGCTGGGTCTGCGCATCGACAACGCCCGTGCGGTCTTTGACCTGCGCGAGGTGCGGTTGTTCGACGGCACGCTGGCGGGCGAGTTCGTGCTGAACGGGCGCGGTGGCGGGTCGGTGGGCGGCGATCTGCGCGCCTCGGAGGTCGCCCTCCTGCCGCTGCTGCGCGATCTGGCCGGGTTCGAACGCTTGCAGGGCACGGGCAGCGCGCAGGTGCGGTTCCTTGGCGTCGGCAATTCCATGCAGGCGATCATGAGCAGCCTGTCGGGCGAGGGGCAGATCGATCTGGGCGAGGGGGCGATCCTGGGGCTTGATCTGGCGGGGATGCTGCGCACGCTGGACATGAATTACATGGGCGAGGGCGCGCGGACCGTCTATGACCGGGTGACCGGCCGCTTCACCATGGACGGGGGCGTGCTGCGCAATGACGATCTGCGGCTGGAGGCAACGCGGCTGAGCGTGGCCGGGCGCGGCACCGTGGGGATCGGCGAGCGGGTGCTGAACTATCGCATCACGCCCGAGGCGATGCGCGACCCCGAGACCGGGCAGGCGCTGCGGGTGCCCTTGCTGATCACGGGGCCATGGCATGCGCCGCGCTTCCGGCTTGACCTGGAAGCACTGGCCGAGGAGCGGCTGCGCGAGGAAGCCGCGCGGCTGGAGGAGCTGGCCCGCGAAGAGGCGCGGCGACGCGAGGAGGAATTGCGCGCGCGTGCCGAGCGCGAGTTGCAGGAACGCCTTGGCGTGGAGCGCGAGGAGGGCGAATCGCTGGAGGATGCGGCACGGCGGCGGCTGCAGGACGAGATCGGGCGCGGGCTGGGGCGGTTGCTGGGGGGCGATTGAGTCCCCGGTGCATTGCGCGCGGGGTCGGCCCCCCGGCACGGTATGCCCCACCGCCCACCCGCGCGCCGGGTTTGCGCAAGGCACCGCTCAGCGCGCGATCACCCATTGGCCGTTTTCGACCCGAAGCCAGAGTTCGAAGGACCAGTAGAGCCCGGCATCGTCGCGATAAACGATCAGATTGCCCTCGTCCGGGTCGAACAGCCGGACCAGGCGGCCGTTGGCAGCGGTTTCGATGTCCGTGTTGCCCCAGTCCGGTGTCGTGAGCCGCCATTCGGGGTTTTCGTGCATCGACGGCAATGCGATCTCGCCCAGGATCGCGTCGATCGTGGTTCCATACGCCTGCGCGAGTTCGCCGGCCTTTTCGGCGTGCAACGCGACGATGGCATCGGTCCGTCCCTCGGTCAGCAACCCGTGAAAGAACCGATGCCAGTCCGTGAGGCTTTCGCGCACGGCGTCGTTTTCGGGGATCGGCACCGAATCCGCCCAGGCCCATCTTGGCATGGGCAGGTTGATGGAGATGGTCCGACTGACCGAAATGATATCGTCCTCGTGGTCGAGCCGGATTTCGACCGGTCCGGCCTCGCCCAGCGGCGTCGGCCCGGCGCCTTCGGGGTCGGTCGTGTCCTCGGGGATGGGGCCATGCCGGGCCAGCCTGGCCACCGGTTGTGGCGCCGCCCCCGGCGCCGAGCGCATCAGCAAGGTCGCCGTCACGCCCGGAAAGGGGGGCAGCGTGTCCTGATCCTCGAGGATGAACAGGAATTCCAGCTTGTTCGGACCCTGCACCACGAATTGCGTGATCGGAATGCGGGTGTCGATGCGGAAACCGTCATGACTGCGTAACACCGGCACGCCGTTGAACAGGATCTCGCAGGGGCGTTCGAGTATCTCGAGCTCGAGGAAGAATGCCGGTGCGGCCATCACACGCTCCCCTGTTCGGCCAGATTGCTGTCCTTTTTCTTCGGCCACTGGTATTCATCAATGAGCTTGATGTTGAAATGCTCGATCTCGCGCTTGCTCTTGCCCTTGCGCTTGCGCAGGGACCTGCCCCACTTCTTGCCCGATATGACGCTGCCCGTCACGCCGTAGGACAGAACGCCCTTGATGCTCAGCCCCTTGAAATAGACCTGTCCCTTCCAGTCGACGCCGCCCTTCTTGCTGCTGCCCTGCAGCTTGGCACCGACGGCGGATTCAGCCGTCAGCTGATATCCGCCGCTGACCGAGACGATCAGCACCTTCAACTCGCCGGAAAGCTCGCCCTTCACCTGCAGCTTGATCTCACCGACGATTTCGCCGCTTGTCGAAACGCCCTCGTCCTCTTCCTCCTCGCCCTTTTCGTCCTTGCCCTTCTTGTCCTTGTCGGTCTCGCCGGTGGCGAATTTCCATTTCCATTCCACATTCCCCCGGATCTCGCCCGAGGCGATGAGATCGATCCGCATCTTGACCTTTGCGGGCTGGTACTTGCCCAGCTTGTGGTCGCCTTCAAGAACCGCGCGGAGCCTCAGGACAACCTCGGCCGCAGCGGGACTGGCAACGCCGGAAACGATCAGGTACAGGATCCCGCCCAGGATATCGAGCTTGAACTCCATCCCGATGAGCGGCGCCGCATTGAAGAAGACCTTGCCTTCCCACTCGGTATTCCATTTGCCCTCGGCCTCGACGAGTTCGGCCGCGCCGCCAAGCTCGACAGCGGGCCACTTGACCTTGGTGCTGACGATCGAAGGGCCCTTGGCCTCCTTTCCCAGCATGTCGAAGGCTTTGTAGAATACCATCACCATGCCGACGATGCCGGTAAACCCGCTGGACGGGTCGCTGCCGTCCGCGTCATCATCCTCCTTCTTCTCACCGAGGAACTTGGGCAGCTCGACCTTGGATTTGTTGTGGCCGTCCTGATACGAGATCTCGCCGCCGTAATCGAATGGCAGCTTCGAGGATTTCTTGTCGTCCTCGTCCTTGGGCTCGTATTTGAAGGTGACCTTGCCTTCCCACTTGCGTTTCGGGAACACGTCCACCCGGAAGCCGAACGGTTCGGCGCCTTCGCAAGCCACGACCGATCCGCTGTAACTCTTTTTGGTCCAGCTTCCGTCGGTGACGAAGAAGATGCGCATGAATTCGCGCAGCTTGAGGGGCGCAAACGCATGGGCATGAGGTGCTGAGAGCTTCTTTTCGCCCCCTGTGCCCAGGTTCTCGCCGTCGAGCATGACATACGGATAGCCGTCCTTGCCGCGGTTGCAGGGGCCGCCCTTGAGCTTGACCTTCAGCGTGTCGACCGCGCCGCCACCCGGGGGCCAGCTTGCCTTGTCGGCGACGCACTGGATGACCTGGTCGTTCTCGTCGTTTGTGTCGGTGTCAGGAGGGATCAGGGTGAAGCCGCGCGCCGAATGTCCGCATGCCACTTCGAGCATGGTGACGCAGCAGGGCGGCGTTTCGGGCGGGGTGCTGCCACAGGTTGCGCAGCCGTCCTTGTCCGCTTCGGGCAGGAACGCCTGGTCATGCAGCGCATCGATGAGTTTTTGCCAGGCTTTGTCACGCTTCTTCTGCTGCTCGTCGAGATAGTCGATGACGCTTTGCGCGCTTTCCGGCAGGCCAGGTTCGTCCTTGCCGGTGGGTGGCGGCGCTGGCGGTTTGGGCGGTGGTGGAGGGGGGTCCGAGGGTGGAGGAGGACCGGAGCCGATAACAGTTTTCTGGGGAGCTGCACCGGAACCGCCCTTGCCTGCACCTGCGCCGCGATTGCCCGCCTTCGGTGGCGCCGGGGGTGGCCGCGTCGGCTTGCGCGGCGGGCTTGCGGGCGTATCGTTCATCGCCTGGTACTCCGCATGGGCGCAGGCGCGGTGGTCTGCGCGATTTCCTGAAGATAGGCTGCCGCCATGCGCAATCGCTGCCGCTCGGGGCGTGTGCCGTCGGACATGATGGCGGCGAACTGCGGGTCGCGGAAGGGCCTTTCACCCTCCATGATCGCCAGTTTCAGCAACCCGATACGGACCTGCTCGCTGCCCAGACCCCAGTGGCGCACATGCGCTTCGGACAAGTCGAACGCTGCCATCAGTCGCGCGTCATCGGGGTTGCCCAGGGCGGCGCTCTCGCTCTTGACGTGATTCCACGCCCGGCGCCGGAAGCCACGCTCCTGTGCCGCACGCAATGTGTCGATCTGGGCCTGGGAAATCCTGATCATCAAAAAAGCCCGAAAACAGGTATCGGGGAACTCTACGCGCTTCATTCATTTCAGGCAACAGAGGCTGCGCGGCGCCGATCGGGTTTCCGGTGCGCAACGAGTTGCCCTGCACAAAGGAATTGCTGCGTTGGGTTTCTGTCGCTAGGCTGCGGCGTATCGAAGCCTTTGGCCTGATGAGCGGCGCAAGCGCAAGGGGAGAGCGGCCATGCCACCGGCAGCGCGTCTGGGCGACATGCATACCTGCCCGATGGTTACACCCGGCACACCACCGGTGCCGCATGTGGGCGGGCCGATCCTGCCGGCCTGCGCGCCGACCGTGCTGATCAATTTCATGCCTGCGGCGCGGGTGACCGACATGTGCACCTGTGTCGGCCCGCCGGACATGATCGCGCAGGGCTCGCCCACGGTGTCGATCTGTTACCTGCCGGCCGCGCGGCTGGGCGATACCACGGCGCATGGCGGAAAGATCGTCATGGGAAGCCCGAATGTCATCATCGGCAATTCGGGTGGCGGCGGTGGGGGCGGCGGTGGCGGCGGCGGCGGCGGGGGCACGGCGCCTGCATCCGGACAGGGCGGGCCCTTTGATCCCGGCAATGACAAGCCGGGCGAGAAGCTGACCGCGCCGGAGAAACTGTCGTCCAGCCCGGCGCTGGCGCCCGAGGCGCAGGGCAAGGCGCTGAAGGCTGCTTCGAAGACCGGCGCGCCCTTCGTCGAGCCGTGCAAGCTCAAGTCCGGAGGGGACGCGCAGGACGGCGGCAAAGGCAGCAATCGGAAGTGAAGGCGTAATGCCGCTATATGCGCTGATCGATTGTGCGCAGGACGACCGGCTGTATCCGCTTCTGGAACACGAGGCGGACGCGATGTGCCTGTTCGGCGGCCCCCCGGACCCCGCACTGTGGCCCTATGCGCCGCATCTGGTCCTGATCGATGAGGGGTCGCCCCTGCACGCCGCCCTGCGCGGCGAAGGCTGGCACGCGAACTGGGGGCTTGTCTGCTGGGCAGAATGCGATCTGAAGACCCTGCGCCGCAAGCTGCGCCCGGCCATGCAGGCCATGTTGCCCGATGGCCGGGTGGTGCTGTTCCGCTTCTATGATCCGCGGGTCTGGTGCGCCTATCTGCCGACCTGCACGGGCGAGGATCTGATGCGCTGGTTTGACGGGATCAGCTACTGGTGGGCGCCCGATCCGGAAACCGGCCACACCCTGCGCTATGCCCTGGGCGACCGCGGGCTGGTGGTGGACGCGGTCGCCTGAACCGCGCCCTGTGTCCGGCTTTGTCGGCGCATAGGGCGGGATCACCAGCGGGTCAGCGCGTCCTCGTCCTCGGTGCGGGCTGCAACCCAGCGAGCGCCGTCTTGCCCGTGTTCCTTCTTCCAGAACGGGGCGCGCGATTTCAGATAATCCATCAGGTATTCGGCGGCGGCGAAGGCGTCCGCGCGGTGCGGTGCGGCGGTGGCCACCATCATGATCCGCTCGCCCGCGCGCAACCGGCCGTAACGGTGGATTACCAGCACATCGGTCAGCGACCAGCGCTCGCGGGCGGTTTCCACCATCTGCGCGATGGCCGCGCGGGTCATGCCGGGGTAATGCTCGATCTCCATCGCCTGCAGACCGCCATCGTTGCGCACCACCCCGCAGAAGGTGACCACGGCGCCGGTATCCTCGCGCCCGGCGGCGAAGCCCGCGCATTCGGCGCCGAAATCGAACGGGGCTTCCTGAACCTCCACCCGCACCGGCTCAGCCCCCGGTCATGGGCGGAAAGAACGCCACCTCGCGCGCGCCCCGGATCGGCGCGTCGAAGCCGGTCAGTTCCTGATCCACCGCCACGCGCAGCGCCGTCAGGTCGGAAAACGCCAGCGCATAGCGTTCTTCGCGCGCGCTGAGTTCGCGCACCAGATCGGCCACGGTGGCGGCTTCGGTCTCGACCACCTCGCGCCCCTCGCCGATGCGTTCGCGCACCCAGGCGAAATACAGCACATCCAGTTTCATCCAGCCTCGTCCTTCAGAAGCGGCAGCGACTTGCGGAAATAGTCCCAGCCGGTCATCAGCGTCATGATTGCGGCAATCCAGATCAGCGCCAGCCCGGTGTTCCAGACGATGTTGCCGCCGAATTCCGCCACCACAACCAGGTTCAGGTCTTCGGAACCCAGGTCGGCCAGGGTTTCCAGCAGCGCCGCGTGTTCGCGTGCCTGCGCGTTCTCGCGGATGTATTCCAGCCCCATGGCCAGGAACAGCACCGCGATGGCGATCATCTGTGCCGTGGTCTTCCACTTGGCAAGGGGGGTGACCTTCAGAAGCCCCGAGCGGTCGCCGAGATACTCGCGCAGGCCGGAAACGAAGACCTCGCGGAACAGGATCACGGTGGCGGGCAGGATCAGCCAGGGGTCCATGCCGGAATAGCCGGTGATGACCAG
>JAFIEE010000120.1 GCA_020832705.1 Paracoccaceae bacterium
CGCCCATGCGCCGACCCGTCATCCGCGCGATGGCCTGATGACTGACCGAGGGCGCGGCCACCCGCGCGGTCAGGGTCAGGGGCCACCCGCCCGACAGCGACGCGTCCATCCGCGCCACCGCCGCCGGGCGGAGGAAGCCATGCGCCGTGTCCTGCGCGCGGGAATAGGTCAGCCGGATCGGCACGCCGGGCAGGGCGGCGGCCAGCTTGGCCGCGTAATGGGTGAAATCGCTTTCGGCGCGTCGCCCGAAACCGCCGCCCATGTAGGTCGTATGCAGCGTCACGTTTTCCGCATCGATCCCCGCTGCCGCCGCCGCACGGTCCACATGCAGGCGCGGCGCCTGGTTCCCGCACCACACCGTCAGGTGCCCGTCCGCCATCAGCGCGGTGGCGCTCATCGGCTCCATGGTCATGTGATGCAGGAAGGGGACGCGGTATTCGGCCGTGACCCGGTGCGCATGCTCGCTGGCGCCGCGTTCCACATCGCCATCGTTGCGCATGCGCGAATTGCGCCGCCCGTCAAAGGCTTGCGTGATGCGGTCGAACATGGCCCCGGTGCTGTCGGGCACATCGCCGCGGGTCCAGTCCACTTCCAGCGCCTCGGCGCCCTGCATCGCGGCCCAGGTGTTGCGCGCCACCACGCCGATCCCGTCGCCCAGATCGATCACATGCTCCACCCCCGGCACCGCCAGCGCGGGCTGCGGGTCGAACCCGGTCATGCCGCCGCCGGGATAGGGACAAAGCCGCAGGGTGGCGCATTTCAAGCCGTCCAGCTTGATGTCGGTTCCGAATGCGGCGGTGCCGGTGACCTTTTCCACCATGTCCAGCCGCGGCAAAGCGCGGCCCAGCAGGCGCCATTCGGACGGGTCGCGCAATGCAGGCTGCGGCACCGGTCGTTCTGCGGCTTCGGCGGCCAGATCGCCATAGGCGATGCGCGCTCCATCGGGGCCGATCACATGCCCGCCTTCGGTGCTCAGCGCCGCCACATCAACGCCCAGCCGGTCGGCGGCCACGGCCTTGAGCGCCTCGCGCGCGCCGGCGCCGGCCAGCCGCATCCGATCATAGGCATCGACCGTGGAGGTGGAGCCGCCGGTGACCTGCAGGCCCAGCACCTTGGACGCCTCGCCCAGCACCTCGGCAAGGGCGATCTGCCAGTCGGGGCGGGCATACTCCGCCCCGGGAATCGCCCCGTGCATCAGCGCGCCGTTGAAATAGGCGGGGGCGGGGGGGCCGTGCCAGTGGCGCACCTGCGTCCAGTCGATATCGAGTTCCTCGGCCACCAGCGCGGCAAGGGTGGTGTGGATGCCCTGACCCATCTCGGCGCGCGGGGTGATGATGGTGATGTCGTCGCCGTCGATGATCAGATAGGGGTTGAGCGTGGCGCCGCTGTCAGGGGCCAGCGGGTTCGTCACCGGGCGACGCACCTGCCAGATGCCGAAGGCCGCGCCGCCACCCAGCGCCACGGCGCCCACCAGCAGCGTGCGCCGGGTGATCCGGCCCAGGCGGCTGCCGGGGCGTCCCTGCCGCCGGATGCCCGAAACCATGCCGGTTGCCTTGTCGCTGTCCATCGATCACGCCTCCGAAAGGGTGGCGGCGGCGTCATGGATCGCCGCGCGGATCGCCGGATAGGTGCCGCAGCGGCACAGGTTCCCGGCCATGGCCGCGTCGATGGCGGCATCGTCGGGGGCGGGGTTTTCGGCCAGCAGGGCGGCGGCCTGCAGGATCTGGCCGGGCTGGCAATAGCCGCATTGCGCCGCCTGATGACGGATCCAGGCTTCCTGCAATGGCGCCAGGGTCTCGGGGCCGCCGAAGCCCTCGATGGTGGTCACCGGGCCCCAGATATCGGCCAGCGCGACGGTGCAGGCGCGCACAGCTTCGCCTTCGATCAGCACGGTGCAGGCGCCGCAGGCGGCCACGCCGCAGCCGTATTTCGTGCCCGTCAGGTTCAGCTCGTCGCGCAGCACCCACAGCAGCGGGGTGTCGCCCGCCGCATCGATCCGGTGGCGGGTGCCATTCACGTCGATCTCATGCGCCATGCCTGCCTCCGAAGGTTTGCCTGGGCGAAAGGATAGGGCGCGGCCCCGAAGCTGTCGAGCGATCGCCGGCAGGTCTGCGCTCATTCCGTGACAACGATTGCGCGATCCAGATGGGTGCCATAGGTGCCATGCGCCGTCTTGTCCCAGTAATGCGGCGCCACGATCAGTTCCCAGAGCGCCTTGTACGCGGCCAGCGTGGCGAGCGGGAAATACAGCGGCAGGGTGGGGAGCCAGCGCCGGAGCCTGCGGTGATGCGGGCCTGCCAGGGCCAGCCAGGCGCAGGCCAGATCGACGGCCAGGCTGCCGACGAACAGTCCCGCGAGCATCAGGAACACCCAGTCCGGGGCGGTCATTGCCAGCGGGTGCCCCAGTCCCAGAAACAGCGCCCAGAACGACAGCAGCACCGGCGCCAGCAGCACCTGCATCAATGTGCCCAGAAACTGCACCTGCAGCCCCAGAAAGCGCCACGGGCCAAGCTGCCGCCACAGCACGGCCGGGTCGCGCATGTGGACCATCCATGTGACCGCATACCCTTTCAGCCAGCGCGAGCGCTGCCGCACCCATGCCAGCGCGTGGCAGTTGGCTTCCTCGAAGGTGGTGGTGGCGATCACCTCGGTCCGGTAGCCGTGCCGGGCCAGCCGGATGCCCAGATCGGCATCCTCGGTCACGTTGTGGGCGTCCCAGCCCCCCAGCCGTTCCAGCGCCGCACGGCGGAAAAACAGCGTGGTGCCCCCCAGCGGCAGCACCAGTCCCAGCCGTTCCTTGCCCGGCAGCAGCAGCCGGAACCAGGTCGCGTATTCGATGGTGAAGCAGCGCGACAGCCAGTTGGTTTCGGGGTTGAAATAGTCGAGCATCCCCTGCACGCAGGCCAGATCCGGCCCGGCAGCGGCCAGCCGCGCGGCGACGCGCTGCAACTGGTCCGCTTCGGGCGCATCTTCGGCGTCATAGACCCCGATGATGGCGCCGCGCGCAAAGTTCAGCGCATAGTTGAGGGCGCGCGGTTTGGTCCGCAGCGGCGCGTCGGGCACCACGATCACCCGCATCCACCCCGGCAACGTCAGTGCGGCCAGTGCGGCGCGGGTGGCGGTGTCGGTTTCCTCGACCACCAGCAGCACGTCCAGATGGGTGCGCGGGTAGCTCAGCCGCGACAGGCGCCCGATCAGTCGCGGCAGCGTGTCGGTTTCATGCAGCATGGGAACAAGGACGCTGATGACAGGCGGGGCATCCGGCACGGGCGCGGCCGTTCCGGCATCCTGTAGGGGCTCGGGCGCCACGGGGACCGGTGCGGCGGCGACAGGGGCATTGGTGCCCCCCCGCACCGCCAGTGCCGCGCCGAGCTTCAGCAACCCCGCCGCGACAAGCGACACCGTGGCGATCAGCGTCAGCCCCCAGAGCACCGCCAGCGGCGCCAGCCAT
Organism: Paracoccaceae bacterium; assembly: GCA_020832705.1. Taxonomy (GTDB): domain Bacteria; phylum Pseudomonadota; class Alphaproteobacteria; order Rhodobacterales; family Rhodobacteraceae; genus Rhabdonatronobacter. The sequence continues at coordinate 3,452 of JAFIEE010000120.1, forward strand.
GCGCTCAGCACCAGCAGCCCCAGGCCAAGGCCAAGCGCCCGGCTGGCGCCGCGCGCGCTCCAGTCGCGGCAGCTTTCGGCCTCGGGCACGCAGTTTTCCGCGTGCCTGCGCATGGCCGCGCCGCGCACCTTTGCAACGGCGGTGTCCAGCGCCCCCGCGCCCACCAGCGCCATGACCACCGGCCCCAGATGCCGCTCCAGTTGCGGGCGGTGTTCGGCAAAGGCGTCGGGGTGCGGGGTCGCCACGACGCAGATATCCCCGGCCCGCCGCCAGGGCAGACAGCGCAGCCGCAGGCAGCGATCCACGCCCAGCGCATCCACCAGGCGCGGGTCCGGCGGCTGGCGCGCGGGGTCGATGCAACTGGTTCCGGACTGGTGGGCCATGACCTCCAGCAACGCCGCCTCATCGATCATCGCGTGACTGCGCAAGACTTCGTCAAGCCCCCCGCCGAGTCGCTCCCGCAGGGTCAGCGCGCGCAGCAGCCTGTCGGTTCCGATCAGCCCCGCGCGCAGGAGCGCCTGCCCGAGCGTCGGCACGGGCGCCCGCGCCCGCCCGTGTGTCGCAGATTCGCAGACCGGGGGGCGAGAGGCGCACGCGCACGCCGACTGCCGGCCATCGGTTGCATCCGGTGGCGCCCTCTGTGCTGCCCTCTGTGCTGCCCTCTGCGCCGCATCGCCGGGCGGGCCGTGCACCGCCATCCCCGCAATCCCGGCCCGCGTAAAGAACACCGCTGCCCCCTTCCCGCTGCTTCCTGCGGTTCAGCAGTGCATGCTGCGGGTTAACAGACGGTAAACAGTTGGTTAACCATCGTGTGGCGCCCCGTCCGGGGCGCGGAGCGCGGACGCGGGCCCGGCCCGGACGGCGCGCCGCGGGGTCCGGCCCGTTGATCAGCCGGTTGCGAACTGGCGGATGGTGTGTCCGCCGTCCACATCGAGCACCTGCCCGGTCATGTAGCCGTTGGTCGCGGCCATGACCACGGCCTGCGCCACCTCGCCCGCGCGGCCCACGCGCCCCGCGGGCAGCGAGGCGCCGGTGGCCGCGAACATGGCGTCGCGCCGTTCGGGCGGGTGGTGATCATGCAGCGGCGTCCGCACCATCCCTGGCGCCACGCAATTGACCCGCAACCGCGGGCCGAGTTCCAGCGCCAGCCCGCGCGTCAGCCCTTCGATTGCCGCGCAGGCCGCACCCAGCGCGGCGCAGTTCACGCCCGGGCGCCGCGACAGCACGCCCGAGACCAGCACGATCGCGCCGCCATCGCGCAGATGGGGCAGGGCGTCGCGGCACAGGGCATAGGCGGCCCAGAATTTCGAATCGAACAGCGCGCGCGCCGCATCCACCGGCATGGTGGCGAAGGGGCCGTGCGCGACCTCGGCGGCGGTGATCACCAGCCAGTCCAGCCCGGCCTCGGGCAGGCCCGCCAGGGCCGCGCGGGTCTGCGCCGGGTTCCGCATGTCGAAGCGCAGGCAGCGGGTGCTGCCACACAGCCCCGCCGCCGCAGCCGCCAGCCGCGCGGGATCGCGCGCGCCCAGGATCAGGCGCGCGCCGCGCGCCGCAAACAGCCCCGCCACCGCGCGCCCGATCCCCGAACTGCCGCCGACGATCAGCGCCGTGCCGCCGACAAGATCGCGCATCGCGGCGCCTCCTCAGTGCGCGGCCAGCACGTCGGCACCGACGAAAAAGACGTGAAGCTGATACAGCGGGTCGGTGATCGGCCCGGCCCCTTCGGCCCGGTACTCCAGGTCGATATGGGTGATCGGCGGTGTGTCCATGCCCGTGACAAGCCCCGTCCAGTCCTGCCCCTCCGCCAGTGCCCCGGCCATGAACATGTATTCCACGCAGACCACGCGCCCCTCGATCACGCACCAGATCGGCCCGGTGGGCAGATCGGCGGGGTGGGCGTAATGCACGCCCATGTGCGGCACATGCGGGCTGATCGCCACGGCTTCGGGGGCGATGTCGGTGATCATGGGCAGATGATCCAGCCCGGCGCCCCATCCCGCACAGGGCACAAGCGCCAGCGCTGCGGCAAGGCAGGTTGCAGTCTTCATGGCGTTTCCTCCTCCTCCCGTTAAGACGGCAATGCCGTCGCCTGATCATCGCGCAACCGAATTCATTTGAGAAATTGATTGATCTGATATTTGCTATTTGAATGGCAAATCTGACCCGGTTCGATCTGAACCTGTTGCGGGTTCTGGACGCGCTGCTGCGCGAGCGGTCGACCGTGCGCGCGGGCGAACGGCTGGGATTGTCGCAGCCTGCCGTCTCGGCGGCACTGGGGCGGTTGCGCCACGCGCTGGGCGATGCGCTGTTCATCCGGCAGGGGCAGGGAATGACCCCGACCGCTCTGGCGCTGTCGCTCGAACCGGACCTGCGCCGCGTGCTGCAGGATCTGGAAGCCCTGCTGCGCGGCCCGGGCGGGTTCGACCCCGCGCAGGCACGGTTCGACTTCCGGATCTCGGGCACGGATTTCTTTTCCTCGATGCTGATGCCCGCGCTGGTGCAGCGGATGGCGGTGCAGGCCCCCGGCGTGCGGGTGCAACTGGTCGATCTGGTGCCGGATGCCTATGTCGAGATGCTTGACCGCTACGAGGTCGATCTGGGCCTGATCCCGGAGCGGGGCTTTCCCGCGTGGGTCAGTCACGCGCGGGCGCTGACCAGCGGTTTCGTGGTGGTGGCGCGGCGCGGCAACCCGCGCCTGGAGGGGCTGAGCCCCGGCGAAACCGTGCCGATGGCGCTCTATTGTGCGCTCGATCATGTCCTGTGCTCCCCCGAGGGGCGTCTGCACGGGCTGGGCGATGCGGCGCTGACCGCTGCCGGGCACAGCCGGCGGGTGGTTGCCAGCGTGCCGGTGTTCGAGGGCGTGTTGCGGATTGTGGCGCAGACCGATCTGCTGGCGCTGGTGCCGGTGCCGATTGCCCGGATGCGTGCGTCGGAGGGCACATATGACATCTATGACCCGCCGATGCGCATCGGCCCGGTGCATCTGTGCATGATCTGGCACCGCCGCTTCGATGATGACCCTGGCCACCGCTGGATGCGCGGGCAGGTGGCGGAAGTGCTTGCACCGATGCGTGCGGTGGGGTGAACTCGGTCCGGCAGGGCGCGACAGAGGGGGCGGCACGATGCGCGAGACACTGGAGCGGCGGATCGCACAGGGGCGGGGGGATGCCCCCGCCGATCTGGTGCTGCGCGGCGGGCGGGTGCTGTGTCTGGTCACGGGGCAGGAAGTCGCGGGCGATGTGGCCATCTGCGGCGATACCATCGTCGGCATCGGCGCGGGCTATGACGGCGCGCGGGTGATCGACGTGACCGGCAAATGGCTGGTGCCGGGGTTCATCGACACGCATCTGCATATCGAAAGCTCCTGCATCACCCCGCATGAATTCGACCGTTGCGTGGCCCCGCGCGGGGTGACCACCGCCATCTGCGACCCGCACGAGATCGCCAATGTCGCCGGGCTGGCGGGGATCGAATATTTCCTGGCCGCCAGCGCGCAGACGGTAATGGATATCCGCGTGAACCTGTCCTCCTGCGTGCCGTCCTCGCACATGGAAACGGCGGGGGCCACGCTGTCGGCCGGGGACCTTGCGCCGCTGGCAGATCATCCGCAGGTGATCGGTCTGGCCGAGTTCATGAACTTCCCCGGCGTGATCCACCGTGATCCGGGCTGCATGGACAAGCTGGTGGCCTTTGCCGGGAGGCACATTGACGGGCACGCCCCGCTGCTGTCGGGGCGCGACCTGAACGCCTATGTGAGCGCCGGCATCCGCACCGAGCACGAAGCCACGAGTGCGGCGGAAGCCCGCGAGAAGCTGCAGAAGGGCCTGCGCGTGCTGATCCGCGAAGGGTCGGTCAGCAAGGATCTGGACGCGCTGGCCGAGCTGCTGACGCCGGTCACCGCGCCCTACATGTGCCTGTGCACCGATGACCGCAACCCGCTGGACATCGCCGAGGCCGGGCATCTGGACCACATGATCCGCAACCTGATCGCCCGGGGCTGTGACACACTGTCGGTCTATCGCGCCGCCGCGCTCAGCGCGGCCGAGGCCTTCGGGCTGAAGGATCGCGGCCAGATCGCGCCGGGCAAGCGCGCCGATATCGTGGTGCTCGACGATCTGCGGGAGTGCCGCGCCGATATGGTGTTCTGCGGCGGCGTGCTGGCCGATGACGCGGCTTTCGCCGCGCGCGCAACCACCGCGCCGGTGGCGCGCGATTCGGTGCGCGCACCCACCGTCAGCGCCGGGGACTTCCGCCACGCAGGAGCGACAGAGGCGCATGTGATCGGCATCCTGCCGGGCAAGATCATCACCGAACACCTGCGCGAACCCGTGCCCGAAACCGACGGCGACCAGCGCCCGGACCCCGCGCGGGATCTGGCCCGCATTGCCGTGATCGAACGCCACGGCGTCAACGGCAACATCGCCACCGGGTTCGTGCGCGGGTTCGGGATGACGCGTGGGGCCATCGCCTCGACCGTCTGCCATGATCATCACAACATCGCCGTGGTGGGGCAGGACTATGCCGACATGGCGCTGGCGGCGAACCGGCTGGGCCGGACCGAAGGCGGGTTCGTGGTGGTGGACGGCGGGCAGGTGCTGGCCGAACTGCCGCTGCCGGTGGCCGGGCTGATGTCGCTGGAGCCGTTCGAGGTGGTGCATGCGCGCCTGATCGCGTTGCGAACGGCGGCGCGGTCGCTGGGCGTCACGCTGGAAGAGCCGTTTCTGCAGCTGGCCTTTCTGGCCCTGCCGGTGATCCCGCATCTGAAGATCACGGATCACGGCATGGTGGATGTGGACCGCTTTGCGGTGATCTGAGCGGACCCGGCATGTCCCGCCCGGCGCCCCCGAGGCGCCCGGAAACATATCGGAGGGCGGGGGCGGGGCGCCGGGAGGGCGCTTTGCGGACACCTTTCGCAGCGCAGCGGCGCAGGGCCCGAACAACACCGCGTCAGCCGACCCCGAACAGGGCTTGCACGCCCCCCGGCGCTGACTATAACCCGCAGCAATTTGCGCGCCGGGCAGGGTCCCGGCGCGTCTGACGCACCGCGCACCCGGGGGCCGACATGCCGAAAAGAACCGACATCAAATCCATCATGATCATCGGCGCGGGGCCGATCATCATCGGGCAGGCCTGCGAATTCGACTATTCCGGCGCGCAGGCCTGCAAGGCGCTCCGCGAGGAGGGGTATCGCGTCATTCTGGTCAACTCGAACCCGGCCACGATCATGACCGACCCGGGCCTGGCCGATGCCACCTATATCGAACCCATCACGCCCGAAATCGTCGCCAAGATCATCGAAAAGGAGCGCCCCGACGCGCTGCTGCCCACCATGGGCGGGCAGACCGGGCTGAATACCTCGCTGGCGCTGGAAGAGATGGGCGTGCTGGAAAAATTCGGGGTCGAGATGATCGGAGCCCGGCGCGCGGCCATCGAAATGGCCGAGGACCGCAAGCTGTTCCGCGAGGCGATGGACCGGATCGGCCTGGAAAACCCCCGCGCCACCATCGTTGCCGCGCCGAAGCTGCCCAACGGCAAGTTCGACATCAACGCCGGTGTGGCCGAGGCCATGGGCGCGCTGGAGGATATCGGCCTGCCCGCCATCATCCGCCCGGCCTATACGCTCGGCGGCACCGGGGGCGGTGTGGCCTATAACCGCGATGATTACGAACGCATCTGCCGCTCGGGGCTGGATGCCTCGCCCGCGGCGCAGATCCTGATCGACGAGTCGCTGCTCGGCTGGAAGGAATTCGAGATGGAGGTGGTGCGCGACCGCGCCGACAACGCCATCATCGTCTGCGCCATCGAGAACGTGGACCCGATGGGGGTGCACACGGGCGATTCCATCACCGTGGCCCCGGCGCTGACGCTCACCGACAAGGAATACCAGATCATGCGCAACGGCTCGATCGCCGTGCTGCGCGAGATCGGCGTGGAAACCGGCGGGTCGAACGTGCAATGGGCGGTCAATCCCGCCGACGGGCGCATGGTGGTGATCGAGATGAACCCGCGGGTGTCGCGCTCCTCGGCGCTGGCGTCGAAGGCCACGGGCTTTCCCATCGCCAAGATCGCCGCCAAGCTGGCCGTGGGCTATACGCTGGACGAACTGGACAACGATATCACCAAGGTCACGCCCGCGTCGTTCGAACCGACCATCGACTACGTGGTCACCAAGATCCCGCGCTTCGCCTTCGAGAAGTTCCCCGGCGCAAAGCCCGAACTGACCACCGCCATGAAATCGGTGGGCGAGGCGATGGCCATCGGGCGCAGCTTCCACGAATCGGTGCAGAAGGCGCTGGCGTCCATGGAAACCGGGTTGACCGGTTTTGACGAGATCGCCATCCCCGGCGCGCCGGACCGCGCGGCGGTCATCAAGGCGATCAGCGTCCAGACCCCGGACCGGCTGCGGCTGATCGCCCAGGCCATGCGCGAGGGGCTTTCGGATGATGATATTCAGGCCGCCACCGCGTTCGATCCGTGGTTTCTGGCCCGGATCCGCGAGATCATCGACGCCGAAGCCGCCATCCGCCGCGACGGCCTGCCGGTGACCGAGGCCGGATTGCGCGCGGTCAAGATGCTGGGCTTCACCGACGCGCGGCTGGCCACGCTGACCGGGCGGGACGAGGCGCAGGTCCGGCGCGCGCGCCACAACCTCGGCGTGACGGCGGTGTTCAAGCGCATCGACACCTGCGCCGCCGAGTTCGAGGCGCAGACGCCCTACATGTATTCCACCTATGAGACCCCGGTGATGGGCGATGTGGAATGCGAAGCCCGCCCCAGCGACCGCAAGAAGGTGGTGATCCTTGGCGGCGGGCCGAACCGGATCGGTCAGGGGATCGAATTCGACTACTGCTGCTGCCATGCCTGTTTCGCGCTGACCGATGCGGGCTATGAAACCATCATGATCAACTGCAACCCGGAAACGGTGAGCACGGATTACGACACCTCGGACCG
>JAFIEE010000121.1 GCA_020832705.1 Paracoccaceae bacterium
AACGCCAAGTGGCCTAGACGAGCACTGGGGGCGGCACAAATACGTGACAGGTCCAACCTGCGCGTAGAGGTCGTCGAGCGACAGAAACCGCTCGTCATCGGGTCGATTGAACCACTCCGAAGACACCCGCCCCACGCGCTCGCCGCGCGACACATCCACCTTGTAGCCGCCGGTCACGTCGCGGCCGCCATCCAGAACCTGCACATCCATCGGTCATCTCCCGAAACGGGCGGCGCAGGGCCTCTCCCTCGCCTCCAAACCCGTCACGGGATCCAACACAGCCTCTCGCTCTTAGCGCGACGGGGCCGGTCTTCGTACTACGCCGGGCTGGAAGGCCTAGACGGGGCGACCTCATGTGCGCAGGCTGGACGGACAAGTGACTGCAGGCCGGATGCTGAATCATGGAACAAAAATCGGCAGATAGCCGCTACTGCCAACCACCGGAGCGGCGCGGCCTTTGCAGAGGGGAGGCGGCGGAGTACATTGGTGTAGGCGTCTCGAAGTTCGACGCGATGGTGGCAGACGGGCGCATGCCAGCCCCCAAGCGCATCGACGGGCGCCGTGTCTGGGATCGCCGTCAGGTGGATCGCGCCTTCGATCTTCTGGAAGGCGGCGGCGCTGTGGAGGACAACCCCTGGGACTTGTGAAGGCTATGCCCTGATGAAAATGATGCGGTTGAAATACGTGGTCGAGGACACCGACCGTCATGGCAATGTCCGCATCTACTATCGCCGCGCTGGGCATCCCAAGATCCGGTTGCGTGGTCCCGTCGGCTCGCGTGAGTTCCTGATCGACTACCAGCGTGCGGAGTCGGGCGAGGCCTACAAGCAGAAGAAGAAGGCCAAGGAGAAAAGCCAGACCGGGCGGCCCGGAACGCTGGGCTGGCTGTGCGTCCAGTACTTCAAGTCGCCCATGTACCGACAACTCGACGCTTCTACGCGTCGGACGCGCCGGTCGATCCTCGAGCGGTTCTGCCAGAACCATGGTGACGGCGAGAAGCCCTACGCCAAGCTCCTGCCGCGCCATCTGCGAATACGTCGCGACGAGATGATTAAAACGCCGGCGGCGGCGAACACCATGATCAAGACCATGCGGCAGCTGTTCCGATTCGCGGTACGCTACGATCTGCATGACACCAACCCGGCGGCCCAGGTCGAGTACCTGACCACCAATGCTGAGGGCTACCACTCCTGGTCCCTCGACGAGATCGAGGCCTACGAGAAGGCCCACCCCTTCGGGAGCATGGCGCGCCTTGCGCTGGCGCTCGCGCTCTACACCGGCCAGCGCCGGTCCGACCTGGTGCGGTTCGGATGGAAGGACGTCCGCGAGGATGAGGAGGGTGTCCTTTGGATCGGCTTCACCCAGCACAAGGGTCGCAATCGCCATCCGATCACGCTGGAAATCCCGATCATCCCCGAACTGCAGCGCTACCTTGCCGATGACCGGGTAGGGGACGCGACCTTCCTGATGAGCGAATACGGCAAACCCTTCACGGCAGCCGGATTCGGCAACCGGTTCCGCAAGTGGTGCGATGCAGCGGGCCTGGGTCATTGCTCGGTCCACGGGTTGCGAAAGGCGGCGGCCGCCCGACTGGCCGAGCTCGGCTGCAGCGAATTCGAAATCATGGCGATCACGGGTCATCAGACCTCGAAGGAGGTCACGCGATACACCAAGGGGGCATCCCAGAAACTGCGTGCCGCCAGCGCCCTCGCAAAGCTCTCGCTGCCGCGCGAGACGGCGAAAAGTGTCCCACCTTTTGCAACCCGTCCGGGCAGTGGGACAGTTTTGCCCCGCAACCGGCTGAAAAACATAGAGATTTCAGATAAGTGGCAGCCCGTAGGGGAATCGAACCCCTCTTTCCAGGTTGAAAACCTGGCGTCCTAACCGATAGACGAACGGGCCATGCCGTGAGCGGGTGTTTAGAAAAACGCCGCCCCCTGTGCAAGGGGGATTCGGTGGAATATTTGCCGAAGTCGGCGGTTTTTCAGTCCGGTGCTGCCGCGTCGTCGATCCGGACCTGGGGGCGGATGCGTCCGCCATAGCTGTTCAGCTCCAGTCGCCCGGCGACATGGACGCTGCGTCCGCGATGCGCCTCCAGCATCGGGCCAAGCGGACCCTCGAAGGCGCCAAAGGCGATGGCGTCCAGCGTCCGGCCCGCGCCGTCGCCAAGGGTCAGCTTGAGATGCGTCTCGCCCACCCGGCGCGTGTGTTCGACCCGCACCGCAGCCATGGCGAAGCGCGGGGCTGGGGCGGCGGCGCCATAGGGTCCGGCCTGTTCCAGCGCCTCGAGCGCGTCCACCGTGACCGCGCCCGGCATCACCAGCCCGTCGATACGCAGCCGCGCCGCCGGGCCGCGGTCGGCGCCCTGGCGCGCCAGCAGCGCGCCCAGCCGCGCCATGGCCGGGTCCAGTTGCGCGCGGCTGAGTGTCAGACCCGCCGCCATGGGGTGCCCGCCGCCGCGCGCGATCAGCGCCTCACTGGCCAGCCGCTGGACGCTGACGCCCAGATCGACCCCCGGCACCGAGCGGGCCGAGCCCTTGCCCTCGTCCCCGTCGAAGCCGATCACCACCGCCGGGCGGCCGAACGCCTCTTTCAGCCGCGCGGCGACGATGCCGATGACGCCCGGATGCCAGCCCTCGCCCGCGGCCCAGACCAGCGGGCCGTCTGTGCCGCGCGTTTCGGCCTGCGCCATGGCCTCGGCGCGCACGGCGGCCTCGATCGCGCGGCGTTCCGCATTCAGCGCGTCCAGCTTTTCGGCCAGCGCTGTGGCCTCGTGCGGGTCGTCGGTCATCAGCAGCCGTGCGCCCAGATCGGCGGCGCCCACGCGCCCGCCGGCGTTGACGCGCGGCCCCAGCACGAAACCCAGGTGATAGGCCGCCGGTGCCCGGTCCAGCCGCGCCACATCCGCCAGCGCGCGCAGGCCCGCACGCGCGCGCCGCGCCATGACCCGCAGCCCCTGGCGCACGAAGGCGCGGTTGACGCCCGTCAGCGGCGCCACATCCGCCACTGTGGCCAGCGCCACCAGATCCAGCAGCGCCATAAGGTCCGGGCCGCTCTGACCCTGTCCGCGCAGCCGCCGGTTCAACTCGACCAGCAGCAGGAAGACGACCGCGGCGGCGCAGAGGTGGCCAAGCCCGCTGTCCTCGTCCTGCCGGTTGGGGTTCACCACGGCGACAGCCGGAGGCAGGGTCTCGCCGCCCAGATGATGATCCAGCACCACCACATCCGCGCCTTGCGCCGCAGTGATGGGACCGTGGCTGAGCGTGCCGCAGTCCACGCAGACGATCAGGTCATGCGCCCGCGCCAGTGCCGCCATGGCGGCATCGTTGGGGCCGTAGCCTTCGTCGATCCGGTCGGGGATGTAGAGCGTTGCATCATGGCCCATGTCGCGCAGCCAGCGGATCAGCAGCGCCGCCGATGCGCCGCCATCCACATCATAGTCGGCAAAGACGGCGATGCGTTCGCGGCGTGCAAGCGCCGCCAGCAGCCGTTCGGCGGCGCGGTCCATGTCGCGCAGGCGCCTCGGGTCGGGCAGCAGATCGCGCAGGGACGGGGCGAGGAAGCCGGGCACATCGGGTGCTGTGACGCCGCGCCGGGCGAGGATGGCACAGAGCGCGGGCGGCAGGTCAAGCCGCTGTGCCAGCGCCTGTGCGGCGCGTTCGGTGTCCGGGTCCGGACCCGCCCAGAACCGCCCCGTAGCCGACGCGGCAACGCCGAGGAAGGGCGCCGGGGCGGCCATCGGGGCGTCGGTTGCCTGTGCCGGGTCGCGCACTGCTCAGGCGGGGGTGCGATAGGTCATGCGCCGCAGCGAACCGGTCTTGGAGCGCATGAGCAGGGTTTCGGTGGTCAGCCAGCCCGGTTCGCGCCGGATGCCGTGGACGATGGAGCCGTCGGTCACCCCGGTCGCGGCAAAGATCACATCGCCGCGCACCATGTCATCAAGCGCGTAGATGCGGTCCAGGTCCTCGATCCCGGCGCGCCGTGCGCGGGCGATCTCGTCCTCGTTGTTATAGAGCAGCCGACCGTAGATCTGTCCGCCCATGCATTTCAGCGCCGCTGCCGCCAGCACCCCCTCGGGCGCCCCGCCCGAGCCCATGTACATGTCGATGCCGGTCACTTCGGGTTCGGCGCAGTGGATCACGCCCGCCACATCGCCGTCCATGATCAGCCGGATCGCCGCGCCGGTGGCGCGGATGTCGTCGATCATCGCCTCGTGGCGGGGGCGTTCCAGCACGCAGACGGTGATGTCGGAGGGGTCGCAGCCGCGCGCCTCGGCCAGCGCCCGCACCCGGTCCGAAGGTGCCATGTCCATGGTGACCACGTCCCTGGGATAGCCCGGGCCGATGGCCAGCTTGTCCATGTAGATGTCGGGCGCGTGCAGGAGCGTGCCGCGCGGGGCCATGGCGATGACCGTCAGCGCGTTGGGAAAATCCTTGGCGGTCAGGGTGGTGCCTTCGAGCGGGTCAAGCGCGATATCCACCTCGGGGCCGTCGCCGCTGCCGACCTCTTCGCCGATGAAGAGCATCGGCGCCTCGTCGCGTTCGCCCTCGCCGATCACCACCACGCCCTTGATGTCAAGCATGTTGAGCTGGTTGCGCATCGCATCCACCGCCGCCTGGTCGGCGGCCTTCTCGTCGCCGCGCCCGACCAGCTTGGCCGAGGCCAGCGCGGCGGCCTCGGACACCCGGGCCAGGCCCAGCGAAAGCATGCGGTCATGAAATGTCGGGGGCGTGAGGGTCATGGGGCTATCCTGTGGCTGGGCAATGGGGTTGACCCGTGTCTAGACCCGCTTGCCGCGTGCTGACAAGCCCGCGCAGGGAGCGTGAGCGCTACCATCGCCGGGGGCGGCGCGGGATGGAGGCCGGGGCACGGGCATTTTGCGCAAGGTGAAAGGGTGGGGGGGCGCTTTGGCGGGCGGCGGAAAGCGGCCGCAGGGGTGTTCGATCGCGTCCTTTTCGCAAGAAGATGCGGCGGGCGTGCGGGGGCAGGTGGTGAGCAAGCCCCGAGGTCGCCTTGTTTCCTTGCCCCGAAGCGCGCGCAGGCCCCGTCCGTTTGCAAGGCGCTCAGACGGAAATGCGCTCAGACGTGTTCGATGGCCATGGCAACGGGCTCATCCACCACAACGCCCGTGCCCTGGAACAGGTGCAGGGCGTGGTCGATGGCATCGCGCGTGGTCTTGTGCGTCACCACGATCACCGGCGCGTCGGTGCCTTCATGTCCATACTGGCGCATCCGGTCGATGGATACCCCGGCATCACCCAGCGCGGCGGCGACGCGGGCCAGCGCGCCGGGCCGGTCCAGAAGCGTCATGCGCAGGTAGAAGGGCTTGGCGGCCGTTGCCCGCGCCGCGGTGACCGGCGCCAGCGTCGCTGCGGGCTGTCCGAAGGGGGGCAGGCGCAGCCCGCGCGCAAGGTCGGCCACATCGGCCATGACCGCGCTGGCGGTCGGCCCTTCGCCTGCGCCCGCGCCGCGCAGGACGATCTGGCCGACGCTGTCGCCTTCGATCACCACCATGTTGGTGCCGCCCTTCAACTGCCCCAGCGGGCTGTCGGCGGGCACCAGGCAGGGCGACATGCTCTGTTCCAGCCCGCGCCCGGTCATCCGCGCCACGCCCAGAAGCTTGATCCGCAGGCCCAGATCGGCGGCGTGGCGGATATCCTCGATGGATATGCGCTGGATCCCCTCGATATCGATGGCGCCGAAGACGGGCCGGGTGCCGAAGGCGATGGCGGCCAGCAGGGTAAGCTTGTGCGCCGCGTCGATCCCGCCGACATCGAGGTTCGGATCGGCCTCCAGGTACCCCAGTTGCGCGGCCTCGTCGAACACGGTGGCATAGGGCAGGCCGGCGTCTTCCATCCGGGTCAGGATGTAGTTGCACGTGCCGTTCATCACACCCATCACCCGGGTGATGCGGTTTCCGGCCATGCCTTCGGTCAGGGCCTTGATGACCGGGATGCCGCCCGCCACGGCGGCCTCGAAGCGCAGGGCGATCCCGGCGGCTTCGGCCTCTTCGGCCAGTTCCTGGCCGTGGACGGCCAGCATGGCCTTGTTGGCGGTGACGATGTCCTTGCCCGCGGCGATGGCGGCGCGGGCCAGCGCCAGCGCCGGGCCATCCTCGCCGCCCATGAGTTCGACCACCAGATCGACGTCATCGCGCCGAGCCAGTGCAACGGGGTCGTCTTCCCAGGCGTAGTCCGAGATATCGGCGCCCCGGTTGCGCCCGCGCGACCGGGCCGAGACCGCGCTGATCGTCACCGGGCGGCCGCAGCGGGTGGCCAGCAGGTCGGCATGGGCCTGCACGATCTTGACCACGCCGACCCCCACGGTGCCCAGTCCGGCGATTCCAAGGCGCAAGGGGTCTGGCATGGGGTGGCTCCGGGCTGGGGCGGACAGGGGTGTGAAAGGTGCAACCGGATGGTCGGCGCCGCCCTGTTACTGCAATTCACGCCGCTTTGAAAACCGCTTTTCCGGGCCGGTCCGGTCGCCCGCGCTCAGTAACCGGTCATTTCCAGATAGCCGCGCCCGCTGTGGCTGCCCTGAAACCGCAGCGGCCCCTCCCAATAGGCGACCGAGGTGTCCATCCAGCTTTGCGGGTTCAGGGGCGTGGTGCGGATGTCCAGGTCGCGCGCGGGCCAGGTGATGTGCCAGCGCACCGGCACGTCGCGCCCGGCAACGCGGGCGTGGTCCAGCGCTTCGAAGCGGATGGCACCATGGGGGGCAGGGGTGGCGGTGCCGTCGGGGTCGATCCAGGTACCCGAGGTGAAGGTGCCGCGCGTGCCGCGCAACTGGAAGCCCATCATGCGGCTGCCATCGTCGAAGATCAGCGACACCCAGTCCCAGCCGTCCTGATCCTCGGAAAGCGGCTGGCTGGACCATTCGCGGTCCAGCCAGCCCTGACCGGTGACCGCGACCGGACCGTCGGGCAATTCCAGCGTGCCGGTGACGGTGTAGAAGGGTTGCGAGTAGTAATAGCTCGCCTGCCCGTCTTCGGATTTCACCGAGTAGCCGCCGTCGCCCTGCAGCACGAGCGGACCCTGCGCGTCAAACCGCAGGTCGAAGGCAAAATCGCCCCCCCGCGCCCGCACCGCCAGTGCGTCGAAGGCGTCCGCGTCGGGCGCGGCGGTGGAGCGCATGTCCCAGTCGTCGATCCATGCGGCGAAGGGCTCTGCCGTCACGCCCGCCTGGCCGATGCCGCCCCGCGCCAGCCGCTCGGCGCTGAAATGCGCCGCCGCCGTGGTCAGGCCCGCATGGCCCATCCAGAGTTGCGGGTCGTCCCAGCCGTCATGGCTGGCGGGCGCCAGCGCCGAGCGGAACAGCGTCCATTGCACGCCGTAGTCCTGCCCGTCGGCCCCATCGAGCACCGCCGTCAGATACCACCATTCGATCCGGTATTCGGGGTGGGCGCCGTGGTCGCGGGGAAACGCCAGCACCGTGCCGGGCTGGGGGGTGGCGAAATCCGCAGCCTCGGTGCCCAGCCCCGCGAACCCCTGCGCCGATGCCACACCCGCCCAGAGCGCGGCGGCGACAGCGGCAAGGGCGCCCCGCACCGCGCTCAGCCCCTGAGCGCGGATTCGATCGCGCGCGTGATGGCGCGCGCGGTGGGCCGTGTGCCGGAGCCCCAGAAGCCGCGCAACGCGCCATCGGGGCCGATCAGCGCCTTGTTGAAGTTCCAGGCGGGCCGGACGCCGTGCTCCTCGGCCAGCCAGCGATAGAACGGGTGCGCGCCCGCGCCCAGAACCGGGGTGATGCGGGTGATGGGAATGGTCAGGCCGAAATTGACCTCGCAGAATTCGGCCACTTCCGCGTCGCTGCCCAGTTCCTGCCGGAAATCATCCGAGGGCACCGCCAGCACCACCAGCCCGCGTGGCCCGTAGCGTTCATGCAGCGTCTGCAGGTCCGCATACTGGCGGGTGAACCCGCAGAGCGAGGCGGTATTGACCACCAGCACCGGCTGGCCGCGCCAGTCCTCCAGCCGCAGTTCGGTGCCGTCAAGCGATGTGAAGCTGATCGCCGGCGCGGGCGTTGCGGCAAAGACCGCGACAAGGCCGACAGCAGCGACCAGCGCGGAAGCGGCAAGGCGGGACGGGAAGCGGACCATGGCACACCGGGTGTTGTTGCGATGCATCGTAGCCTAGGGGCGCGCGCGCCGGATTCAAGCTTGCGTGCTTGAATTGCGCGCCGCAGCGTATAGCTAAGGCGCACATCCAGGGGCGTCGGTGCATGATCCGTTTTTCGCTTGAATGCAGTCATGGGCATTGTTTCGAAAGCTGGTTCCAGTCGAACGCGGCTTTCGACCGGCTGTGCGCGGCGGGGCAGGTGACCTGCCCGGTCTGCGATGACACGCGCGTGCGCAAGGCGCTGATGGCGCCAGCTGTTGCAAAGGGCAAGGCGGCGGGCCGTCCCGCCGGGGACACTGATGCGCCGCAGCCCATGGCCGCCCCCATGGCCGCGGCCAATCCGCAACTGGAGGCGAAGCTGCGCGCGCTCCGGGCGCATCTGGAGGCGCATTCGAGCTATGTCGGCAAGGATTTCGCCCGGCAGGCGCGGCAGATGCACCTGGGCGAAGTGCCCGAAGCGCCGATCCACGGCGAGGCGCGCATCGACGAGGCGCGCGCGCTGATCGAGGACGGCGTGCCGGTTGCCCCGCTGCCGTTCCTGCCCACGCGCAAGACCAACTGACCCGCCGCCTGTGCAGGCCCGCGCATCCGCTGCGCGCGGGTGGCCGTTACACGCCGCGTCCGCAGTGCCTATGTCTGCGGTCTGGCACAGGAGGGTTGCATGGGAAAGCTTGTGAACGGCGAATGGAAGACGGGCTGGTATGACACCAGCGGCACGGGCGGCGCGTTCCAGCGCGACACGTCGAAATTCCGCAACTGGGTGACGGCGGACGGCAGCGCCGGGCCGTCCGGCGAAGGCGGGTTCAAGGCGGAGAGCGGGCGCTATCACCTCTATGTTTCCCATGCCTGCCCCTGGGCACACCGGACGCTGATCTTTCGCGCGCTGAAGGGGCTGGAGGATCACATCGGGGTCTCGGCGGTGCATCCGGACATGCTGGACGATGGCTGGGAATTCCGAACCGATTTTCCCGGCGCCACCGGCGACGCGCTGTTCGGCGAGCCGTATCTGCGCAACATCTATCTGCGCGCGCGGCCCGATACCTCGGGGCGGGTGACAGTGCCGGTGCTGTGGGACAAGGCGCGCGGCACCATCGTCTCGAACGAAAGCGCCGAGATCATCCGCATGTTCAACAGTGCCTTTGACGGGATCACCGGGAACAGCGATAACTACTGGCCCGAAGACCTGCGCGAAGCGATCGCGCCGATCAATGACCGGATCTACAACACCCTGAACAACGGCGTCTACAAATCCGGCTTCGCCACCACGCAGGCGGCGTATGACGCTGCCGTGACCGCGCTTTTCGACACGCTGGACTGGCTGGAAGCGCATCTGGCCGGGAACCGCTACCTGCTGGGCGACCGGGTGACCGAGGCCGACTGGCGCCTGCTGCCCACGCTCCTGCGCTTCGACGCGGTCTATCACGGGCACTTCAAGTGCAACCGGCGGCGGCTGATGGATTACCCCAACCTCCGGGGCTATACGCGCGAGCTGTATCAATGGCCCGGTGTGGCGGCGACCGTGCACATGGATCACATCACCCGACATTATCACTACAGCCACGCGACCATCAATCCGCACCGGATCATCCCCATCGGCCCGGAACCGGATTTCGAGGCACCGCACGGGCGGGGATAAGCCCCCGGTGCGGCGCGCCGGGCGGCGGGTGCGGGCCATGAGTATTTTTGGCAAGAAAATGGGGGCAGGGGCGCGCGCTCGAGCGGCCAAACATGAATGGTGCTCATGTTTGTCTTGTGGATTATGAGGTTTCCTGCGGGTTTCGGGTCCTCTAGGACTCGCGCGTCAACCGGAGGAAGCCGATGCACAGCCTGCGCCTGCCCGATGCGCCCGTGATGTCCGACCTGCGCGCGCTGGCGCGCGAGCGGATCGTGATCCTTGATGGGGCGATGGGCACGATGATCCAGACGCTGGGGCTGGGGGAGGCGGATTTTTCCGGCGATCTTTCTGGCGGGTGCGGGTGCCGCCACCATTCGGACCAGCCCCAGCAGGGCAACAACGACCTGCTGTGCCTGAGCCAGCCGCAGGCGATCGAGGATATCCATTACGCCTTTGCCATGGCGGGCGCGGATATTCTGGAAACCAACACGTTTTCGTCGACCACCATCGCGCAGGCCGATTATGCGATGGAGGACGCGGTGGACGATCTGAACGTGGCGGCGGTGCGCGTGGCCCGCGCCGCCGCGGGGGGGGGGGGGGGCCCGGGCGGGCGGGGGGGAGGAGATGCGTCGGATCCGGGAGCGGATCCCGGACCTGAG
>JAFIEE010000122.1 GCA_020832705.1 Paracoccaceae bacterium
CCGCCCGCCCATGGCGCTTCGGGGGCGCTGTCCGGCGCCACGGCGCCGGACGGGGCGGTGCCGCTGGCGGGTGCTCAGGTGGTCGGGCCGCAGGTCGGCGCTCAGGTTGCCCGCGCACCGAACAGCGCCGAGCCGACGCGCACATGGGTCGCGCCCTCGGCGATGGCGGTTTCGAAATCGTCGCTCATGCCCATGGACAGCCCGTCCAGCCCGTTGCGGGTGCCGATGGCGCGCAGCAGGCGGAAGTGGGGCAGGGGGTCTTCGTCCACCGGCGGGATGCACATCACCCCCGCCACCGGCAGGTCCAGCGCGCGGGCCTCGGTGATCAGCGCGTCGGCGTCGGCGGGCAGCACGCCGGCCTTCTGCGCTTCGGCCCCGGTGTTGACCTGCACGAACAGCGCCGGGCAGCGGCCCAGTTCCTGCGCCAGCCGGGCCAGCGTGCGCGCCAGTTTCGGGCGGTCCAGGGTGTGGATGGTGGAAAACATCTCCATCGCCTGCCGCGCCTTGTTGGTTTGCAGCGGCCCCACCAGATGCAGGTCCACGCCGTCAAATTCGGCGCACCAGTCGGGCCATTTGCCCGCCGCTTCCTGCACCCGGTTTTCGCCGAAGCAGCGCTGGCCTGCGTCCAGCACGGCGCGGACGCGTTCGGGCGGTTGCAGCTTGGACACGGCGATCAGCGTGACCGAGCCGGGGGCGCGTCCGGCGGCCGTTTCGGCCCGGGCGATGCGGGCGCGGATATCGTCAAGGTGCATGGTCTCAGTTCCCAAGCGTGAGCCGCCCGCTGGACGGCCCGCCGATGCTGACGGACCCGCCTGCGGGGCGGCGCGTGGCCTCGTCCAGCCGGAATTCGGCGCCGAATTGCAGCCCGCCGTCGGTTTCGCCGACAAACCGGAACCGCAACCGCGCGCGCGAGGTCAGGCGCAGCCCGGTCTCTGCCGGGCCGAGGCTGTCGCCCCGGTCCCAGACCACGCCCATGCGGGCATCGCCGGTGATGCTGAGCCCCGGCGCGCTGTGCGGGCTTTCGGCCCCGGCGGGCAGGGCGAGCGCCAGCAGCGCGGCGAGGGAGGCGGCGGGGGGCAGGGTGTGCGGCATGGGGTGCAGTCTGCCGCCTGCGCGCGGGGGAATCAACCGCTTCGGCAGGCGGGGGCCATAACGAAAAAGAGCGGGCGCAAGGCCCGCTCTTTCCGGATTGGATCGGAGTTCGCTCAGAAGCTGAACGCCAGACCGATGTGTGCGGTTGCGGACTCACCTTCAACCTTGTTGACTTCGCCGCCCAGACGTGCGCCGCCGCCCAGATCGTAGACAGCGCCGATGCCGAAGTGGTTGTCGCCATCGAAGTCACGCTTGTAGCGGCCGGTGACGGTCACGTCGTCGAAGGAACCGGCCAGCGACAGGCCGTACTGGTCGTTGCCGCCGCTGCGGCCGTAGTAAGCCACCGCGGTGACCATATCGATGCTGGCCTGACCGCTGAGCATCCAGTGACGGTCGGAGCCATCATCTTCCCAGCCCAGTGCGACGCCGAAGCCGTCAGCCGACCAGCGGGCACCGATCGAGTACTGGTCCGAGCCGGGCTGGCCAGCGCTCAGGGCGACGGTGAAGTCGTCCATGGAGTATTCGTACAGGGCTGCGATGGCGTCATGACCCAGGGTGTCGCCGCGCGAGCCGCCGGTTTCTTCCAGAACACCCAGATGCGGGGTGTTGAAGCGGGTGGCCTGCAGTGCGTTGTCGACGTCACCCATCGACAGCTTGCCGAAGGCGCCCGAGATGAAGACGGAGCCACCCTCGCCCGAAGACGCATCATCGGCGTTGTCGGCGCGGAAGGAGCCGCCGAAAGCCAGGCCGGTGTCGGTTTCACCCGACAGGGTGAAGGTCACGCGTGCGCGGCTCTTGAAATCGAAGTCGGAGCCGTCATAGGTGACACCCATCCAGCCGTCGCCCGACAGGGTGACGTCAGCGGCGGCGACGCCAGCGGTTGCGACCAGTGCAGCGGTCGAAGCAAGAAGAAGCTTTTTCATTTTTTCCCTCGTTGTCTTTAAGGACGAACCCTGGACCTATCGCCGGGTCTGAGCCTGTTTCTCTCTTTCCCCCCGGCAATGCAACACGAAGGAAACGCGGCGCGGGCGAACGACTGCGCGATGATGCAGAATTGCCACGCATGGGCCGCCGCCCCGGTTCCGGCGCCGGAAGCGGCGGCCTGCGGGGGGCGGTGGGGTGCGCAACCTTCTGCACGCGCGCCGCGCGCGTGCCTGCCCTCCCCGCGCGCGGCAAAAGCCGCCCGCGCCGAAAACCGCCATCCCCCTTGTCCGCTTGGCGCCCCTCGGCTAGGAATGACGGAACACGAGAAAAGGGACGGTCGCGCATGAGCCTGCTTGGAGTGACGAATGCGAGAGGCGTGAGCCGCGTTGGCGCCGGTCTGGCGCTGGCGCTTCTGCTGGCCGGGTGCGGCGGCGGGTTCAACTTCTTTCAGGGGGGCGAACGCTCGCGCGAGGCGGCGGCGGAAATCCACGCGCAGGAACGGGTCGCGCGGGGGCAGCAGCGCCAATCCACCATCTGGGACCTGTTCACCAATGTGGACCCGCCCAGCACCACGGTCGAGGTGAACCGCTACATCTGGCGCGCCGCGCTGGAGGTGCTGGACTTCCTGCCGGTGCAGTCGGTGGACCCGTTCTCGGGCGTGCTGGTCACGGGCTTCGGCACCCCGCCGGGGGGCGGGCGGGCGTATCGCGCCGCCGTGCTGGTCAACGACCCGGCGCTGGACGCACGCTCGCTCAACGTGGCGATCATGACCCAGGGCGGCCCCGCCAGCCGCGAGACGATTCGCGCGGTGGAGGATGCGATCCTGACCCGCGCGCGGCAGCTACGCATCCAGGACCGCGGCCTCTGATCCTTCGGACCGTGCCGCTGGACCCCGCGCGGCGCCAGCGCTAAGACAACGCCGGGCCGCTGCGCCCGGCGTTTTCCGTGGATGCCGCGCACCCCGCAACATGACCGACCGCCGCAGAGGGAGGCCCGCGCATGGCCAGCCAGACCGAGGCCCGCTACAACCCGCAACAGACCGAACCCCGCTGGCAGGCGGCATGGGAGGACGCGGGCGCCTTCACCGCCCGGCGCGATCCGGACCGGCCCAAGTATTACGTGCTGGAGATGTTCCCCTACCCCTCGGGGCGGATTCACATGGGGCATGTGCGCAACTACACCATGGGCGACGTGGTGGCGCGCTACAAATCCGCCTGCGGGTTTTCGGTGCTGCATCCGATGGGCTGGGATGCCTTCGGCATGCCCGCCGAAAACGCCGCGATGGAGCAGGGCGGCCACCCCAGGGACTGGACCTATGGCAATATCGCGGTGATGCGCGACCAGATGAAGCCGCTGGGGCTGTCCATCGACTGGAGCCGCGAATTCGCCACCTGCGACCCGGAGTATTACGGCCAGCAGCAGGCGATGTTCCTGGATTTCCTGGAGGCCGGGCTGGTTTACCGCAAGAACGCGGTGGTCAACTGGGACCCGGTGGACATGACCGTGCTGGCCAACGAGCAGGTGATCGACGGCAAGGGCTGGCGGTCCGGCGCCGAGGTGGAGCGGCGCGAGCTGACGCAATGGTTCTTCCGCATCTCGGCGTATTCGCAGGAACTGCTGGAGGCGCTGGACGGGCTGAAGGACTGGCCCGAGAAGGTGCGGCTGATGCAGCGCAACTGGATCGGCCAGTCGCGGGGGCTGCAATTCGCCTTTTCCACCGTGGAGGCGCCCGAAGGGTTCGACCGGATCGAGGTCTACACCACCCGCCCGGATACGCTGATGGGGGCGTCCTTTGTCGCCGTTTCGCCCGACCATCCGCTGGCGAAGCATCTGGAGCGGCATGACCCGCAGGTGGCGGCGTTCGTCGCCGACTGCCGCCGCATCGGCACCACCGAGGAAGCGCTGGAAAAGGCCGAGAAGCGCGGGCTGGACACCGGCATCCGCGTGCGCCACCCCTTTGATAATGATTGGGAATTGCCGGTCTGGATCGCCAATTTCATTCTGATGGACTATGGCACCGGGGCGATCTTCGGCTGCCCGGCGCATGACCAGCGCGACCTGGACTTCGCGCATGCCTATGGGCTGCCGCACCCGGATGTGTTCCATGCGCTCGATGACGAAACGCCCGTGGAGCGCGTGGCCTTCGTCCCGCCCAAGACCGAAAAGGTGCGCTATGTGCGCGGCTTTGCGGGCGCGGAGGTGCAGACCGGCGCCGAGGCCGTGGAAGCCGCGATTGCGTTCTGCGAATCGCGCGGGGTGGGGCATGGGGTGACCCAGTATCGGCTGCGCGACTGGGGCCTGTCGCGGCAACGCTACTGGGGCTGCCCGATCCCGGTGGTGCATTGCCCGACCTGCGGCGTGGTCCCCGAGAAGAAGGAAAACCTGCCCATCGCGCTGCCCTATGACGAGGACGGCGCGCCGATCGATTTCGCGGTCCCCGGCAACCCGCTGGACCGCCACCCGAGCTGGCGCAATTGCGCTTGCCCGAAATGCGGCGGCCCGGCGCAGCGTGAGACCGACACGATGGATACGTTTGTCGATTCGTCCTGGTATTACGCCCGTTTCACCGCCCCGCGCGCCACCACCCCCACCGACCGGGCCGAGGCCGATTACTGGATGAACGTGGACCAGTATATCGGCGGGATCGAACACGCGATCCTGCACCTGTTGTATTCCCGCTTCTTTGCCCGCGCGATGGTGCAGACCGGGCATTTGTCGGAAAACTGCAAGGAACCGTTCAGCGCGCTGTTCACGCAAGGGATGGTAACGCACGAGATCTACATGACCCGGGATGATCGCGGGCGCCCGGTCTATCACCTCCCCGAGGAGGTGGAGGACGGAAAACTGAAAGCGACCGGCGAGCCGGTGCAGGTCATCCCTTCCGCCAAGATGTCGAAATCCAAGAAGAACGTGGTCGATCCGGTGGCGATTGTCAGCGCTTACGGCGCCGATACCGCGCGCTGGTTCGTCATGTCCGACAGCCCCCCCGAGCGCGATGTGGAATGGACCAGCGCCGGCGCCGAAGCCGCGTTCAAGCACCTCAACCGCGTCTGGACACTCAGCGCCCGGATCGCCGCCATGGACGACGGCACGCCCACGGACGCCGACGCCGACCTGATGCGCGCCATGCATCGCGCCATCGCCGACTGCACCCGCGCCATCGACAATTTCGCCTTCAACAAGGCGATTGCCGAGCTTTACACCTTCACCAACACGCTCTGGCGCAGCACGGCCAGTGGCGCGGCGCAGAAGACCGCCATGCGCAGGCTGGCGCAACTCATGGCGCCCATGGTCCCGCATCTGGCCGAAGAGATCTGGGCCGCGCAGGGTGGCGAAGGGCTGGTCGCACAGGCGCCCTGGCCGCAGGCGGACCCCGCGATGCTGGTGCAGGACACGGTCACCCTGCCGATCCAGATCAACGGCAAGCGGCGCAGCCAGATCGAGGTGCCCGCCGACATGCCGAAGGAAGAGGTTGAAAAACGCGCGCTCGCCGATGATGCTGTGATCAAGGCGCTGGGCGGTTCCGCTCCGCGCAAGCTGATCGTGGTGCCGGGGCGGATCGTCAATGTGGTCATCTGAACGCCGAAGGCTGATTGCCGCGCTGGCGGCGCTGCCGCTGGCGGCGGCCTGCGGTTTCCGCCCGGCCCATGCCCCGGGCGGCCCCGGCACCGCCCTGCGCGGGCAGGTGCGCGCCGATGATCCGGCAAGCGCGCGCGATTTCGCCTTTGTCGCCGCGCTGGAGGACCGGCTGGGCCGCCCGCAGCAGGTGCGTTATGCGCTGGGCTACGATATCGCCGTCAGCGAACGTGGCGGCGCGCAGGTGCGCGATGTCGGCGACACGCGGTTTCAGGTCTTCGGACAGGTCACCTTTGCCCTGACCGATGCCGCCACGGGCGCGGAGCTTGCCAGCGGCACGGTGCAGAATTTCACCGCCTATTCCGCCACGTCCACCCAGATGGCGACACGGATCGCGCAGCAGGATGCCGAGCGGCGGCTGTTGGCGATTCTGGCCGATCAGGTGGTGGCCCGGCTTCTGGCCGTCCTGCCGGAGCAGCCCGGCGCATGAAGATGCAGGCGCGCGACCTGGCGGGCTATGCCGCGCGCCCGGATGCGGGCCATGCGGGCGTGCTGCTGTTCGGCGCGGATGCCATGCGCGTGGCGCTGAAACGTCAGGCGCTGGTCAAGGGACTGATCGGCCCCGAGGGCGAGGCCGAGATGCGCCTCGCCCGGCTGCAGGGCGCGGACCTGCGCGGCGACCCGGCCGCGGTGCTGGACGCGGTGAAGGCGCAGGGCTTCTTTCCCGGCCCGCGTGCGGTGCTGATCGAGGACGCGACCGACACCCTGGCCGAGGCGCTGGGCGCGACGCTGAAGGACTGGACGCCCGAGGATGCGCGGCTGGTGGTGACCGCCGGAAACCTGAAACCCGCATCGAAGCTGCGCAAGCTGTTCGAGGGTGCGCGCAACGCCGCCGCGGTGGGTATCTACGACGACCCGCCGGGCCGCGACGAGATCGACGCCGTGCTGCGCGCGGCAGGGCTCGGCCGGATCGCGGCCGAGGCGGCGGGCGATATCCATGCGCTGGCACGCACGCTTGATCCCGGCGACTTTCGCCAGACGATCGAGAAGCTGGCCCTGTACAAGCTGGGCGACGACACGCCGCTGACCCCCGATGACGTGGCCACCTGCGCGCCGATGAGCACCGAGGCCGGGCTTGATGCGCTGCTGGACCTGACCGCGCAGGGGCAGGCGGCGCGAATCGGCCCCGTGCTGCGGCGGTTGCAGGGGCAGGGCATGGCCGCCGTGACGGTCTGCATCGGGGCCGCGCGCCATTTCCGCACCCTGTTCGAAATCGCCTGCGATCCGGCCGGGCCGGACAGCGGCATCAGGCGCCTGCGCCCGCCCCTGCACTGGAAGCGGCGCGATGCGGTGCAGGCCCAGCTTGGCCAATGGTCGCTTGAGCGGCTGGAAGAGGCGCAGGCGCTGCTGGTGGACACCGATCTGACCTTGCGTTCGGGGGCGGCGGTGCCCAGCATGGCGGTGATGGAGCGCACCCTGATCCGGCTGGCGATGCTGGCGCGCCGGGGTGGCGCGCGCAGATGAGGAGGACCGATGTATACGGTCATCGGTAAGGCCAACAGCCGCGCGACGCGGGTTCTGTGGATGCTCGAGGAGCTTGGCCAGAGCTACGAGCACGTCCCCGCCGCGCCCCGCTCGCAGGGCGTGGTCAGCTTCAACCCGGCCGGCAAGGTGCCGGTGCTGATCGAGGATGGTACGCCCATCACCGATTCGACCGCGATCATCCAGTATCTGGCCGACAAGCACGGCGATCTGACCTTTGCCGCAGGCACGCTGGACCGGGCACGGCAGGACAGCATGACGCAATTCCTGCTGGACGAATTCGACGCCGCGCTGTGGATGGCGGCGCGGCACAGCTTTGTGCTGCCCGAGGAATTGCGCCAGTCGGCGGTCAAGGATTCGCTGAAGTGGGAATTCACCCGCAGCCAGACGACACTTGTGCGCCGGATGGGCGAAGGGCCGTTCCTGATGGGGGCGGCCATGACGGTCCCCGATATCATCCTGACCCATTGCGGGATCTGGGCGCGAATCGCCCGGTTCCCGATTTCGGAGCCGCGTCTGGCGGCCTATCTGGAAAAGATGCTGGCCCGGCCCGCACTGCGCAAGGTGCTGGACCGGATGCCCTGAAGGGGGCGGTCGCAACCGTGCATTGGCGGGTCACGGCGGCTGCCATGAACCCTGCGCCGGTCCTGCAGGGTAAGTGGCAGCGCGCCGCCCCGGCGCTGCACTCTCCGGGGTGGGATGCGGGGGACTGCACAGGAATGCGGCACGCCTGCACGCCCCGTCCGGGTCGCTCGGCCCGCGGCATTGACGCATGTCAATGTGACTTGTCACCCTGACAGGCAGGGTGTGCCTGTACCCGACAAGGCGCGCGACAGGAGGATTTTCCGATGACCGAGACCGAAACCCCGCATGTGATCTGGTTCGACGATCTGGTGCGGACCGATGTGCCGCTGGTGGGCGGCAAGAACGCCTCGCTGGGCGAGATGGTGCAGAGCCTGGGCGAAAAGGGCATACGCGTGCCGCCCGGATTCGCCACCTCGGCCCCGGCCTTCCGCGCCTTCATCGCGCATAACGCGCTGGAACCGGTGATCGCCGACTGGCTGCAACGGCTGGAGGACGGGCGCAGCACGCTGGCCGAAGCCGGCGCCGCAATCCGCAAGGCGATCATCGCCGGGCACTGGCCCGAGGATCTGGCCGCCGCGATCCTGCAGGGCTATCGCGACCTTGGCGAACGCACCGGGCATGCGGAACCGTCGGTGGCGGTGCGGTCGTCGGCCACGGCCGAGGACCTGCCCGAGGCCAGTTTTGCCGGGCAGCAGGAAACCTATCTGAACGTGCGCGGGGAAAAGGCGCTGCTGTCGACCTGTCGGCGGTGCTATGCCTCGCTGTTCACCGACCGGGCCATCACCTACCGCCGGATCAACGGTTTCGAACATGACAAGGTGGCGCTCTCGGTGGGCGTGCAGATGATGGTGCGCGCCGACACCGGCGGCGCGGGGGTGATGTTTTCCATCGATACCGAAACCGGGTTCGACAAGGTGGTGCTGATCAACGGCGCCTGGGGGCTGGGGGAAAATGTGGTGCAGGGCGCGGTCAGCCCCGACGAATATCAGGTGTTCAAGCCGCTGTTGCAGGACCGCGCGCTGAAACCCATCGTCCACCGCACGCTGGGCGCCAAGGAGCGCAAGATGATTTACGCGGGCGCCGAAGGGGGCGAAACCCGCAACGTGCCGACCTCGAAGGCCGAGCGCGCGCGCTTCGTGCTGTCCGAGGACGAGGTGGTGGAACTGGCGCGCCAGGCCTGCACCATCGAGGATCATTACGGCTGCCCGATGGACATGGAATGGGCCCGCGACGGCGAAACCGGGGATCTTTATATCGTGCAGGCCCGCCCCGAAACCGTGCAGTCCCGGGCCGAGGCGGGCAAGATGCTGAACTACACGCTGAAAAGCCACGGCCCGGAGCTTCTGCGCGGGCTCAGCGTGGGCGGTGCGGTGGTCAGCGCGCCGGTCTGCCTGATCGAAAGCGCGGCGGATATCGACCGGTTCCGCGACGGGTCGATCCTGGTCACGCCGATCACCGACCCGGACTGGGTGCCGATCATGAAGCGCGCGGCGGCAATCATCACCGACAGCGGCGGGCGGACCTCGCACGCGGCGATCGTCAGCCGCGAACTGGGCCTGCCCGCGATCGTCGGCTGCGGGAACGCGACCGAACTCCTGCATGACGAACAGGTGGTGACCGCGTCCTGTGCCGAGGGCGACGAGGGGATCGTCTATGACGGCGAAGGCGAATTCACGGTCGAAGAGATCGACCTGGGCGCCGCGCCCGAAACCGGCACGAAGATCATGTTGAACATGGCCAACCCGGCTGCCGCCTTCCGCTGGTGGCGCCTGCCCGCCGACGGGGTGGGGCTGGCGCGGATGGAATTCGTCATCTCCAACGCGATCAAGGTGCACCCGCTGGCGCTGACCCGATTCGACCGGATCACCGACGAGAGGGTGCGTGAGGAGATCGAGGCGCTGACCCGGGGCTATGACGACAAGCCCGCGTATTTCGTGGACAAGCTCGCACGGGGGCTGGCGCGGATCGCCGCCGTGGCCTGGCCGAAGCCCGTGATCGTGCGGATGAGCGATTTCAAGACCAACGAATACGCGGGGCTGCTGGGGGGCGCGCAGTTCGAACCGCACGAGGAAAACCCGATGATCGGGTTCCGCGGCGCCTCGCGCTACTATTCGCCGGATTACGCCGAAGGCTTCGCGCTGGAATGCGCGGCCATCGCGCGGCTGCGGGGCGAGATGGGGTTCACCAATGTGGTGGTGATGATCCCCTTCGTGCGCACGGTGGACGAGGCCGACCGCGTGTTGGAGGTGATGGCCGGCGCCGGGTTGGCGCGCGGCAAGGACGGGCTTGAGGTCTATGTGATGTGCGAGGTGCCCTCGAACGTGATCCTGGCCGAGGAATTCGCAAGCCGGTTCGACGGGTTCAGCATCGGCTCGAATGACCTGACGCAGCTTGTGCTGGGTGTGGACCGCGATTCGGGCAAGCTGGCGGGGCTGTTCCGCGAGCGGGATCCGGCGGTGATGTGGATGATCCGGCATGTGATCGATGCGGCGGGCAAGGCCGGGGTGAAGGTGGGGCTTTGCGGGCAGGCGCCCAGCAACGACCCGGAATTCGCGCGGCTGCTGGTGGAGGCGGGGATCGATTCGATCTCGGTGACGCCAGACAGCTTCCTGGCGGTGAAGGACCATGTCGCGGCGGCGGAGCGCGGGTAGCGGCACGCCGGGTCGGC
>JAFIEE010000123.1 GCA_020832705.1 Paracoccaceae bacterium
GGATCAGGTCGCCGATATAGACGATGTTGTCGTTCTTCAGGCAGTTGGCCGAACGGACCGACAGTTCCAGTTCGTCCACCTTCTTCAGCAGCAGCGGGTTGAATTCCAGCCCGTCGTCATCATCGCCGCGACCCGCCGATTCGGGCTCTTCGAAGTTGACGAAGATTTGCAACTGGTCCTGCAGGATGCGCGCGGCGTAGGCCACGGCGTCATCGGGGCTGACCGAGCCGTCGGTTTCCAGCTTCATGGTCAGCTTGTCATAGTCCAGCACCTGGCCCTCGCGGGTGGGCTGCACCTCGTAGCTGACCTTCTTGACCGGCGAGAAGATCGCATCGATCGGAATCAGCCCGATGGGCGCGTCTTCGGGGCGGTTCTTGTCGGCGGCGACATAGCCCTTGCCGGTGTTGACCGTCAGTTCCATGTAGACTTCGGCGCCGTCGTCGATGCTGCAGATCTCCAGGTCCTTGTTCAGAACCTCGATCCCGGCGCTGGTCTGGATATCCCCGGCGGTGATGGTGCAGGGCCCCTTGGCCGAGATGGTCAGCCGCTTGGGGCCTTCGACCTCCATGCGCAGGGCCACGTTCTTCAAGTTCAGCACGATATCGGTCACGTCCTCGCGCACGCCCGGGACGGAAGAGAATTCATGCAGAACGTTATCGATCTGCACCGCCGTGATCGCTGCGCCCTGCAGCGAGGACAGCAGCACGCGGCGCAGCGCATTGCCCAGCGTCAGCCCGAAACCGCGCTCCAGCGGTTCGGCGACCACGGTGGCGCGGCGCGTGGGGTCGGTGCCGGGGCGGACGTCAAGCTGCGTCGGCTTGATGAGTTCCTGCCAGTTCTTGTGGATCATGCGTGGTGCCTCCATTCCTGTTCCCGGCCCATGGATCCTGAAGCCGCGAACGCCCGAGGTTTTAAATGCCGAAAGCGGGCCGCCGGCATTTAGGGGGCCCGGGGGGTTGAACCCCAAATACCCCGCGCGCGCGCGTAGGGGGGCGGCGGTATTGGGGGGCCCCGCTGTGTTGAAACCGATAATCAGACGCGGCGACGCTTCGGCGGGCGGCAGCCGTTGTGCGCCATCGGCGTCACATCGCGGATCGAGGTGATGTTGAACCCCGCGGCCGCCAGTGCGCGCAATGCCGATTCGCGGCCCGAGCCGGGGCCCTGCACCTCGACCTCGAGTGTGCGCACGCCGTGTTCCTGCGCTTTCTTGCCCGCGTCCTCGGCGGCAAGCTGAGCGGCATAGGGGGTGGATTTCCGCGACCCCTTGAACCCCATCGTCCCGGCCGAGGACCACGCGATTGCGTTGCCCTGAACGTCCGAGATCAGGATCTTGGTGTTGTTGAACGAGCTGTTCACATGCGCCACACCGGCGGCGATGTTCTTGCGTTCCTTGCGCTTCACGCGCGTCTTGTCACGTGCCATGATACTGCCCTCCCCTTACTTCTTCTTGCCGGCAATGGCTTTGGCCGGGCCCTTGCGGGTGCGGGCGTTGGTGTGGGTGCGCTGGCCGCGCACGGGCAGCTTGCGGCGATGGCGCAGGCCGCGATAGTTGCCGATGTCCATCATGCGCTTGATGTTCATCTGCACCTCGCGGCGCAGGTCACCCTCGACAGTGAGGTTGGCGTCGATGAACTCGCGGATCGACAGCACCTCGTCATCCGAAAGCTCGTTGACGCGGCGGGTCGGGTCGATCTTGAGCGTTTCGACGATCTGGTTGGCAGCGGCGGGGCCGATGCCGTGGATATAGGTCAGCGCGATGGGAACGCGCTTGCCCGTGGGGATGTTGACGCCAGCAATTCGTGCCACGCGGGGGATTCCTTTTCGTTGCGGTTCCGTAATGCCAGAACCTTTTTTCACAACACGCGGCAGTCTTCGGTCACTTGCCTCGTGCATTTCGGACAGGATCGAATCACACTGCCGCAGGAGGCGGCGCAGGCGCGCGATTCTCTCATGAGAGCGCATCGCCTAGGGGGTTTTCGGCCCAAGGTCAAGGGCCGGCTCCGGGAGGTCAGGCCGCGTCCATCCGGGCGGCGATTTCCGCCGCGACCGCGCCCATCGCCGCCATGGCATCGACGCCTGACAGCTTGCCATGGGCGAAGTAGTAGCCCAGCAGCGGCGAGGTCTGCTTGTAATACTCCATCAGCCGCCGCCGCAGCGCATCCTCGGTGTCGTCGGCGCGGCGTTGCAGGTTGCTGGACCCGCAGGCATCGCAGACACCGGGTTTGGCGGTGGGGCGGGTGCGGTCGTGATAGACCTCGCCGCAGTCGCCGCAGGTGAAGCGCCCGGTGATGCGGTCCACAAGCGCCTCGTCATCCACGCGCAACTCGATCACCGCGTCCACGTCCTGCCCCATCCCCGACAGCAGCGTGCCCAGCGCCTCGGCCTGGGCCAGCGTGCGCGGGAACCCGTCGAAGATCACGCCGGGGGCGTCCAGTTCGCGCAGCTTTTCCTCGATCAGCCCGATCACGATCTCGTCGGTGACCAGTTCGCCGCGCTCCATCACCTCGGCCACGCGCAAGCCCATCTCGGTCCCCGAGGTGCGGGCGGCGCGCAGCATGTCACCCGTGGAAAGCTGCACCATGCCGCGTTCGGTGACCAGCCGCTTGGCCTGGGTGCCCTTGCCCGCGCCGGGCGGGCCGATCAGGATGATGTTCATCGCCGTGCCGGTCCTTTCGGTTTGCCCGAGGCATTGCGGTTGCGCTTCTTGCCGCGCAACTGCGATTTTTCCAGCAGCCCCTCGTACTGATGCGCCAGCAGGTGCGACTGCACCTGGTTGATGGTGTCGATGGTCACCACCACCACGATCAGAACCGACGTGCCGCCGAAATAGAAGGGGATCGCCAACTGGTCGCGCAGGATTTCCGGCAACAGGCAGACTGCCGCCAGATAGATCGCCCCCACGGTGACGATCCGCACCACCACATAATCCAGGTATTCCTGGGTGCGCTGGCCGGGGCGGATGCCGGGGATGAACCCGTTCTGGTTCTTCAGGTTCTCGGCCACTTCCTCGGTCTTGAACGACACATGCAGCGTGTAGAAGAAGGTGAAGAAGATGATCA
Organism: Paracoccaceae bacterium; assembly: GCA_020832705.1. Classification (GTDB taxonomy): domain Bacteria; phylum Pseudomonadota; class Alphaproteobacteria; order Rhodobacterales; family Rhodobacteraceae; genus Rhabdonatronobacter. The sequence continues at coordinate 3,060 of JAFIEE010000123.1, forward strand.
TCGCCGTGAAGAACAGCAGATACGCCGGCTGTCCCGGCCCGAAATAGGCCAGAAGGGTCGCCATGACATCGCCGGTCTGCTGGCCCGAGAAGGTGGCCAGCGTCACCGGCAGCAGCAGCAGCGACGAGGCGAAGATCGCCGGGATCACCCCCGCCGGGTTGACCTTGATCGGCAGGTGCGAGGCGCCGCCGTCGAACATCTTCATGCCCACCTGACGGCGGGGATACTGGATCGTGATCTTGCGCAGCGCGCGCTCCATGAACACCACGAAGGTGATCACCGCGATGATCATGATCAGGATGCCGATGATCACCGCAGGCGCCAGCTCGCCGGAGCGGCCCTGGCTGAAGAACTGCGCCAGCGCGGCCGGAATCTCGGCGATGATGCCGACGAAGATGATCAGCGAGATGCCGTTGCCGATGCCGCGCGCGGTGATCTGTTCGCCCAGCCACATCAGGAACATGGTCCCGCCGACCAGCGTGATGACGCAGGCGATGCGGAAGAACCAGCCCGGATCGGTCACCAGATCGCCCGCTTCCAGACTGACGGCCAGACCATAGGACTGGAACGTGGCCAGCACCACGGTCAGATACCGGGTATACTGGTTGATCTTCTTGCGGCCCTGCTCGCCCTCTTTCTTCATCTGCTGGAAGGACGGCACCATGGCCGTCATCAACTGCACGATGATCGCCGCCGAGATATAGGGCATGATCCCCAGGGCGAAGATGCCCATGCGGCTGATGGCGCCGCCGGTGAACATGTTGAGCATGCCGCCGATGCCGGTGGCGGCCTCGTCCATGAACTCGCGCAGGGCGATCCCGTCGATCCCCGGCACCGGGATATAGGTGCCGATGCGATAGACGATCAGCAGCCCCAGTGCGAAGAAGATGCGGCGGCGCAGGTCGGTGGCCTTGGCCAGCGCGCCCCAGCTCGAACTCGAGGCCAGTTGCTCAGCAGCAGATGCCATATGCGCGTCTCTTTCGTGACGGCGCCGCCGGACCGGTTCCCGGTCGGCGGCGCGGAAAACCAATGAACGATGATGTAAGCGCCCCGGGGGCGGCTCACAACCTCTTATTCGGCTCTCACTCGGCGGCCGCCGTTTCGGCCTTCGGTGCGGGGGTGATGATCTGCACCGACCCGCCGACCTTTTCCACCGCTTCCACGGCGGCTTTCGAGGCGCCGGTGACCACCAGTGCAACCTTGGCCGCGATCTCGCCCTTGGCCAGAATCCGCACGCCGTCGCGCTTGCGCCGCACCAGCCCCGAGGCAACCAGCGCGTCCTCGGTGATCGGCTGGCCCGCGTCCAGCTTGCCCTCGGTGATGAATTTCTCGATCAGGCCGAGGTTCACGACCGCGAATTCGCGGCGGTTGGGCTTGCTGAAGCCGCGCTTGGGCAGGCGGCGGTAAAGCGGCATCTGCCCGCCCTCGTAGCCGCCCAGCGCCACGCCCGAGCGCGATTTCTGGCCCTTGATGCCGCGGCCTGCGGTCTTGCCCTTGCCCGAGCCGGGCCCGCGGCCGACGCGTTTCTTGGTGCGGGATGCGCCGGGATTGTCGCGCAGTTCGTTCAGTTTCATGTCGCTTCTCCTTGCCGGAAACGCCCCCGAAGCGAATACAGGGCGCACGCGGCGTGTGGTGATGATATCCGGACCCGTGGACCGGGCACCGTGGCGAGCGTATAGGGGCGAACCCGGCCAAAGGTCAAGGCCGGGCGCCGCGCGCTACTCTGCCGCCCCCAGCGGCCCGCGCCCCCGGCGGCTGTCATAGGCGACCGAGGTTTCGTAGCCGATGATCTCGTCGCGGGCCGAAAGGGCGGAATAGGCGATGGATTTCAGGTGGTCCATGTCGCGCGCGACCAGCGTCACCACCAGATCGTAGCGCCCGGTGACCAGAAACACCTCGCGGATTTCGGGGACAGCGGCCAGTTCGTCCATCAGCGCGTCGATCCGCATCTGACCGGCCTTGGAGATGTTGACGAACAGCACCGCCGAGAGCGCATGGCCCAGCGCCTGCGGGTCGACGCGGGTTTCGGTGCCGGTGATGACACCCTCGCGCCACAGCCGCCTGATCCGCTCGTGGCAGGTCGAGGGCGCCAGCCCGACACCGGCGGCGATCTGCTTGTTCATCAGCCGTGCATCGTTCTGCAACAGGCGCAGAATGGCGATGTCGGTTCGGTCAAGGTCCATCATGGCCTCACGCTGTTCGAAAAACCTTCGTTTGAGCCGCGCATTCTCCTGCGCCACGATACCGGCGCCGAAGCGGGGTGGTCAACGCCGCGCCACGGCGCGAACCTGCCCCGAACCCGCCCGAGGTGCCGCCATGACCCCTGATGCGATCCCGGACACCGCGTCCGATGTGCCTTTCCTCGACCCGGCCGACCCGGCGTTCTCGGTCCGGTCAGAGGCCGTGCGCGCGGCGCGGGCGCAAAGCTGGTATGCGCGCACACCCTACGGGCTGGCGGTGCTGCGCTATGACCCGATGAAGGAGTTGATCCTGCACCCGGCGCTGCGGCAGGGGTCCTATCGCTGGCCGGACCATTGCGGGGCCAGCGGTCTCTGGGCGCAATGGTGGAAGCGGATCGTGCTGAATGTCGAAGGCGCGGATCATGCGCGCCTGCGCCGACTGGCGATGCCCGCCTTCTCGCCCCGGCTGGTCAGCGCGCTGGTCCCCGACTTCCAGCGCCTGTGCGCCGAACTGATCGCGGGGTTCGAGGCGGAGGGGCGTTGCGAGTTCATGGGTGATTTCGCCGAACCCTATGCCGCGCGGGTGATCTGCGCGCTGGTCGGCGTGGACGCCCAGGAAGCCCCCGCGCTGACCGAACAGGCGGTGCGCATGGGGCTTGCGCTCAGCGTGACCTACGCCCGCGACGAGGCCATCGCCGACGCGGCACTCGCCGGGATGTTTGCGTTCTCGGAACAGGTTGTCGCCGCGCGCCGCGCCGCGCCACAGGAAGATTTCATCACCGCCCTGATCGGCGCCAGCACCGACGAACGCCTGAGCGAGCAGGAGTTGCACGACATGATCGTGCTGTCGATCTTCGGCGGGATCGACACCACACGCAACCAGTTGGGTCTGGCCATGGCGCAATTCATGGACCACCCCGACCAGTGGCGCCTGCTGGGCGAAAACCCCGATCTTGCGCGCGCGGCGGTAGAGGAGGTGATGCGCACCCGGCCCACCGTCACCTGGGTCACGCGCGAAGCGGTGGAGGATTTCGAATACAACGGACTGGACATCCCGCGCGGGACCACGATCCACCTGTTTTCCGAATCGGCCGCCACTGACCCGGAGCATTTTTCCCCCGGCTTCGACATCACCGCGCAGCGCAAGCCGCATTTCGGCTTTGGCGGCGGGCGGCATCACTGTATCGGCTCGCCCATCGCGCGCGGCGACATGACCGAGGCGCTGAAGATGCTGGCGCAGCGGCTGAAGGCCCCCCGCCCCGACGGCGCCGCCGAATGGCTGCCCGAAAGCGGCAATACCGGCCCGCTGCGCCTGCCGATCCGCTTCGATCCGGCGGCATAGCGCACGCGGGCTGGCCGTGGCGCGGGCGCCGGGGTAGAACCTGTCCCCGGGCTGTGCGGAGAGGGTCATGTTTTCGCTGACGGGACGCAGGGCGCTGGTGACCGGCGCTTCGCAGGGGCTGGGCTTCGCCATGGCCCGCGCGCTGGCCGAAGCCGGGGCCGAGGTGGTGCTGAACGGGCGCGACGGCGCGGCGCTGAACCGCGCGGTGTCGGCCCTGCGGGCCGCAGGGCTGGCGGCGACGGCCTGCGCCTTCGATGTGGCGGATGCAGATGCGCGGGCGGCGGCGCTTTCGGATGCGCTGTCGGCCGCGCTGTCGGATGGGGGCGACATCGACATCCTGATCAACAATGTCGGGCAGCGCCATCGCGGCCCGGTCGCGGCGATCACGCCCGAGGATTTCGCCGCGCTGCTGGATGTGGACCTGACCGCGCCCTATGCGCTGGCCCGCGCGCTGGCGCCCGCCATGGCGGGGCGCGGGTGGGGGCGGATCATCAACCTGTGTTCCATCGCCGGGCCGCGTTCACGCGCGGGCGATGCCGCCTATACCGCCGCCAAGGGCGGGCTGGCGGCGCTGACCCGGGCGCTGGCGATGGAGTTCGGCCCGCGCGGCGTTCTGGTCAACGGCATCGCGCCGGGGTATTTCGCCACCGAAACCAACGCCGCGATGGTGGATGACCCGGCGGTGCAGCGCTTCGTCGAAACCCGTATCCCCCTGCGCCGCTGGGGCCGCCCCGAAGAGATCGGCGGCGCGGCGGTGTTCCTTGCCTCGGACGCGGCCAGCTACGTCAACGGCCATGTGCTGACCGTGGATGCGGGGCTGTCGGTATCATTCTGAGGCCGGTTCAGTTCCTCACGGCTCATTGGTGGGTCGGCTGTGCCCGCCGCCGCCTCATGGCGGTTCCGGACGGTTTTGCATGCCTCCCCATGGGAGGTTTGCGCTCGCAGGCTCCTGATTTCGCGCCGCACGCCAGGCCGGCGGATACCCTAGGCCGCCGATTGCACCAACCGCGAGAGTTCGCGGCGGTGGAACGCCGCGTCCGATTCGCCTGCGGCGGGGCCCCGTGACAGCGCGCGGGCGAGGGCGAAGAAACCCTCCCCCGGCAGCCCGTCGCGGCCCCGGCTGACGGCGCGGGCGGCGATGAAGGGGTGCCCGGTGGCGGCATCGTCGCGCATGGTGCGTTCCAGCGCGCGGGTCACGCGGTTGATCGACCCCGGCGCCCAGAGCCCCAGCGCGCGGGCCAGCGCGCCATAGGTTACGGGTGCCTCCCCGGGTGGCAGGGCCTCGAGATATGTGCGCAGCCGTGCGGCCAGGTCGCGTTCGGCCTGTGCGGCTTCGTCGGTCACGCGCGGCGGCGGCACCTCGCGCGCGGCGCCGTCCGGGCCGATCTCTGCCGCCCAGGCGCGCGTGGCGCTGCGCAGCACGACCCGTGCCTTGCCCGCATCCGCGCCTTCGCCGGTTTCGGTCACGCCGACCACATCGCCGTTGCGCAGCCCCGCGCGCAAGCTTTCGGGCGTCAGGCCCAGGCGCGGGGCAAGGTAGTCCGGATCAACCACGACCTGCCCGTCCTGCCAGGCCACGGTGCCGGGCGGCAGCGGGCGGTTCAGCCCCGGGCGCGCGACCGGCGACGCCCCCTCGCCGCGCGCATAGTAGGGCGCAGCGCCCGCCTCGTGGTCGGTCACATCGACGATGCGTTCGATCTGCGGCAGCGCGGCGCGCAGCATCCGCTCCACCCCATCGCGCAGGGTGGCGGCCGAGGCCGCACAGCCCTGACAACCGCCGGACATGCGCAGATAGACCGTGCCCCCCGTGCCCCCCGTGGCCGCCCCGGTCACGCGTTCGGCGGCGATATGCCCGCCATGGGCGGCGACCGCGGGATTGATCTCGCGCTCCAGCAGCGCCTGCACGGCGGACAGGAGCGCGGTGTCGGGGTCTTGCGCGGTCTGCACGCCCAGCGGCTGGTCGGTGGCGTCCAGCACCGCGCGGATTGCGGCGGCGATGGCGGGTTTCAGCGCCGCCCAGTGATGGGAGTCGTCCTTGCCGATCCAGATGGTTTCCCCGGCGACCTCAACCCGGTGCACCCCGTCGATGGCAAACAGTGCGCGGGCAAGGGGCGCGTCGGCATCGCGCGCAAGCTGGCCCCTGGCGCCGTCCTGCACCGGAGCATCGAGCACGAAGGCCATGGCGCTCGGGTCCTGCGCCGAAGGCTGCGCGCGGATGCGGCGGCGGGCGGGGTCAGACATCTTCCATCGCGGTGCTGGCCATGGCGCGCAGGGACTTCAGCGTGTAGATGCCGGTGTCATGGCCATCGGAAAAGGCCATGCCCAGCGCGTAATTGCCCACGCTCCAGATGCGCGTGAGGTCGATGTCGAAGGCCACGGTGGCCGGGTCCAGCAGGCGCGCGCCCGTCATCTCGTCCCGGCATTTGGCGCAAGGGCAGGCGATGCGCAGGTCGCGCGCGCCAAGCGTCTGTGTGGTGCCATCCGTCCAGGTCAGGGTCAGGCGGCCCGGCGCATGCTCCAGCGCGGCCAGCCGGTCGGCGGGGCCATCCGGGCTGACGGGCGCGGGCGCGGGTTTTCCGTCCGCTTCGGTGACCGTCCAGCGGAACGGGGTAGCGATCCCGGCGGCGTCCGCGTCCGCGCCCGCCAGCGCGGCCGCGATCCGGCGGTAGGCCGCCGCCGCCGGGCCATCGGGCGCGGCCTTGAGCAGTGGCACGCCGTCATCGCCGCAATCCACCACCGCCGGGTCCAGCGGCACCTTGCCAAGGAAGGGCACGCCCAGTTCCTGCGCGATCGCCTCGCCCCCGCCCTGATGAAAGATATGCGTGAGCGTGCCGCAGGACGGGCATGTGAAGCCGCTCATGTTCTCGATCACGCCCAGGATCGGCACCTTGACCTGCTCCATCATCCGCAGGCCGCGCCGTGCGATCTTCAGGCTCACGTCCTGCGGGGTGCTGACCACCACCGCGCCGGCCAGCGGGAAGGCCTGTGCCAGCGTCAACTGGATGTCGCCGGTGCCGGGCGGCAGGTCCAGCAGCAGCACCTGCGTGTCGCCCCAGTCCACCTGCCGGACGAAGGATTGCAGATACTTCGTCACCATCGGACCGCGCAGGATGGCGGGGCTGTCGTCATCGGTGAGCATGCCCATCGAGATCACGCGGATCCCGTGCGCCATGGCCGGTTCGATCATCCCGCCCGGCGTCATGGCGGGCTTGCCTGCGGGCACGCCCAGGATACCGGGGATCGAGGGCCCGTAGATATCGGCATCCACGATGCCCACGCGCAGCCCGGCCTCGGTCATGGCGACGGCGATGTTGGCGGTGACGGTGGACTTGCCGACGCCGCCCTTGCCGCTGCTGACCGCGATCATGCGCGGGGCCTTGGGGTGCGGATCATTCGGGGCCATGCGGGTCTCCTTGGCTGACTCAGGGGCTGACGTCGGGCGCGGGCCGGGCGGTATCGGGGCCGCCATGTGCCGCAGCCTCGCCCTAGTCTACAAGGTATCGTTTCGAAACCAACCGGCAAGTCCCCGCCCCCCGCCGATGCGCCGCAGGATCACCGGAGCGCCCCTCAGCGCCCCGCCCTGTCTCTTGTTTTTGTGCGATAGTGGTGTCGGCAGCGACCCCGTTCCCACCCTGGGCTTGAAGCCCGTCGGGTGGCTTGGGGCGCTGCCGACTTCATGCCCAAGGAGCCTGAACAGTTGCTTGGGCGGGGTCCCACGAGGGCCTGAGCCCGTATGACATGGCACAGGGTGGAGGGCGAAACGAAACCCTGCAGTGCAGGGTTTCCGC
>JAFIEE010000124.1 GCA_020832705.1 Paracoccaceae bacterium
GGGGGGGGCGGGGGGGGGGGGGGGGGGGGGGGCGCGGGCACGGTCTGTGCGGTGAACATCAGCCTGTCGGGCGTCTGCAAGCCGCCCGGAAACAGCGCCTCCACCCCCAGCGGCGCGCCGTTGGCCGAACCGATCTGCAGCACCGCGTCGCGATAGCTGACCACGGCGCCGCCCGGGGTCGGCGTGACCGTCAGTTGCGCCACATCGCGCAGCATCGGCCATGCCGACAGGTCCAGCCGGTCGGCGCCGCCCTTGAAATCCGTGATCTGCACCGTGCCGGAACCCGCATGCAGGACAAAGGTGTTGACGCCCCCGCCGCCGGTCATCACCGCATCGCCGGGCGGCGCCACAAGGATATCGTTGCCGCCGCCGCCCGAAAGCGCGGTGCCGGGCGCCTGCGCCATGATGATGTCATGCCCCGGCCCGCCCTGCAGCGGTGCGGTGCTGTCGGCCGCGCCCAGCACCAGCCCGCCCAGCCCCGCCAGCGGCAGGGCAAAGGTGGTCAGTCCCGCATCCACCTGCGAGCCGGCCATGACCACCAGCGTATCGTCCACCACCGCCGCCGCCAGCGCGGTCACGTTGCGCAGGCCCGTGTCCGGACCGTCAGCGATGGTCTGCAGCCAGACCAGCCGCCCGTCCGGCAGCAGCGCAAACAGCGTCAGTCCGTGATCCCCCCCGCCCGCGACGACAAAGGCATGATCGCCCGCCACCGCATGCGCCACCGCCTGCACCTTGGCAAAGCGCGTGGCGCCGGTGTCCATCACATGCTCGCTCAGGTGCAGCCCGCCCGCCGCATCCACCCGCAGCACGCTGAGCGAATGCGTCCCCGCGGCGCCGACCACGGCCCAGGTCTGGCCATGAGCCGCGATCACCTCAAGCGCGGTGGGCGCCTGCACCCACAGCCCCTCATCCGCGCCGAACCGCTGGCCCAGCGTCAGGTTGCCCGAGGGCGCGCTGCGGTAGCTGTAAAGCGCCCCGTCCAGCCCCCCCAGCGCCAGCCAGCCGCCGGGCACCGGGGCAAAGCCCACGGTGGCGTCGGACCACCCGCCCGCGGCAACCCCGGCCACCGCGCCATCGCCCAGCAGCGCGGGCGCGGTGAAACCCGCTTCGGCGCCGCTCAGGGCCAGCGCGGCGGCAGCGTCCAGATCGACCCAGCGGCGCCCGCCGATCTCGCCATCGTCGCGCAACCGATAGGCGCCGATGGACTCGTTCATCACCGTCACGGCGGCCTGGATGAACCCGTCCATGGAATGGATGACCAGGTTCGGCGCGGCGTTGCGGTCGATGCCGGGGTGGAAGTGGCGGCTGTCGATCAGGCTCAGCCCCCCCGGTTCGATCCGGTAGGAGACAATACCGCCCGAGGTGCCGGTGCTGGTCAGCGCGAAGCGGCCCTGCGCGGTTTCCCACAGCACGATATCGCGAATGCCGATGTCCAGTGCCGCCTCGCCCATGTCGAAGCGGCCTTGAAGCTGCAGCCACATGCCCCACCCGATACGCACCTGAACCAGGCGCTCAGGGTCGCGGGCCGTGGCGTCGCGTCCGGGGTGCAATCCGGGCAGAGTTGCGGCGAATGGGTCGGGTTTGTCGCGTATTCTAGCGACTGCGCGCGGGGCCGGACACCCGGATCACGCCGACATCCGGCGCGTGACCGCGCCACAGACAAACCCGCCGCCGACCAGACCGCCGCAGGTGAAGGTGGGGGACGGAGCGCCGCGCGTCAGCTCCAGCCCGGCCGCATTACTGCAGATCGCCGAACGCACGCTGCAGCCGGGCCACCGCCTCGGCCACATTGGCGCGCGGGGTAGCCAGGTTGAACCGCAACCAGCTTTCGCCGCCCGTGCCGAATGTGGTGCCGTGGTTGGCGGCGATGCGGGCGTCCTGCTCCACCCGGCGGGTGAATTCGGCGCGCTCCATCCCGGTGCCGGAAAGATCGACCCAGGCCAGATAGGTCGCCTCCAGCGCCATGGAGCGCAGCCCGGGGATCGCATTCACGCCGTCGTCGAACAGCCGCCGGTTGCCGTCCAGATAGACGCATAGCGCATCCACCCATTCACCGCCCTCCGGCCCATAGGCCGCCGCCACCCCGTGCAACCCCAGCGCGTTGGGCGACATGCCCAGCGCCGCCATCACCTCGCCGAACCGCTTGCGCAATGCGGGGTCCGCGATGATCACATTGCCCACATGCAGCCCGGCCAGGTTGAAGGTCTTGGACGCCGCCGTCAGCATCACCAGCCGGTCCGCGCATTCCGGCGCGGCCAGCGGCATGGGCGTGTGGCGCTGGCCGGGCATCAGCAGGTCATGGTGAATCTCGTCCGAGACCAGGATCAGGTCATGACGCTCCGCAAAGGCCGCCGCCGCGCGCAACTCGTCGGTGGACCAGACCCGCCCGCCGGGGTTGTGCGGCGAACACAGGATCACCATGCGCTCGCTTCCCGTCATCGCGGCATCGGCGGTGGCGAAATCCATTTCATAGCGCCCGTCACGCTGCACCAGCGGGCATTCCACCACCCGCCGCCCCGCCGCCTCGATCACGCGGGCAAAGGCGTGATAGACCGGCGTGAACAGCACCACCCCGTCGCCGGGATCGGTGAAGGCCTGCAGACACAGCGCGGTGCCGTTGACCAGCCCGTGCGTGGTAAAGATGTGGCCGGGGTCCACCGTCCAGCCGTGGCGGTGTTCCATCCACCAGCAGATCGCCGCCAGATAGGCGCGGTCATCGCCGAAATAGCCGAAGACGCCATGATCCACCGCCGCGCGCAGGGCCGCCGTCACATGCGCGGGCGCGGCGAAATCCATGTCCGCCACCCACATGGCCAGCCCGTCCCCCGGGTCCACGCCGTAGCGCGCCGCCATCATGTCCCATTTCATGCAATGGCTGCCGCGTCGGTCGATGATCCGGTCGAAGTCCATGAACCTGCCTCCTGTTTGCCGCGCGGCAGAGTTGCCGCGCCCGGCACCGGCTGCAAGCGGAAAGTGCGCCCCCGGCGCGGCAAGCCGATTGCGCGGCCCGGTTCCATGGCCTAAATCACCCCCATGAGCCTGCGTCCGATCCTGATCCACCCCGACCCGCGCCTCAAGAAGGTCTGCGCCCCTGTGGCCGAGATCACGCCGGAAATCCGCGCGCTGGCCCGCGACATGCTGGAAACCATGTATGATGCCCCCGGCGTGGGGCTGGCCGCGCCGCAGGTCGGCGTGCTCCAGCGCCTGTTCGTCATGGATTGCGTCAAGGAAGAAGGTGCCGACCCGCGCCCGATGGTGCTGATCAACCCTGAAATCACCTGGGCCTCGGAGGAGACAGCGGCCTATGAGGAGGGCTGCCTGTCCATCCCCGAACAATATGCCGAGGTCAGGCGCCCGCTTCAGGTGCAGATGCGCTGGACCGACCTGGAGGGAGCAACGCAGGAAGCGGCGTTCGACGGCCTCTGGGCCACCTGCGCGCAACATGAACTGGACCATCTGGACGGCAAGCTGTTCATCGACCACCTGGGACCGATCAAGCGCCAGCTCATCACCCGGCGCATGGTCAAGCTGAAGCGCGAGCGCGCGCGGGCGGGCTGAGCCATGGCGCTGCTGCCGATCCTGCGCCACCCCAGCCCGATGCTGCGCCGTATCGCCCTGCCGGTCGAAGACTTCGGCCCGGCGCTGCAGATGCTGGCCCGCGACATGCTGCAAACCATGTATGACGCCCCCGGGCGCGGGCTGGCCGGGCCGCAGGTCGGTGTGTTGCGGCGTATCTTCGTCATGGATACCGGCTGGAAGGAAGGCGACCGCGCGCCGGTGATCTGCATCAACCCGGAAATCCTGGGCGCGTCGGGGCGGACCGAGGCGGGGGTCGAAGGGTGCCTTTCCATCCCCGGCCTGCCGCTCGAAGTCGAACGCCCCGCCGAGGTCACCCTGCGCTGGGCCGACGTTGACGGGGCCGTGCAGACACGCGCCCTGACGGGCGCCGCGGCGCGCTGCGCGCAGCATGAACTGGACCACCTGAACGGGCGGCTGATCCTCGATCTGCTGGACGAACCGGCGCGGCAGGCGGCGGCGCAGCGGCTGATCGCCATGGGCCGCGGCTGAAGGCCCCGCGCGATGATCCGGCGCTGCATCCCCTGGCCCGACAAGCGCCTGCGCACCCCCGCCGCGCCGGTGCAGGCCATCACCGACGATATCCGCGCACTCTGGGCCGACATGATCGACACCATGGAGGCGATGCCGGGCGTGGGGCTGGCCGCGCCGCAGATCGGCGTGATGCTCCGGCTGGCGGTGGTGGACGCCTCCGAGGCACGCGGCCAGGCCGTGCGCATGGCCAACCCCCGGATCCTGCACGCCAGCGGGCAGTTGCGGGCGCATACCGAGGCCAGCCCCAACCTGCCCGGCGTCAGCGCCGAGATCACCCGCCCCCGCGCGGTGACGGTGCGGTTCCTGAACGCCGAAGGCGTGGCGGAGGAGCGCGATTTCGTCAGCCTCTGGGCGACCAGCGTGCAGCATCAGATCGACCATCTGGACGGACGGATGTATTTCGACCGCCTCAGCCGCCTGAAGCGCGACATGCTGCTGCGCCGGGCGCGCCGGGTGGCGGGGTGATGCGGCGGCGGGCGCTGGCGGGAACTTGATCAACGCGGCGCGGCCACCGGGATCGACAGGCACCGCACCGCGCCCTATCCATCATGCAAGCAGACCAGCCAAGGAGTTTTCCCCGATGCCCGTGACGAACACCGGACCCACCACGAAGACCCCGTCCCGCCTGCGCCGGATCGGCGGCGTTGTCGTGCCCGCGGCCGGGCTGGCGGCAATGGCCGTATCGGCCAGCGCGCTGTCGGCGCTGGCCGCCGCTTTCCCCGGGGCGGGAAACATGGCCGATCTGGCAGGAAGCTGCGACCCCGCGTCAGTCGATTTCGGCTGCGGCCACGGGTTTGGCTGCTTTTGCCACCTGCTGCCGACGGACGGGCCAAAGCTCGACTGACACGCCCGCCAAGCCGCCATCGATGGTGCAGCGGCCCGCCCGGCGCTCTGGCCAGACCGCGCGCGCGGCCGGTCAGCCCATTCGGCGGCGGCCCCGTCTGCCGGAGGGACCGAGACCCGGGGCGCGCGGGGGCGGCGGGCGCGGTGGGACGGGGCGGCGGGCCTCGTCGGCGCGGCCCTGCGTGGGGTCGATCACCCCGCCCTGCCCCAGCGTCGCAAGATGCGCCGACAGGTCCGCCACATCCTCGGCGATCAGATGGATCACCTGCCCCTCGCGCTGCACCTTTCCGGTGGCGCGCAGCAGCCGCCCGCCGATCACCGCGCGGCGGAAACGCTCATAGACCTTGGGCCAGACCACCACATTCGCCACGCCGGTCTCATCCTCCAGCGTCAGAAAGATCACCCCCGAGGCCGTGCCGGGCCGCTGGCGGGTGATGACCAGCCCGCAGATGCTGACCCGCCCGCGTGCCGCGCCCAGTCCGGTCGCGGGCGTCAGCCCGGCGATCCCCGGGCGCAGCAACTCCATCGGATGCGCGCGCAGGGACAGGCGCAGGGACAGGTAATCCTCCACCACCGCCTCGCCCAGGGTCATGTCCGGAAGCGTCACGCCGGGCTCGGTGATCCCCTCGCCATCCATGCCCGCGAACAGCGGCAGGGGCTTGGGTGCCCTGAGCGCGCGCACCGCCCAGAGCGCGGCCCGCCGCGCCAGCCCCAGCCCGGCAAAGCCGTCGCCCTCGGCCAGCCGTTCGAGTGCCGCCACCGGCACCCCCGCGCGGCGCCACAGGCTTTCCACATCCGGGTAGCCATTGGCGCGTGCGGCCACGATCCAGTCGGCATCCTCGGCGCGCAATCCCTTGATCTGGCGAAACCCCAGCCGCAGCGCCAGCCGCCCGTCGGCGCGGCGCTCCAGCGTGCAATCCCAGTCGGACGCGTTCACGCAGACCGGCCGCACCTCCACCCCATGGTCCCGCGCATCGCGCACGATCTGCGCGGGGGCGTAGAAGCCCATCGGCTGGGAATTCAGCAGCGCACAGGCAAAAGCCGCCGGATGGTGCCGCTTCAGGTAAGCCGAGGCATAGACCAGCAGCGCAAAACTGGCCGCGTGGGATTCCGGAAAGCCGTATTCACCAAAGCCTTCGATCTGGGCAAAGCAGGCGGCGGCGAAATCGGCGTCATAGCCGCGTTCCAGCATCCCGCCGATGAAGCGGTCGCGGAACGTGCCGATGGTGCCCATGCGCTTGAACGTGGCCAGCGAGCGGCGCAGGCGGTCGGCTTCCTCGGGCGTGAAGCCTGCCGCCACCACGGCGATCTGCATGGCCTGTTCCTGAAACAGCGGCACGCCCAGGGTGCGCTCCAGCACCCCGCGCAATTCCGTACTGGGCAGATGCACCGGCTCCTTGCCCTGACGGCGGCGGATATAGGGATGCACCATGCCGCCCTGGATGGGGCCGGGGCGGACGATGGCCACCTCGATCACCAGATCATAGAAACAGCGCGGACGCATCCGGGGCAGGAAATTCATCTGCGCGCGGGATTCGACCTGAAACACGCCCACCGCATCGGCCACGCACAGCATGTCATAGACCTGCAGACATTCGCGCGGCAGGTTCTCCAGGCTGTAGTCCGGCCCCTCGTGCTGTGCGATCAGCGCGAACCCCTTGCGCAGGCAGGTCAGCATGCCAAGTGCGAGCACATCGACCTTGAGGATGCCCAGCGCGGCGATGTCATCCTTGTCCCATTCGATGGTGCTGCGCCCCTCCATCGCGGCATTGCCGACGGGGCACAACTCGTCCAGCCGCCCGCGCGTGATGACGAAGCCGCCGACATGCTGCGACAGGTGGCGGGGAAAGCCGATGATCTCGGCGATCAGCGCCATGGTCTGGGCCAGCCGCCGGTCCTCGGGGTTCAGGCCGATCTCGCGCAGGCGCGCGGGGTCGGGCGCGCGCGATGACCAGCCCCAGCTGCTGCCCGCCAGCGCGCCCAGGATATCCGCCGACAGGCCCATGACCTTGCCCACCTCGCGGATGGCGGCGCGGGTGCGGAAATGGATCACCGTGGCGGTCAGCCCGGCGCGGTGGCGGCCGTAGCGCTCATAGATATGCTGGATCACCTCCTCGCGGCGTTCGTGTTCGAAATCCACATCAATGTCGGGGGGTTCGCCGCGCGCTTCGGACATGAAGCGTTCGAAGACCATGGAAATGGTATCCGGCGCCACCTCGGTGATGCCCAGCGCGTAGCAGATAACCGAATTCGCCGCCGAGCCGCGCCCCTGGCACAGGATGCCGCGCCCGCGCGCAAATTCCACGATGTCATGCACGGTCAGGAAATAGGCCGCAAAACCCAGCGCGGCGACGATGCGCAACTCCTTCGCGGTCTTCTCGGCGATATCGGGCGGGATGCCGCGCGGGAAGCGGCGCCACAGCCCGGCATGGGTCAGCCGCTCCAGCCGCGCTTGCGGGGCCTCGCCGTCGGCGATCTCGTCAGGGTATTCGTAGCTCAGATCGTCGAGGGCAAAGGCGCAGCGGTCGGCGATCTCCAGCGTGCGGCGCAGCGCGGCGGGGTGGTCGGCAAAGATGCGCGCCATCTCGGCGGGGCTGCGCAACCGGCGTTCGGCATTGGGCTGCGCGCGGGTGCCGATGGTGTCGATGGTGCAGCCTTCGCGCAGGCAGGTCAGCACATCGGCCAGACGGCGGCGCCGAGCGTGGTGCATCAGCACATCGCCGCAGGCCACCATGGGCAGGCCCAGGCGCTGCGCCTGCGCGGCGCGGGCCGCAAACCGCGCCCGGTCCCGCCCGTCATAGCGCGGCGCGGCGCCCAGGAACACGTTGCCGGGAAAGCGCGCGGCCAGGGTGCGGGCGGCGGCGTCTTCGGGCGCCTCCTCGGGTTCTGCGGCAGGCAGGCCGATCAGGATCAGCCCCGCGCCATGGTCCAGCAGATCGGCCAGCGCAATGTCGCACGCCCCCTTCGGCGCACGCATCTTGCCCAGGCTCAGCAGCCGCGACAGCCGCGCCCAGGCGGCCCGGTCCGTGGGCAGCGCCAGCCAGTGCGCCGCGCAATCGCGCAGCACCAGCCGCGCGCCGGGGATCAGCCGGGGCAGGCGGCCTGCGGGGGTCAGCGTGGCGCCGCCTTCGGCCTGACGGCTGGAAGGGTCGATCCGGGTCTGGCCGCGAATGGCAACGGTGCCGCCCTCGGCCGCCGCGCGGGCCAGTTCGCGCAGCGCCACATGCGCGCGCACCACCCCCGCCACGCTGTTGCGGTCGGTGATGGCAATGGCCGACAGCCCCAGCTCGGCCGCCCGCGCCACCAGCTCCTCGGGGTGCGAGGCGCCGCGCAGGAAGCTGAAGTTCGAGGTCACGCAAAGTTCGGCGCAAGGCGCCGGGGGGGCGGGGGAATCGGTGCGCATGAGCGGAACATATCATGAACACTTTGAGCCGACCAAGGGGGCAGGCGACCGTCACGGGCCAGTGCTGGGGAGCGGATTTGGGGGATGGAGCAAACAGTGAGCGAGGTCTGACGCCTGCACAAACCGGGATATCGGCCTTGATCTCATGAGCCGTGCGCACCCGACCTCGCAAATTTCACATGTCTTCCCCAAAGAGCGTCCGTATCTTACCGCCGCATCATCGCACTGCGGACTGCCCTCATGCCGTGATTGACCATTTCGGTCACTTCTGCGGCATGGGTCTGCAATGCTGCTACCGTCATGGGGTCTGCGGATGTCTGGGTCACAATGATGCCCGCCGACGTAGGTTCAAGGACTGTTTCGATCAGGTCGCGATTGGCGAATATCACATCAAGCGTCGGGCTCTGGATCATGACCTGTGGATCAAGGCCATCCTGAACACGCGCGTTCATGCCAACCACATGACTGACGATAACAGCTGCAAGATCGGGATTGTCGGACTCGGTCACGGTCCGGATTCCGTTGGGAAGATTGGTCACGGTTCGTGTGATTTGCCGATGGTTCATGAACAGGTCGCGCAGCTCGGTCACCTCGGCATGCGTTGTGTCCACGCCTTGCAGCATGGCCATCATCCCATGGCCACCTCGCATTGCGTGGCCTGACCCCATGCCCTGCTGGGCTACGCCAGCCGAACCAAGAGCGGACAAGAGAACTGCGACGCCAGCACCCGTCAGAATCTTGGAATAGAAACCCATGTTTGCTCCTTCAGATTTCATGATGTTCAGCGCTGGCCAATGGCCAGTACTCCAGAACCTGTTCAACGACGGTCATGCCGATTTCCGTCGCCAATTTCCAAGTCCTTCGCTTTTCGGGGACTCTCGGTTCATGGGGTCGGTGGTTGACGGCGCCATGCCTTCGGGACCGGGGCCGGTATCCTCCACTATCCGACCATCCGCTCCGGACCCATCACGCATGCGCTCCACGCACGTCGCCACCCGCCCGAACCGGATCGCCCCCCTTCAGCGAAACGCGTCGCAGGGGTCGGGGCGGTCCACCGGGTCGGTGACGATCCACAGGTCAAAGGGCGGCGCCGCGTCCGGGGCGGCCTCCAGTTGGCCCAGCGCCAGCACCGCGACCCCGGGCGCGGCCCGCGCGAGTTTCAGCGGCACGCCCTGATCGGTGCGCACATGCCCGGTGCCGGTGATGACCGCCACCGGGCCGCCGGTGGCCGCAAGCGAATCGAGCGCGGCGCGGGCCAGCATGGCATCGC
The DNA here is from genome assembly GCA_020832705.1 of Paracoccaceae bacterium. GTDB lineage: Bacteria > Pseudomonadota > Alphaproteobacteria > Rhodobacterales > Rhodobacteraceae > Rhabdonatronobacter. Next base: position 9,627 of record JAFIEE010000124.1, read on the forward strand.
GCAGGCGCTGGATGGCGACCATGGCGGGCAGCATCGTATCGGGCAGCATGTCGCAATGGGCGCTGGCCTGCAGCGCCTCGCGGTCCTGCTGCTCGGCCTCGGGGAGGGGCCGGTCAAGGCCGAAGCGCGCGGCATCAGTGCCAAAGGCTTCCTCCGGCGGCAGCTCCATGGCCGCGCGCGCGGCGGCGCGGGGCAGCGCGGCGCCGAAGATCGCGGCCTCGGGCGCGGCCTCGAAGATGGGGAAATACATGGCGAAGTCGGGCCAGCCCGAAGCTTCCCATTCCAGCACCTCGGCCAGCGTGTCGGCATCCGCGCGGGTCTCGGGTGTGACCCGCGCCGCCTGCTCGGGCGTCAGCATCTCGAACACCAGCGCCGACGGGGCCAGTGCGGCCACGGCGCGGGCCTGGTGCTCATGATGCGCCGGATTGTCGTGCACTTCGCCCAGCAGGTAAATCTCCGCCGGCGGCAACCGGTCAAGCGCCGCAGGCGTGATTTCCGCGGCGCGGGCAGGTGCAAAGGCCATCAAGGCACCCACGATCAGGCCGAGGGCAAGCCCGCTGCCCGTAAGCCCCCTGTCCGTAATCCCCCTGTCCGTAATCCCCCTGTCCGTGCGGGACGCACGGACAGCGCCCCCCCCCCCGCGCGGGGGGGGGGGGGGGGGGGGGGGCGGGGGGGGGGGGGTGGGGGGGGC
>JAFIEE010000125.1 GCA_020832705.1 Paracoccaceae bacterium
AAGGGTGCGGGCGGGTGGGTGGGGCACCCTTCGCGCGCGCGTCCTGCGTTGGATCAGCGCACTTTCATTTCATGTTTTCACAGTGCCTTGCGCGGCATTTCTCACCCATCGCCATAACCGATCAGCGCCTTGACCTCGCAGAAGTCATGGATCGCCCAGTCGGCGTATTCGCGCCCGTTGCCGGATTGCTTGTAGCCACCGAAGGGCGCGTGCACGTCCCAGTCCGGCCCGTTGATCTGCACCTGCCCGGCCTGCAGCCGCCGCGCCACGGCGCGGGCCTCGTCGGGCGCGCCCTGCACATAGGCGGCCAGCCCGTAGACCGTGTCATTGGCCATGGCGACCGCCGCGTCCACGCTGTCATAGGGCAGCACCGACAGGACCGGGCCGAAAATCTCCTCCCGCGCGATGGTCATGGTGTTGGCCACATCGCCGAACACCGTGGGCCGGGCAAAATGGCCGCGGTTCATCCCTTCGGGGCGGCCGCGGCCGCCCGTGACCAGCCGCGCGCCCTCGGCGATGCCGGCCTCGATCAGGGCCTGCACCTTGTCGTATTGCGCGCGGCTGACCAGCGGTCCCATGGCGGTTTCCGGGTCCTGCGGGTCGCCCACCGCCACGGCTTCGGCGGCGGCCCTGGCGATCTCCAGCGCGCGGGCATGGGCATCGCGCGGCACGAACATGCGCGTGGGCGCGTCGCAGCTTTGCCCGGAGTTGTCCATGACCGCGCCCACACCGTCGGCGACGGCGCTTTCCAGATCGGCCGAGGGCAGGATGATGTTGGGTGACTTGCCGCCGAGTTCCTGCGCCACGCGCTTGACCGTGGGCGCGGCGGCCATGGCCACCTGCACGCCCGCACGCGTGGAGCCGGTGAAGGACACCATGTCCACGCCCGCATGCGCCGACATCGCGGCCCCCACCTCGGGGCCGGTGCCGTTGATCAGGTTCACCACCCCCGGCGGCACCCCGGCCGCGTGCAGCACTTCGGCGAACAGCAGCCCCGACAGCGGCGCGATTTCCGAAGGTTTCAGCACCATGGTGCAGCCCGCCGCAAGGGCCGGGGCCACCTTGCAGACGATCTGGTTCATGGGCCAGTTCCACGGCGTGATCAGCGCCGCCACGCCGATCCCCTCGCGGATCAGATGCGTGGTGCCGCGCGTGGCTTCCCACGCGAATCGCTCGGCGGCCTCGATGGTGGCCGCCATGTGCAGATCGCCCGCCGCCACCTGCGCCTCGCGCGCAAAGGTGATCGGCGCGCCCATCTCGGTGGTCATGGCCTGCGCGAAATCCTCGGCGCGGGCCAGATAGGCGGCATGGATGCGGCGCAGCAGGGCGATCCGTTCAGCCACCGGGGTTGCGGCGAACCCGGGCCAGGCGGCGCGCGCGGCGGCCACCGCGCGGTCCACATCCGCGCCCGTGCCCAGGGCGATCTGCGTCACCGACTCCTCGGTCGCGGGGTTTTCAACCGCCAGTGCCTGCGCGCCGGGCGCCGGGTCCGTCCACTGGCCACCGATATAGAAGGACATGGGGTGCTGTGGCAGGGTCATGGCGCGCCTCCGATGGCTGCGGGTTGCATGCCCTCAGTGATGCAGGTTCTGCAGCCGTTGCCAAGCGGGATGTGGCGCAGGCGGCGCTTTACTTTCGCGGTTCCGGCGGCCAGCATCCCGGCCTGACACAGCCACGAAGGAGCTCCCATGCCCGCCATCCCCGCAAATCCCGACCGCCTGCTGGCCGATCTGGACCATCTGCGCACCATCGGCGCGGTCGGCTCCGGCGTGTCGCGCATGGCGTTTTCCGACGATGACATTGCTGCGCGGGTCTGGCTGGCGGAACGGATGGCCGAGGCCGGGCTGGAGGTGACGGTCGACCCCTGCGGCAACCTCTTCGGCCTGCCGCCCGGCGATGCGCCCTGCCTGCTGGTCGGATCGCATAGTGACACGCAGCCGCTGGGCGGCTGGCTGGACGGCATCTATGGCGTCGCCTGCGGGCTGGAACTGGCGCGTGCGGCGCTGGAAGCGGGCGGGCCGCGCATTGCCGTGGTGTCCTTCCAGGACGAGGAAGGCCGCTTCGGCGGCCTGGGCGGCAGCGCGGTCTGGGCCGGGCGGATGAGCCTGGCCGCCGCCGACGCCACCACCGATGCCGACGGCGTGTCCTTTGGCGCGGCGCGGGTGGCGGCGGAGCGGATCGCCCCCCCGGGCGCGCGTTTGGGCGCGGTGTCGCCCGCGCGCTTTTCGGCCTATGTGGAGGCGCATATCGAACAGGGACCGGCGCTGGAAGCGGCCAGGCTGGCGCTTGGGGTGGTCGAGGCCATCGTCGGCGTGCGCCGCTGGAGCCTGACCTTCCGGGGCGAGGCGAATCACGCGGGCACCACGCCCATGCCCCTGCGCCGCGATGCGGTGCAGGCGCTGGGGCAGTATGTCGTCGATCTGAACGCGGCCTTCGCCCCCATCGTCACCGAACGCACGGTCTGGACCCTCGGCCGGATCACCGTGGACCCCAACGCCCCCTCGATCGTGCCCGGCGCGGCCAGCGTCTCGGTGCAGATGCGCGATGCCGAAGCCGCACGGCTGGACGCGATGAAAGCGGCGGCGCTGACGCTGGCGCAGGAAGTCGCGGCCGCGCGCGGGCTGGAACTCGAGGCCGAGGAAGGGATCGCGCTGGACCCGGTGGCCATGGACCCTGCGCTGGTGGACCGGCTGGCGGCCGGGGCCGAGGCGGTGGCACCCGGGCGCTGGCAGCGCATGCCCTCGGGCGCGCTGCACGATGCCTGCAACGTCGCCGCGGTGCTGCCTTCGGCAATGCTCTTCGTGCCGTCTATCGGCGGGATCAGCCATAACCCGGCCGAGGACACCGCCCGCGACGACCTGCGCACCGGACTGCTGGCCATTGCCGCGGCGCTGGGCGGGAACGAACCAGCCTCCTGACACCCTTGCAGCCAGACCCGGCCCGCGCGCGCCCGCGATTCGCGCGGGCAGCGCCCTTGGGGCGCGCGGGGTGGGTGGGTGGGCGCGGCCCGAGGGCGCTTTTCCTGCCTTCAGGGCCGACCCCGGCCTGTTACCGGGCGGCGGCGGCCTCGATCGCGGGACGGATGCGGTTTGCAACCACGTCACGCGTGATCGGACCGGCGAAACGCAGCATCACGGTCCCGTCCCCGGCGATCACATAGGTCTCCGGGACCCCGTAAAGCCCCCAGTCCAGCGCCATCCGGCCGTTGGCATCCGCGCCGATGGCCGCGAACGGGTCGCCCAGCTCATCCAGGAAATCGAGCGCCCGGCCCGGATCGTCGCGGTAGTTCACACCATAGACCGGCACCTCCTGCGCCAGATCCTCCAGCAGCGGGTGTTCGGCGCGGCAGGGCGCGCACCAGCTTGCCCAGTAGTTCACCAGCTTCACCTCGCCATCGCGGAGGGTGGCATCGTCGAACAGGGTCTTGCCCTCGAGTTCGGTCAGCACCACCGGCGGCGCGGGACGGCCTTCGCGCGCCGAAGGCAGGGCGTCGCGGTCCTCGCGCAGGTTGCCGAAATAGAACAGCGCCGCAATCGCCACGAACATCAACGGCGGCAGCGCCATGAGAGGCTTGAATTTCATCGCTCGCGTTCCTGTCTCTGTTCGACCGCGTCCAGTTGCGCCCGCACCGCGCGCGCCCGCAGCCAGTACCACCCCACCAGCCCCGCCAGCAGCGCCAGCGAGACACCATAGGCCGAGAGCACCTCGACCGCGTATCGCCCCAGATCGGGCATCATGCCATCCGCTCCCGTGCCACCAGCGCCTTCATCCGCCGCGCGCGAATCTCGGTCCGGGTGCCGGCCAGCACCAGCGCCACGAAGATCAGCGCGAAGCCGGTCATCGACACGTAAAGCGGCGCCTTGTAGGCCCAGTCCACCCGCGTCCCCGGTTGCAGCGACAGCGATGCGCCCTGATGCAGCCCCTGGCTCCAGAAGAACGCCGCATAGCGCGACAGCAGCGCAAAGACCGTGCCCACAAGGCACAGGACCGCCGTCAGGTCAGCGCCGGTGTCCGGATCGTCGATCGCCGACCACAGCGCGATATAGCCCAGATAGAACAGGAACAGGATCAGGAAGCTGGTCAGCCGCGGGTCCCAGGCCCACCAGGTGCCCCACATCGGCTGCCCCCAGACCGCGCCGGTGAACAGTGCGATCATGGTCATGACCAGCCCCACGGGCGCCGCCGCCTTCGCCGCCAGCGCGCTGACATGGTGGCGCCGCACCACCCAGATCAACGAGGCCACCAGCATCATGATCCACGCATTGATCGCCATCAGCGCCGAAGGCACATGCAGGAAGATGATCTTGACCGTCGATCCCTGGCGGAAATCATCCGGGGTGAAGAAGAACCCCCAGATCAGCCCGATGGCCGTGACCACCAGCGCCACGCCCGCCGCCACCGGCAGCAGCCAGTCGGTGGTGCGCATGAAGCGGCGTGGATTGGCGTATTCCCAGAAGCTTGACATCGCGTTTTCACCTATCGCTCGGGGGTGGGGCGCTCAATTGAAAGCGGCGCCGCTCACCGAAGGTTTATCCGGATCACCGCGGCCGAGGCAAAGGGCAGGATCGCCACCGATCCCGCCGTGATCCCGGCCAGCAGCAGCAGCGCGCTCTGGGTGGGCAGCCCGGCGGCCCCGCGCGCCACCAGTTCGGCCCCGAAAACCAGCGTCGGAATGTAGAGCGGCAGCACCAGCAGCGACAGCAGCAGCCCGCCGCGTTTCAGCCCCACGGTCAGCGCCGCGCCGAAAGTGCCGATCACCGACAGCGCCGGCGTGCCCAGCAGCAGCGAGACAACCAGCCAGCCGAAGGCGCCGGTGGGCAGGTTCAGAAGCACGCCAAGCACGGGCGCGGCCAGCACCAGCGGCAGCCCCGTTGTGATCCAGTGCGCGAAGGCCTTGACGGTGACCACGCCTTCCAGCGGGATCGGCGCCGTGGCCAGCAGGTCCAGCGAGCCGTCTTCCCAGTCCAGCGCGAAGATACGGTCCAGCGACAGCAGGCAGGCCAGCAGCGCGCCGACCCACAGCACCCCCGGCGCAATGGCGGCCAGCACCGCCGGTTCCGGCCCCACCCCCAGCGGCACCAGCACCGCGAGAATCAGGAAGAACGCCAGCCCCAGGCCAAAGCCACCGCCCGCGCGGATCGCCAGCCGCAGGTCGCGGGTCAGCAGCGCGATCACAGGAACGCCTCGTCGAAGCCGCCGCCCTGCCCCGGCGCGGGCCGGCGCGCCTTGAAGGGTGTCAGGTCCAGCACCTGCGCCTCGGGCAGGCCAAGGTCGATATGCGTGGCAATGAGCGCCATGCCCCCCGCGGCCAGATGCCCCCGCACCACATCGGCGAACAGCGCGACCGAGGCGGCGTCCAGCGATACCGTGGGTTCATCCAGCATCCAGACCGGGCGCCCCGTGACCAGCAGCCGCGCCAGCCCCAGCCGCCGTTTCTGCCCCGCCGACAGGTTCAGCGCCGCGCGGTCCGAAAGACCGCTCAGGTTCATGCGACCCATCGCCGCCCCCACATCGCCGCCGCCATAGACCGCCGCCCAGAATGCCAGGTTTTCACGCACGCTCAGCGTGGCCTTCAGCCCGTCGGCATGGGCGGCATAGGCCACGGCATCGGGCGGCAGGTCGATCTCGCCCGCCAGCGGCGGCTGCAACCCGGCCAGCGTGCGCAGCAGCGTGGTCTTTCCGCAGCCGTTCGGCCCGCGCAGGATCAGCGCCTGCCCCGCCGTCAGGCACAGCGACAGCCCCGCAATCAGCGGCACGCCGCCCCGGGCAACACTCACGTTATCGACTCGGATCTTCACGGACGCGGGCTTAGCGGTTTTTCGCGGGCACGGGAAGCAGCGGCAAAAGCGGCACTTGACCACAGCCCGTGTTGCGACTAATTCTCAATTGCACAACCGGAAAGCGGAGTTCCCCATGCTCAGACCCACCCTTGCCACGGCACTTGCCCTCTCTCTCGCCGCCCCCGCCGCCGCCGCCGATGCGCCCCTGCGCGTGCTGGGCACGGTCGGCATGATCGCCGATGTGGCCGCAAACGTTGCCGGAGACTGCGCGGCGGTCGAAACCCTGATCGGACCCGGTGTCGATCCGCATGACTACAGCGCCACCCCTTCGGACGTGCGCAGGCTGGAGGCGGCGGAACTGATCTTCTATGTCCATCCGGCGCTCGAGGAACAACTTGCCCGGGTGCTGGACCGTTTCGGCGCCCGCGTGCCCACCGTGGGCGTGCTGGAGGCTGCGCTGGATGAGGCCGCGCTGCTGGATGATCCGGACGCGCCCGGCACCGTGGACCCGCATATCTGGATGGACGTGTCCCGCTGGGCGCGAATCGCCCCGGTGATCGCCGAGGCCGTGGCCAACCAGCGCCCGGACTGCGCAGGGCCGATGGCGGCGCGGCTCGATGCCTACACCGCGCAACTCGATGCCCTGCACGGCTGGGTAACCGAGGCCATCGCCACAATCCCCGAGGGCCAGCGCCTGCTGGTTACCGCGCATGATGCCTTCGAATACTACGCCGATGCCTACGGGATGGAGGCGTCCGAGGCGATCGAGGGCATCTCCAGCGCTTCGGAAGCCGCCATCGCCGATATCCGCGCGGTGGCCGATTTCGTGGTGGACCGCGGCGTCGGTGCGGTCTTTGTGGAAACCACCATCAGCCCCCGCACCATCGAGGCGCTGGTGGCCGAGGTGCGGGCGCGTGGCCATGCGGTGGAGATCGGCGGCGAGCTGTTTTCCGATGCCATGGGCGACCCGGGCACGCCGGGTGGCACATATATCGGCATGATCGCCGCCAACACCGCCACCATCACCGGCGCCCTGGGCGGCACCCTGCCGCCGCTGCCCGCAGCCCTGACGGAGCTGCCGGAACTGGCCGGATACGCGGATTGAGCCATATCCGCCCTTGCGGGCAGGCGCGATTGCGCGCAGCCTGCCCGCAATCCCGAACCCCGGACCACGGCCCATGACCGCCAGCCCCGAAGCCTCGCCCGACGCCCCGCTGCACGAGCCGCAGTTCGCGCTCCATGTCGAGGATCTGACCGTCACCTATGGCGATATCCCGGCGCTGTGGGACATCGACATCGACATCCCGCCCGGTGTCATGGCGGCCGTGGTGGGGCCGAACGGGTCGGGCAAGTCGACGCTGCTCAAGGCGGTGCTGGGGCTCGTGCGCCCGGTCGCCGGGCATGTGCGGCTGTTCGGACGGCCCATGCGCGCCATGCGCGGGCGCGTGGCCTATGTCCCGCAGCGTTCGGCCGTGGACTGGGATTTCCCGGCCTCGGCGCTGGATGTGGTGATGATGGGCATGTATGCCCGGATCGGCTGGCTGCGCCGCCCCGGCGCCCGACATCGCGCCCGCGCCATGGAAGCGCTGCGGCAGGTGGGGCTGGAGGACTACGCCACCCGCCAGATCAGCCAGCTTTCGGGCGGCCAGCAACAGCGCGTCTTCATCGCCCGCGCACTGGTGCAGGAGGCCGATATCCTGATGCTGGACGAGCCCATGGCCGGGGTCGATGCCACCACCGAACGGGTGATCATCGACATCCTGCGCGATCTGCGGGCGCAGGGGCGCACGGTGATTGTGGTGCACCATGACCTGACCACGCTCCGGCGCTATTTCGACTGGCTGGTGATGCTCAACCGCAAGGTCGTCGCGCAGGGGCCGGTGGATGAGGTCTATACCGCCGAGACCCTGCGCCGCACCTATGGCGGGCAACTGGCGGTGATCGAGGCCGCCGCACCTGCAGGCGACAGCGCCGAAACACCGGTCCCATGACCGCGCTTTGGGACCTGCTGGAAAGCGATATCGTCCGCACCGTGATGCTGGGCGCGGCGATCCTGGGTGGCTTGAGCGGGATGCTGGGCGCCTTTGCGGTGCTGCGGCGTCAAAGCCTGCTGGGCGACACGCTCAGCCATGCCGCCCTGCCCGGCGTCTGCATCGGCTTTCTGGTCGCGGGCAGCCGCGATCTGGGTGCGATCCTGCTGGGCGCCTTCGCCTCGGGCGCGGTGGCGGCGCTGTCGGTGCTGGCCATCGGGCGGCTGACGCGGCTGAAGACCGATGCGGCGCTCGGCGTCGTGCTCAGCGTGTTCTTTGCCGTGGGCGTGGTGCTGCTGACCGTGGCGCAGGGGCGCGGCGGGGCGGCACAGGCGGGGCTGTCGACGTTCCTGTTCGGACAGGCGGCGGCCATCCTGCGCGGGGATCTATGGATCATGGGCGGCGCGGCCTTGGCGGCGCTGGCGCTGGTGCTGGCGCTGTGGAAGGAGTTCAAGCTGGTCAGCTTCGACCCGCAGGCAGCGGCGGCGCAGGGCCTGCCGGTGACGGTGATCGAGGCCGCCATGACGGTGATGGTCGCCATCGCCATCGTGGTCGGGCTGCAACTGGTGGGCGTGATCCTGATGGTGGCGCTGCTGATCGCGCCGGCGGCGGCGGCGCGGCAATGGACCGGTTCGCTCGGCGCGATGGTCGCGCTGTCGGCGGCGTTCGGCGCCGTGGCGGGGGTCACCGGCGCGCTGGTCAGCGCCACCGCGCGGGGGCTGTCCACCGGGCCGGTGGTGGTGCTGGTCGCAAGCGCGATCGTGCTGGCCTCGCTCCTGCTGGCGCCGCGCCGGGGGCTGATTGCGCAGGCGCTGCGGCGCCGGGCGATGCTGCGCCGACAGGGTGACGAACGGCTGCTGCTGACCGTGCAGGCGCTGGCGCACAGCCACCACGACCGCGATTTTCCCGCCGAACAGGGCATGCTGGACGCCTGGCACCGCAGTCCCACCGGGGCCGCATTGCGCCGGTTGCAGGCGCAGGGACTGGTGGACCCGGCGCGCCACCCGCCCGAGACAACGCCCCACTGGCGCCTGACCGGCGCCGGTCATGCCGAGGCCGACCGCCTGCGAAAGCGTGACCCATGATCGCCGCTTTCTTTGACAACATCACGGCCATGATCGTGCTGACCGGCGTGCTGGTGGCGCTGGCCGCCGCGCTGCCGGGCACGTTTCTGGTATTGCGCGGCTCGGCCATGCTGACGGACGCCATCAGCCACGCCATCGTTCTGGGAATCGTGCTGGTATTTCTGGCCACCGGGGCGCTGTCGGGGCCAGTGCAACTGGCAGGCGCGGCGCTGGCGGGGCTGGCCACGGTGGCGCTGTCGGAACTGCTGGCGCGCACAAGGCTGGTGGCCATGGACGCGGCCATCGGGCTGGTGTTCCCGGCGCTCTTTGCGCTCGGTGTGCTGCTGATCAACCTTTTCGCCCGCGATGTGCATCTGGACGAACACACGGTGTTGCTGGGCGAAATCGGCTTTGTCTGGCTGGATACCCGCCCGGTCATGGGCGCCGAGGTGCCGGTGGCGGTGCTGTCGCTGGGCGCCGTTCTGGCTCTGAACGCGGGCTTTGTGGCGCTGTTCTGGAAGGAACTCAAACTGGCGGTCTTCGACCCGGCACTGGCGGCGGCGCTGGGGTTTGCGCCCGCGCTGGTGATCGGCGCGCTGCTGACGCTGACTTCGGTGACGGCGGTGGCGGCCTTTGATGCGGTGGGGGCGATCCTGTTCATCGCCTTCGTCATCGTGCCCCCGGCGACGGCGGCCCTGCTGACCCGGCGGCTGGGGAGGATGCTGGCGCTGGCCATGGCTGCGGGGGTAGCCTCGGCGCTCTCGGGCTATGCGCTGGCGCTGCGCTGGGACGTGTCCATCGGCGGGATGATGGCGGCGATGACCGGCGCGTTCTTCGTCGCCGCCCTGGTCTTCGCGCCGGAACAGGGGCTGCTGGCCCAGGCGCTGGGGCGCCGCAGCGCGCGCGCCGACCGGGACGCGGCGGCGCTGGTGGTGCATCTGGGCCAGCACGCTGCGGCGGGCGGTGCGGGGGCGGGCGGAGCGGCGGCGGCCGACACAATCGACGCGCTGGTCACGAACCTGCGCTGGCCCGAGCCGCGCGCCCGCGCGGCGGTGCTGCGCGCGCTGGATCGCGGGCTGGTGCACCGCGCGGGCGTGCGCCTGCGCCTGACCGACAAGGGCGCGGCCACGGCCCGGCAACTGGCGCAGCGCTGAAACGGCCTGCCACCCGGAGGTCGCGCCGGCCGCGGCCGTCCGCGGCCGGCACCGCTTTGCGCGGGGACTGCGCCTGCCGCAAGCGCCATGGCCGGGCGCGGCGCTGAAGGGGGCGCGGCGCGCATCGCCCGCGGGCCCGCACGCAGTCACCGCAGGCACGCTCACCCGGTGCGCCGTTGCGCCCGTGCTGCAGCCAGCAGACGCGCCAGCACCGCGGCGCGTCCGGTGCTGCGCGCGGCAGCCGCCCGCGCCGCCATCGTTTAGG
>JAFIEE010000126.1 GCA_020832705.1 Paracoccaceae bacterium
GCGGGCGGGGCGGGGGGGGGGGGCGGGGCGCCCCCCCCCCCCCCGGCCCAACCGAAGCCTCCGGATTTCCAATCCGGCGCGCTTCGGGCGGGAGCCCCCCGTCACCGATTCACGCCACATCCCTTGCATGACCACACCATGACCCAGCCTTCCGACCGCCAGATCAGGGACATCCTCACCCGCACGCGCTTCATCGCCGTTGTCGGGGTGTCCGCCAACCCCGTGCGGCCCAGCTATTTCGTGGCGCGTTACCTGCGGCTCAAGGGGTTTCGCGTGATCCCGGTGAACCCCGGGCTTGCCGGGCAGACCCTGTTCGGCGAGGTTGCGCGCGCCGGTATCGCCGATTGCCCGCCCGAGACCGACATGGTCGATATCTTCCGCCGCCCCGAACAGGTTCCCCCCATCGTCGATGCGGCGCTGGAGCATCTGCCCGCCCTGCGCACCATCTGGATGCAGATCGGCGTCGCACACGCCGAAGCTGCCGCGAAAGCCCGGGCGCGCGGGATCGACGTGATCGAGAATCGGTGCCCCAAGATCGAATACCAGCGCCTGTTCGGCGAGTTGCGCATGGGCGGATTCAACACCGGGATCATCTCATCCCGGTTGTAGACTGGAGCCATGCGCAATCATGAGGGGTATTTCGCCCTGCTCGGACCGTTGGTTTCCCATGCAGAAACAGTTTTTTTCACCTGCGCGCCATTTTTTGAACACCTTGCGCCCGTATCCAATGCCGATCCTGTGTTAAATGGAAAGCAAAGCGGTGCGGTGAAACTGATGGCGTAGCAAGCCGTAGACGTTCCTGCATCGGCAGCGCGGGCAGCGCTGCCTGCGGCACGACGCCTGTTCAAGGCCATCCGGAACGAGAGGACGAGATTATGAGTGTGACAATTAACGGCGCGATCGTGCTCAGCCCTGCGGCACCCGGCGTGACCACCGAAAGCAGGGACACATCCTACGCCTTCGACAATGGCGATTTCGTCGAAGTTCTCAATGACCTGACCTTCACCGGCAACATCAACGGTCAGGCCATCGGCCCCGGCTCCACGGTCACCATCAACGATATCGAATACACGCTCGAAGGCATCTTCGACTTCTGGGCGAAGGGCAGCACGATCAACCTCGAGACCGGCGACGAGTCAGCCTATGAGGGCCAGTTTCTCGGGCTGACGCTGATCAATCCCGAAGACCCGGAGGGGACGCCCCTCAATCTGGTGCTGCCCGCGAATTCGCTTCTGCGCAGCGAAGACTGGACGGGTGACCCGATCAATACCATCACCGTCTTCAGCAACCCGACCGAGTCATCCGAGATCTCTGCTTTCCAGCAAGACGACGGCAGTTTCGAGAACAAGCTCAGCGATGGCGGGATCGATATCGTCTGCTTCACCGCAGGCACGCTGATCGACACCCGCCAAGGCCCCGTCGCGGTCGAGGATCTGCGCCCCGGCGACATGGTGTTGACCCGGGACAACGGCTTCCTGCCGCTGGTCTGGTGCGGGCAGCGCCGCGTGAGTGCTGCCGAAATGGCCGCGGCCGAAGATCTGGCGCCGGTGCTGATTGCGCAGGGCGCGCTGGGCAATGGCCTGCCCGAACAGGCGATGCGCGTGTCTCCGCAGCACCGGATGCTGGTCACCGGCCCGCGCGCCGAACTGATGTTTGGCGAGCGCGAGGTGCTGGTCCCGGCAATCGACATGGTCGGCCTGCCTGGCATCACGCGTGACAGGACGGCGGCGACCTATGTCCACATCATGTTCGACAGCCACCAGATCGTGCGCGCCGATGGCGCCTGGAGCGAAAGCTTCCAGCCTGCCGACTGGGCCATGGGCGGCCTGGACGCCGCGCAGCGCACGGAATTGCTGGCGCTGTTCCCGGCACTGGCCACCGCCGAGGGGCGCCGCGCGTTCCGCAGTGCCCGCATGATCCTCAAGCCGCAGGAGGCCCGCGCGCTGCTCTCGGCGGCCTGAAACCGGTCGATCTGCCGTCCCTGTCGGATCAACCTGTCGGATCAACCTGTCGGATCAACCTGTCACCATGGCACCGGCCGCCCGAGCGGCCGGTGCCATGCGCTAATCCGGGGCGAAGGTGACGGCGACATCATAGAGCACCGGTTCGTATCGGGTGCAATGATTGGCAAAGCCCCAATGGCGCCGCTGCATCTCCTCGCTGCGCAACATCGCGTGGAAATCGGCACGCTCCGCCCAGCGTGAATAGATGGCCAGCCGCGTCCGGGCGTCGTTCACATGCAGCGCCGCGTCCAGGAATCCCGGCTGGTGCCGGATGAACTCGTCATAAGCGGCCTGCACCATGCCCAGCAGTGTCGCGCAATCGCCGGGCGTGGTCTCGAAGGTGGAAATCACCGTCTGCCCCGCACCGCCCACCGTGATCTGAACCATTTCGTGCCCCCTCCCCGCAGCCACGTTCCGCCGGTGCATGGTCGCATGAATCGCCCGCCCGAACGAGGGTTTTCCGCGCGTCAGGGCGCGCGCGGCCCGGTTCCGGCATCTCCGCCGGTGACCGCGCCGGGTCCGGCGCCATGCGCAAGCCGGGCGCGCAGGAATTCTGCCACCTGGTCCAGCGCGCGCCGTGCCTCGGGCAGCCAGCCGGGGAAGAACTGCCACACATGCGGCAGGTTGCCCCAGACATCGCAGCGCACCTCGGCGCCCTGGGCGCGCAGGGCCTCGGCCATGCGCAGCGCGTCATCGCGCAGGATCTCGGTGCGCGCGACCTGCAGGAACACCGGCGGCGCGCCGGTGAAATCGCCGAAAAGGGGCGAGATGCGCGGGTCCGCGGGATCGGCGCCCTGCAGGATTCGCGCGCGCAGCGTCGCCAATCGCTCTGCCGGCAGCAGGATCTCCGAGCGCGCGTTTTCCCGCAGCGAAGCGCCGGAAAGCGTCAGGTCGGCAAAGGGCGAGAAGGCGAAAAGCGCCGCAGGCCCCGGCTGGCCGGTGGCGCACAGATGCGCCAGCAGCGCCAGCGCCAGCCCGCCCCCCGCCGAATCGCCGCCCAGCACGATCCGCCCGGGCGCATGGCCGCGTGCGATCAGCGCCTCCCAGACCGCGACCGCATCCTCGAAGGCCGCGGGAAACGGATGCTCCGGTGCCAGCCGGTATTGCGGCAGGCACACCGGCACATCGGCACGCCGCGCCAGATACCGCGCCAGCGGCGCATGCGTGCGCGGGCTGCCGGTGACGTAGCCACCGCCGTGGAAATACAGGATGACCGGGCCGCCGCTCTCGCCCGGGCTGGTCCAGAGCGCTGCGCAGGGGCCAAGCGTGTCCGCATGAAACGCCTGCCAGGGCCGCCCGCGTGCATTCAGCCAGGCCCCGAAGGCAAAGGACCGCCGGGCACTGAAACTGTCGCGCTGGCGGCGCAGCGACCGCTTGACGCCAAGGCGCAGGAATACGCGCAGCGCCTTGAGCTGCCAGCTCATCCGCGCGCGCGCCGGGCCTCGATCGCCTCCCAGATACGGGCGGCGACGTTGATGCCGTCGAATCGCTCCAGTTCCTGGATACCGGTGGGCGAGGTCACGTTGATCTCGGTCAGCCAGTCGCCGATGATGTCGATGCCGACGAAGATCTGGCCCTTCTCGCGCAAGAGCGGGCCGATGGCGGCGCAGATCTCGCGGTCGCGGTCGGTCAGGGCCACCTTCTCGGGGCGGCCGCCGACATGCATGTTCGAGCGCGTCTCGCCCGCAGCCGGAATGCGGTTGATGGCACCGACCGCTTCGCCATCGACCAGGATCACGCGCTTGTCGCCCTTCTCCACAGCCGGCAGGAACTTCTGCGCGATCAGCGGCTCGCGCGAGAACCCGGTGAACATCTCGTGCAACGAGGCAAGGTTGCGGTCGTTCGGGTCCAGCCGGAACACCCCCGCGCCGCCATTGCCGTAGAGCGGCTTGAGGATGATGTCGCCATGTTCGGCCTTGAAGGCGCGCAGGGCGGCCAGATCGCGCGCGATCATGGTTGGCGGGGTCAGCTGCGGGAACTGCAGGACCAGCAGCTTTTCCGGGTAGTTGCGCACCCAGAACGGGTCATTCACCACCAGCGTGCCCGGGTGGATCATGTCCAGAAGATGCGTGGTGGTGATGTAGCCCATGTCGAAGGGCGGGTCCTGGCGCAGCCAGACCACATCCATTTCCGCCAGATCCTGCGCGCGGGCATCGCCCAGCTCGGCATGCGCGCCCTTCACGCGCCGGACCCGCAGCGGCTGCCCCCAGGCGCTGACGCGACCATCCGAAAGGCGCAGATGGTCGGGGGTGTAGTGGAACAGCTCATGCCCGCGCGCCTGCGCTTCCTCGGCCAGGCGAAAGGTGCTGTCGGCATCGATATCGACACCGCCGATGTGATCCATCTGAAACGCGATCTTCAGACTCATGCTGCGCTCCGGCTGTGACACGGCCTGCGCACGCAGGCCCTTGCACAACCTGATGCACGCTCCGGCGCGCGGATGCAATCATCCCGGCGGCAACGCGGATCAAAAGGCGCCGCCGCGTCCGGGATCAGGGGCCGAACGCGTTGTGCAGGATGCGAACCTCGCCGGAAGCGGCCACCATGGCCACGTCGAACCGGGTTTCGGTGTCCAGTGCCTTCGGCTCGCCGGCCAGGAATTCGCCCGCCGCGTCGAAGATGCGGGCCACCTGCCGTGGGGTGACACGCTCCAGCGCACGGGCAAAGCTGCGGCTCTTCTTGACTTCCACGAAGACCAGCGTCGCCCCATCGCGCAGCACAAGATCGATCTCCCCGCCCTGCCCGCGCCAGCGACGGGCCACCAGCGCCAGACCCCTGCGCAGGTAATGCGCCGCCACGCTGTCTTCGGCGGCCAGCCCGGCCCTGTAGGATGCAAGCCCGCTCATTCTTCCTCCTTCAGCCGCAATGCTGCCTGATAGACATCGCGCCGCGGCAGGCCCGTCGCCGCCGCAACCTCGGCCACCGCCGCCTTCAGGGGCTGCACGGCCATGGCCCGGCGCAACGCGGCGTCCATGTCGGCATCGGACACCTGCATGGCCCCCGGACGGTCGATCACCAGCACGATTTCCCCTTTCAGATCACGCGTGGCCACCGCCTCGATCAGATCGCCCAGTGGCATGCGCAGCACTTCCTCGAATCGTTTGGTCAGTTCCCGGCACAGCGCGACCGACCGCTCTGTGCCGACAATCTCGCGCAATTCATCTAACAATCGGTGAATCCTGTGCGGCGATTCATAGATCACCAGCGTGGCGGGGATGGTGGCGGCTTCGGCAAGGAACTTCGCCCGCGCCCCGCCCTGTGCGGGCGGAAAGCCCAGGAAGCAGAAACGGTCGCTGGGCAGTCCCGAGACCACCAGCGCCGTCAGCACCGCCGATGGCCCCGGCGCGGCCAGCACCTTGTGCCCTTCGGCCACCGCCGCACGCACAAGCTGAAAGCCCGGATCCGCCACCAGCGGGGTGCCCGCTTCGGAGGCATAGACAACCGAGCGGCCTTCGGCCAGCGCGGCCAGCAGGCGCGGGCGCATGCGCGGGCCGTTATGATCGTGATAGGCCAGCACGGGCCGGTCGCCGGGCGTGATCCCGTGGATCTGCATCAGGCGGCGCAGGCTGCGCGTATCCTCGGCCACCAGCACATCGGCGCCGGCCAGCAGGTCGAGCGCGCGCAGGGTGATGTCGCGTGCCGCACCGATCGGCGTGGCGATCAGGTGGAGCCCGGGCCCCGGTGGCTGCACGTCGATGCGCAGCGGCCCCGGTGCCGCCACCGGGCCGTCGCGGTCGTGCTCTGCGCTCATGGTGTCTGTCCCACTCGAAAGTTTACTTCATCCGGGCGAATGCTTAGTGTCGCCTCCGATCGGACCTGTTGCAAGCCGGGAGTGTGTCATGTTTCCAACCGTGTTCAGCCGACTGCGGCGCCTGGTGTGCGCCCTGCCCGTGCCGGGCTTCGGGCAACCGGCGGTCGCAGGCGCGCCGCGTGGCGCCGCGCGCGTGCGCGCTCCGGCCCTTGCGCTGGGCGCGGTGCTGGCGCTGGCCGCCTGCGAACCCGGCGCGCTGCAGATGGGCGGACCATCGACCCGCGTTGACACCGACCGACCGGTGCAGGTGGCCTTGCTGGTGCCCGGCGGCTCCTCGGACAGCGGACGCAACACGCTGGCGCGGGACCTCGAAGCCGCCGCGCGCATGGCGGTGGCCGATCTGCAGGGTGTGCAGATCGACCTGCGCGTCTATCAGACCGGGGGCGATGCCGAACGCGCCGCGTCCGAGGCCGCCCGTGCCGTGAACGACGGGGCCCGCATCATCCTTGGCCCGGTCTTCAGCCAGTCGGCCACCGCCGTGGGCCGGACGGTGGCGCAGCGCAACGTGAACGTGCTGAGCTTTTCCAACAACACCGACGTCGCCGGCGGCAATGTCTTTGTCCTGGGCCACACCTTCGAGAACACCGCCCAGCGCCTGCTGGACCACGCCGCGCGCGAGGGCAAGGGCCGGGTGGCGCTGGTGTCCGAGCGCACATCGGAGGGCGAGGTCGCCAAGCGCGCGATCCAGCGCGCGGCAACGCGCACCGGGGCCAGCATCGTCGGCACGCAGGACTATTCCTTCTCGCAGCAGGGCGTCGTCGATGCGCTGCCCTCCATCGCCTCGATGGTGCGGTCGTCGGGGGCGCAATCGGTGTTCTTCACCGCCAATTCGGCGGGCGCCCTGCCGCTGCTGGCGCAACTCCTGCCCGAGAACCGGGTGCGGCCCGCGGATTTCCAGTTCATGGGGCTGGCGCGCTGGGACATTCCGCCCGAAACGCTGCAACTGGACGGGCTGCAGGGCGGCTGGTTCGCCCTGCCCGACCCGGCCCTCACCCGCCAGTTCGAGGCCCGCTACCGCGCCGCCAACGGGGCCGAGCCGCACCCGATCGCCGCGCTCGGGTATGACGGGATTGCCGCCATCGGCGCGCTGTTGCGCAGCGGCCGGTCGGACGCGCTCTCGCGCGAGGCGCTGACCCAGGCGTCGGGCTTTGCCGGGGTGAACGGCGTGTTCCGCCTGCGCCCGGACGGAACCAACGAACGCGGCCTGGCGGTCGCGGAAATCCAGAACAACGAGGTTGTCGTCATTGCCCCAGCCCCGCGAAGCTTTGCCGGAACCGGCTTCTGAGCCGCTGCCGGGTGACAGTGCCCCTGGGCTGGCGCTGGCCGAAGCCTGCTTTCCACCGCCCCCGGCCCGTGACGACAGCCTGATCTGCCCGGCGACCGAAATCGCCGACACCGCCGCGATGGAGCCGGAGCTCCTGGCCGCAGTGCAGGCCGAAGGCGACATGCGCACGCGCCGCGCGGGCGTGGTGCGGGTGCTGGCTGAAGTGCTGCGCCGCGGCAACGAGCGGCTGGAAGCGGCATTGCGCGCCCGCCCGCTCGAGGCGCGCGCCTTCGTGGCATCGCAGACCTGGCTGACCGATCTGGTCGTCACCTCGGCCCTGCGGGTGGCCCAGAACCACCTGCACCCCAACCCCAACCCGTCCGAGGCCGAACGCATCGCCGTGCTGGCGGTGGGCGGCTACGGGCGCGCCGAAATGGCCCCGCATTCGGATGTGGACCTGTTGTTCCTGTGCCCGTGGAAGGTCACCGGGCGAGTCGAGAGCGTGATCGAATCGACCCTTTACATGCTGTGGGATCTCAAGCTCAAGGTCGGTCACGCCAGCCGCACGGTCAGCGACTGCCTGCGGCTGGGGCGCGAGGATTACACCATCCGCACCGCGCTTCTGGAACACCGCTTCCTGTTCGGCAACAAGCCGCTGGCCGATGAATTGCATGACAGGCTGTGGAGCGGGCTGTTTCACCGGTCCGAGCGCGAATTCATCGAGGCCAAGCTGAACGAACGCGCCGTGCGGCATGCGAAACAGGGCAACCAGCGCTACATCCTGGAGCCGAATGTGAAAGAGGGCAAGGGCGGGCTGCGCGACCTGCAGACGCTCTACTGGATCGCCAAATACATCCATCGGGTGGAACAGGCCGCCGAACTGGTGGACCTGGGCTTTTTCCGCGCCGAGGAATACGGCGCCTTCCACGCCGCCGAGACCTTTCTGTGGGCCACACGCTGCCACATGCACCACATCAGCCGCCGCCCCGTGGAGCAACTGACCTTCGACCTGCAGGTCGAGGTGGCCGAACGCATGGGCTTTTCCGATCACGGCGGGCGGCGCGCGGTGGAACACTTCATGCAGGCCTATTTCCGTCACGCGACCCAGGTGGGTGATCTGACCCGCATCTTCCTGACCGGACTGGAAGCGCGCCACGTCAAGCGCGAGCCGCTGCTGCGCGGGTTGTTCCGGCGGCGGCGCAAGCTGGCCGAAGGCTTTGCCATCGAAAACAACCGCATCACCTTCGCCGACCCCGAGGCGGCGCTGACCGAGCCGATCAACATCCTGCGCATCTTTGCCGAGGGGCTGCGCACCGGGCATCTGCTGCACCCCGATGCCATGCGCCTGATCGCCGCCAACCTGCACCTGATCGACGACCGGCTGCGCCACTCGCGCCGGGCCAACACGCTGTTCCTGAACCTGCTGCTGAAGCACGGCAACCCCGAGCGCGCGCTGCGGCGGATGAACGAACTGGGCGTGCTGGGCGCCTTCATCCCCGAATTCGAACGCATCGTGGCGATGATGCAGTTCAACGTCTATCACCATTACACGGTGGACGAACACATCATCCAGTGCATCAGCACGCTGGCCCAGATCGAACGCGAGGAGCTGGTCGAGGAACTGCCCATCGCCTCGCGCATCCTCAAGGAGGGCGTGAACCGGCGGGTTCTGTATCTGGCGCTGCTGCTGCATGATGTGGGCAAGGGCCTGCCCGAGGATCACTCCATCATAGGCGCCCAGATCGCCCGGCGCGTGGTGCCGCGCTTCGGGCTGGGCGCCGAGGATGCGGAAACCGTGGAATGGCTGGTGCGCCATCACCTGCTGATGTCGGACACCGCGCAGAAACGCGACATCGCGGACCCGCGCACGGTGCGCGATTTCGCCAAGGCGGTGAAAAGCCGCAAGCGGCTGGACCTGCTGACGGTGCTGACCGTCTGCGATATCCGCGGCGTCGGTCCGGGCACCTGGAACAACTGGAAGGCCATGCTGCTGCGCCAGCTTTACCGCGACACCGCCGAGGCGCTGGAGACCGGGCTGGAGGCGCTGAACCGCGAAAAGCGCGAGGGCGAGGCCAAGCGCGCCCTGCGCGAGGCCCTGGCCGACTGGCCGCGCGGCGAACTGCGCGCCGAGACCGCGCGCCATTACGGGCCCTACTGGCAGGGGCTGGCGACCGACACCCATGTCGCCATCGCAAGGCTCCTGCGCGGGATCGGCGACAGTGAGATCCGCATCGACCTGCACCCCGACCCGGCGCGCGATGCCACCCGCGCCTGTTTCGCGCTGAGCGATCACCCCGGCGTGTTCGCCCGGCTGGCCGGGGCGCTGGCGCTGGTGGGGGCGAATATCGTCGATGCCCGCACCTATACCTCGAACGACGGCTTTGCCACCGCCGCCTTCTGGATCCAGGACGGCGAAGGCCACCCCTACGAGGAATCGCGCCTGCCCCGGCTGCGCCGGATGATCGAACGGACCTTCGCCGGCGAGGTGCTGCCGCGCAAGGAACTGGAGGGGCGCGACCGGATCCGCAAACGCGAACGCCGCTTCAACATCCCCACCAACATCAGCTTCGACAACGACGGCTCGGACATCTACACGATCATCGAGGTGGACACCCGTGACCGGCCGGGGCTGCTTTATGACCTGACCCGGACGCTGGCCGAAAACAACATCTACATCGCCAGCGCGGTGATCGCGACCTATGGCGCGCAGGTGGTCGATACCTTCTATGTCAAGGACATGTTCGGTCTGAAACTGCACCCGAAACCCCGGCAGGAAACCCTGGAGCGCAAGCTGCGCGCCGCCATCCGCGCCGGCGCCGAACGCGCGCAGGAGGGATGATCGCCATGAAGCGCCCGCGCCATCCGATGCCGGAAGATGTGGCGGACCGGCTGGCCACCGAAGGGCTGCGCGGCGCCTATGACGCGCGCCCTCCCTATCAGCGCAACGACTGGCTGGGCTGGATAACGGCGGCAAAGCGTCCCGAGACGCGCGCGCGACGGATCGACAGCATGCTCGCGGAACTGCGCGCCGGACACGGCTATATGGGCATGGCCTGGACCCCGCCCGCCGCGCGGAAGCCTTCGCAGTGATCCGACATGACGTCACTGGCCGCGCCGGGACCCGCACCGGCCCCGGTGCTCCCCGGCCCC
>JAFIEE010000127.1 GCA_020832705.1 Paracoccaceae bacterium
TACGGATCATCCGTTCGCCCCGGCCCCGCAAACGCCATACCCCTGCCCGCGCCATGTCCAAGCCCCCACCGGCCCAGCGGGGTCGCGTGCGGGGGCGCGGCCCGAGGGCGCTGTCGCGCGGGCGCGCCCGGACGGCCACGGAGGCACCCACGCAGGCACCCACGCAGGCACCGGCACCGAAGCCATCTGACGGCGGGGATATCAGCCTTTTTCCGGCGCCATCATGAACGGCCGCAGGCTGTCGACAAAGCTTTCCATGAAATCCAGCGTCAGCAGCGCGGCCTGCTTGTGCACCGGGCGCACCAGCGCCAGCCGGTGCGCCACCGCCGGGCGGAACGGGCGGAAGGCCACCCCGCGGTCGGCATATCTCACCGCGTCCAGTTCGCTGATGATGGCCACGCCGATCCCTTCGCTGACCAGTTCGCAGGCAGTGGTGAACTGGCGCGCCTCGATGAACGAGGGCACCGGCACGTTGCAGGCGTTGAACGCGGCTTCCACTTCGCGGAAATAGGGGGTCGTGCGCCGTGTGTGGATCAGTGGCGCATCCGCCAGATCGCGCGGTGTCACCGTTTTCAGCGCGGCCAGCGGGCTGGACTGCGGAAAGATGCAGACCGTGCGCAGGTCGACCGCCTCATGCTCGACCGCCGGGTGGCCGGTGAATTCGAACCCGTCGGTGATGCCAAGGTCGAACTGCTCGCCCACCATCCATTCGAGGATCCGGTCGGGGCGGTCCGGTTCGATGGTGACGCGCACGCCGGGGCGTTCGCGCAGGAACCCGGCCAGCACCTGCGGCAGATGGCTGACCGCGAACCCCGGCAGACAGGCGATTCGCAGCGTGCCCGCGCGCCTTTCGGTCAGATTGCGGCTGGTTTCCGAAATCCGCTCCAGCAGCTCCATCAGCCGCCGGATATCGGGCAGCAGCGCGCGCGCTTCAGGCGTGGGGGCAAGCTGGCCGTCGCGGCGTTCGAACAGCGCAAAACCCAGATCGGCCGACAGATCGGCCAGCAGCCGACTCACCGCCGGTTGCGAGATGTTGAGATGCTGCGAGGCGCGCGTCATCGACCCATGCGTGACCACCGCGTGCAGGGCTTCCAGTTGGCGCGGGCGCAGGGGCGTGCTCATGGCGACTTGCTACCGTGTTGATCTGCCAGCACTATAATATGACATTATGAAAAAAGTCAAAAAAATTCGCTTGTCTTATAACTGTTACAGTGTCAGCCTAGGACTGGGGGAAGCGGCGGCCGCTCCGGGCGTCGCGGAGAATGGTTGTCAACCGGTCCCCGGGAAAGGGAGGATATCATGAAAAAGAGAGTCTTTGGCGCCTGTCTTGCTGCCACAACGGCACTGACGCCGGTCTGGGCCCATGCCGAAGTTTCGGTCAACTGGTGGCACGCCATGGGCGGCGAACTGGGCGAACTGCTCGAAGGCGTGGCCGAGGCGTTCAACGAAAGCCAGGACCAGTTTCGTGTCGTGCCCAGCTATCGCGGCACCTATACCGAGACCATGACCGGCGCCATCGCCGCGTTCCGCGCCAACCAGCAGCCGCACATCCTGCAGGTGTTCGAGGTTGGCACCGGCACGATGATGGCAGCCGAGGGCGCGATCTATCCGATCTATCAACTGATGGCGGATCATGACGTCGAATTCGACCCCGACGCCTATCTGGATACGGTGGTGAGCTACTACACCGATCCGAACGGGAACATGCTGTCCTTCCCGTTCAATTCGTCCACGCCGATCATGTATTACAACAAGGACGTGTTTGCGGCCGCCGGACTGGACCCGGAAACACCGCCCGCCACCTGGGCCGAGGCCGAGGCCGCCGCGCGGGCCATCGTCGAATCGGGCGCCGCACCTTGCGGCTTCACCACTTCCTGGCCGTCCTGGGTGATGCTGGAAAACTTCAGCGCCTGGCACAACATCCCGCTCGGCACCCGCGCCAACGGGTTCGAAGGGTTCGACACGGAATTCGTGTTCAACAACGATCTGGTCGCCCGGCACTGGGACAACCTGGCCGCCTGGCAGGACGGCAACCTGTTCCGCTGGGGTGGCCCCGGCCCCGGCCCGGATGCCTTCCCGGCCTTCTATGCCGAGGAATGCGGGTTCGTCTTCGGCTCCTCGGCCAGCCGCGCCGGTGTGCTGCGCAACTCGGAGTTCGAGGTCGGCTACGGCTTCCAGCCCTATTATGACGATGTCGAGGGCGCACCGCAGAACACCATCATCGGCGGCGCGACACTCTGGGTCCTGACCGGGCACACCGACGAGGAATATCAGGCGGTTGCCGCCTTCTTCGAATACCTCTCGCAGCCCGAGGTGCAGGCCGAGTGGCACCAGGACACCGGCTATCTGCCGATCACCCAGGCGTCCTTCGACCTGACCGCCGAGCAGGGGTATTATGACGCCAACCCCGGCGCCGACACCTCGATCCGGCAGATGACGCTGAACCCGCCGACCGAAAACTCGCGCGGGCTGCGCTTCGGCAACTTCGTCCAGATCCGCGACGTCATCTCGGAAGAGATGGAAGCGGTGATGGCGGGCTCCAAGACCGGCCAGGAAGGCGCCGATGACGCGGTGCGCCGCGGCAACGCGCTGCTGCGCGAGTTCGAAGCGTCGATGAACTGACGCCGCCTTCCCTGCGGCCCGCCCCCGTGATCCGGGGGCGGGCCGTTTTCCCTTGCGCGGACCGGACAGATGCAGACCAAACGCATGACCTTCTCCGGCAAGTGGCTGCCCTATGCGCTGCTTGCCCCGCAGGTGATCATCACCCTGATCTTCTTCATCTGGCCGTCGTTTCAGGCGCTCAGGCAATCCGTCTACCGGCAGGGCGATGCCTTCGGCATCCGGCCGGACACCTTCGTCTGGTTCGACAATTTCAAGGCGCTGTTCGCCGACCCGCTCTATCTGAATTCGCTCAAGGTCACCTTCGTCTTCTCGGTGGGCACGACGCTGCTGTCCATGTCGGTGGCGCTGCTGTTCGCGGTGATGGTCAACCGCATGATCCGGTCGCGCGACAGCTACACCACCTTTCTGGTCTGGCCCTATGCCATCGCCCCGGCGATCGCCGGAGTGCTGTGGTGGTTCATCTTCAACCCGTCCATCGGCATCATGCCCTACATGCTGGACATGGTCGGCTATGACTGGAACCACCGGCGCGACGGCAATGACGCCATGATCATGGTCATCATCGCCTCGGCCTGGCGGCAGATCAGCTACAACTTCCTGTTCTTTCTGGCCGGTCTGCAGTCCATCCCGCATTCGCTGATCGAAGCCGCCGCCATCGACGGCGCCAGCCGCTTCAAGCGCTTCTGGACCATCGTTTTTCCGCTGCTCTCGCCGATCACCTTCTTCCTGCTGGTCATCAACATCGTCTATGCGATGTTCGATACCTTCGGCGTCATCCACGCCACCACCGAGGGCGGACCGGCGCAGGCCACCAACATCCTAGTCTACAAGGTGTATCGAGACGGGTTCGTGAACCTCAATTTCGGCTCGTCGGCGGCGCAATCGGTGGTCCTGATGGGGATCGTCATTGTCCTGACCGTGATCCAGTTCCGCTATATCGAGCGGCGCGTGAACTACTGAAGGAGAGCGGGCCATGGTCGAAAACAATCGCTGGGGCAACTTCTTCGCCCATGTCGTCCTGATCCTGGGCGTCGCCATCATCGTCTTTCCGGTCTATGTGGCGATCATCGCCTCGACCCATCCGCCGGGAACCTTCGTGCGCGGGGTCATGCCACTCTGGCCCGGCACGCACGCCTGGGAAAACTACACCACCGCCATCACCGAAGGGCGTTCGCGCGCGGGCACGCCGCCCATCGGCGGGATGCTCTGGAACAGCTTCATCATGGCCATGGCGATCACCATCGGCAAGCTGTCGATCTCGATCCTGTCGGCCTTTGCGATCGTCTATTTCCGCTTCCCGTTCCGGATCTTATTCTTCTGGATCATCTTCCTGACGCTGATGCTGCCGGTCGAGGTGCGGATCGTTCCGACCTTCCAGGTGGTGGCGGATTTCGGCATGCTGAACAGCTTCGCCGGCCTGTCGATCCCGCTGATCGCCTCGGCCACGGCAACGTTCCTGTTCCGGCAGTTCTTCATGACCGTGCCCGAGGAACTGATGGAGGCCGCCCGGGTGGATGGCGCCGGGCCGATGAAGTTCTTCAAGGACATCCTGCTGCCGCTGTCGGTTACCAACATCGCGGCGCTGTTCGTCATCATGTTCATCTACGGCTGGAACCAGTATCTCTGGCCGCTGCTGATCACCACCGACCCGGAGTATTACACCATCGTCATGGGTATCCAGCGCATGGTGACCGGGGGCGACAGCGAACCGCTGTGGCATCTGGTCATGGCCACCGTGGTTCTGGCCGCCCTGCCCCCGGTGCTTGTCATCCTGTTCATGCAGCGCCTGTTCGTGAAGGGCCTGACCGAGACGGAGAAATAACGCATGGCCACGATCACCATGGACAACCTGTGCAAGGTCTACACCGGCGGGGTGCAGGCCGTGACGGGCGTCAACCTCGATATCGCGGACGGCGAGATGATCGTCCTGGTCGGCCCTTCGGGCTGCGGCAAGTCCACGCTGCTGCGCATGGTCGCCGGTCTGGAAACCATCACCGACGGCACGCTGAAGATCGGCGAGCGCGTGGTGAACGCGCTGGAACCCGCCGAGCGTGACATCGCCATGGTGTTCCAGAATTACGCGCTCTATCCGCACATGACGGTGTTCAACAACCTGGCTTACGGGTTGAAGAACCGCGGCTTCAAGAAGGCCGAGATCGACCGCCGCGTGCGCGAGGCCGCGCAGATGCTGGAAATCGGCCAGTTCCTGGACCGCAAGCCCCGGCAGCTTTCCGGCGGCCAGCGCCAGCGGGTGGCCATGGGCCGCGCGCTGGTGCGCGAACCGGCGGCGTTCCTGTTCGACGAGCCATTGTCGAACCTGGACGCCAAGCTGCGCGTGCAGATGCGGGTGGAAATCCGGCAGTTGCAGAGGCGCCTTGGCACCACCTCGCTCTACGTGACCCATGATCAGCTTGAAGCCATGACCATGGCCGACCGGCTGGTGGTGCTCAATGGCGGCGTGATCGAGCAGGTGGGCACGCCGATGGACCTGTATTCGCACCCGGAAACCACCTTTGTGGCCGGGTTCATCGGATCGCCCGCCATGAACATGCTGCCCGCCGATTTCCTGCGCGCGAAAGTCGCCGCCGAGGAGCTGGCGCATCTGCCCGCCAAGGCCGACCTGATCGGCATCCGCCCCGAGGATTTTTCGACCGCGCCGCCCGGCGAGGGCGATCTGGTGCTGTCGGGCCAGCTTCTGCTGCTGGAACCGGCGGGCGCCGAAAGCCATCTGCACATGCGGTTCGAGGGTTTCGACAAGAACGTGGTGGTGCGCCTGTCGCATGTCCCCGCGGCCGAGGAAGGTCAGGACCTGACCTTCAGCGTTCGCCGCGCGGCGCTGCACCCTTTCGACCTGGAAAGTGGCCAGCGTGTCGCCTGAAGCGGCTGCCATGCAACCGGCACTGCACCGATTGCTGCGCCGCACGGGCGCCCTGCCGCGTATCTACGGCCATCGCGGCGCGCGCGGCGTGTTGCCGGAAAACACCATGGCGGGGTTCGACTATCTGCGCGGTCTGGGCGCCGACGGGGTCGAAATCGACGTGCAGAACGCCGCCGGGCGCGTGCCGGTGGTGATCCACGATCCGCGCGTGCCCATGGCACTGGCGCGCACGCCGGACGGGGTCTGGTTGACAGAGCCGGGGCCGAAGGTGATCGACCTGGGCGTGGCGGCATTGCAGGCCTATGACATCGGACGGCTCAATCCTGCAACGCCCTACGGGACGCACCACCCCGACCAGCGCCCGGCCGATGGCGCCCGTGTCCCCACGCTGGACGCGTTCCTGTCCTGGGCCGCCGAAGGCGCGCCCGAGGTGCTGAACATCGAGATCAAGTCCTACGCCCACCGTGACGATCTGGGCGACCCTCCGGCGGTCTTGGTCGAGGACGTGCTGAGCGCGGTGCATCGGCACGGGTTGGCCGGGCGGGTGCTGATCTCGTCCTTTGACTGGCGGGTGCTGACGGCGGTGCGCGCGGCCGATCCGATGATCGCGCGCGGCTATCTCAGCGCCGAGACATCGCCGTCCGAAGGGAATGTGTTCGACGGATCGCCCTGGATGGACGGGCTGCGGCTGGAAGATCACGGCGGCTCGCTGCCGCGGCTGATCGCGGCGCAGGGCGGCCTTGTCTGGTGCGCCTGGCATCGCGACCTGACAGCCGCGCGCGTGGCCGAGGCGCAGGCGCTGGGGGTGGCGGTGAACGCCTGGACCGTGAACACGCCCGAGGATATCGCCGCGGTGATCGCGCAGGGCGTGGACGGGATCATCACCGACCTGCCCGCACTGGCGCAAGAGATCGCCGCGCCCTGAGACCGCGCCCCGGCAACGGAGTGGCACCCGCATGACGCCAGGCCTGACCGGAAAGGCGGGTCGCGGGGCTGGACCTCGGGCGCAAAGCGGCTAAGGTCTCAAGAGAGAGAACAGATTTCCGGACGTGCCCGACCTTGACCGCAAAGACATTTCTGGCCGCGCTGGCGCTTGGCGTGATCGCGCTGGCCGCGCCGGTGGCGGCACTGGCCGAAAGTCGGCACGCCTTGGTGATCATGGTGAACGACCACGGCCCGCGCGCCGCCACCGGCGCCCGCGCCGAGGACGCGGCGCTGGTGTTCCGGGCGCTGGAACGCGCAGGCTATGCGACCCGCCGGATCGACAACCCCGACCGCGAGTCCATGATGGCCGAGTTGCGCGACATGGGCGCGGACTTGCCCGCCGACGCGGTCGCGCTGGTCTATTTCATCGGCGAGGCGCTGAACCGGAGCGGTGAACCCTATCTGCTGCTGCGGGGCAGCGGCGGCGTTCAGGCAACGGAGCCGCCGCCGGACGCCTCGGTGCTGGAAGCTTCGCGCCTGCTGGCAGCGATGAAATGGCGCGGGGTCGCGGCCACGGTGCTGGCGCTTGACCTGCGCGGGCCGGGGCTGCCGCGCCCCGATCCCGAGGCGGAAACCTTCACGCTGATCTCGGCGGGTCCGGGGCAGACCGGGCTGATGACCAACGCGCCGCAGCCGGACAGCCCGCGCGGGCTGTTCGCGCGGGCCTTTGTCGCCGCGCTCGGGGCCGGCGACCTGAGCGTGCAGGAGGCCGCGGTGCGCATCCGCCGCGCGGTCTGGGACGCGGCGCAGGACCTGGGCGCCGCTCAGTATCCGGCCTATGCCGACGGGCTGCCCGCCCCGCTGGCGCTGGCAGGCATGCCAGCGGCGCCGGGGGACATGGAAACCCCGCGCGGGGTGCTGCATGTGCGCCATGATGTGCACCTGAACGCGCGCACCGGACCGGGCACCGAACATGACGTGATCGCGGTGCTGGCCCCGCGCGAGCAGGTCGCGGAACTTCACCGTGACGAGGGCTGGAGCATGGTCGCGGTGGCCGGGCTGGGCCATGCCTGGGTCAGCAACCAGTTTCTGGTGCCGCCCACGGCGCTGCAGCCCCTGCCCGCCCGCGACTGGACCCGCGCCGAGGTGCTGGCGCTCGAGGGGCATGAGGGCATCGTGACCAGCGTGAGCTTTTCCAGCAACAGCCGCTTCGTGCTGTCCACCGGGCAGGACGGGAGCGCGCGGGTCTGGGACCTGTTGCGCAACCGCGTGGCGGCGGTGCTGCGCGGCCATGACGGCACGGTGCGTTTCGGGGCCTTCACCCCGGACAACCGGATGGCGATGACCGTGGGGGCTGATGGCACCGCCCGGCTGTGGGACATCGAAACCGAACGCGCGGTGATGACCATCGATGCCGCCAGCCGGGCCCTTGAAAGCGTGGCGCTGGCCCGGGATGGGCGGCGCGCACTGACCGCCGGGTTCGACGGCGCGGCCCGCGTCTGGGACCTGTGGACCGGCGAGGAGGTGCTGACCCTGGACGGCGGCGCCGCGCCGGTGATGGGCGCGGCCTTCGATCCGGCGGGCGAACGGGTGGTGCTGGCCGTCCATGACAACGCCGCCCGGGTCGCAGGGCTGGCCGAAGGGGGCGAGATCGTCGCACGGCTGGACGGGCACGACGACGGCGTGCTCTGGGCGTCCTTTTCGCCCGATGGGGCGCGGATCGTCACCGCCTCGCGCGACCGCACGGCGCGGATCTGGGAAGCCGCGACCGGACGCCAGATCACCGTACTGCGCGGTCACGGGCTGTGGCTGGAAACGGCGCGGTTCTCGCCGGACGGGCGGCAGGTGGTCACGGCATCGCATGATGGCAGCGCGATCGTCTGGGACGCTGCCAGCGGGCGCGAACTGGCGCGGCTGGAGGGGCATGGCGCTGCCGTCTGGGGGGCGGTGTTTTCGGCCGATGGCGCGGCAATCGCCACGGCCTCGGCCGATGGTCTGGTGCGGGTGTGGCGCGCGCCGGAACTACGCTGAGCGGCGCGCGGTGCTGCGCCCTTGCCGATTGCGCGCGCCCGGCACCTGCGCTAAGGCCGCGTGAGTCAATCAGGGGGCGTGGCGGATGGATCGGGTCAGTGTCGGCATCGTCATGGGCAGCCAGTCGGACTGGCCGACGCTGCGCGCGGCGGCGGAGTTGCTGGACGAGTTCGGCGTCGCGCATGAGGTGCGCATCGTTTCGGCCCACCGCACCCCGGACCGGCTGTGGGCTTACGGGCGCGAAGCCGCCGGGCGTGGGCTGCAGGTCATCATCGCCGGCGCGGGCGGGGCGGCGCACCTGCCCGGCATGATGGCGTCCAAGACCCCCTTGCCGGTGATCGGTGTCCCGGTGCAGACCCGCGCGCTGGGGGGCGTGGACAGCCTGTATTCCATTGTCCAGATGCCGCGCGGCTTTCCGGTCGCCACCATGGCCATCGGCGCGGCGGGCGCCGCCAACGCGGCGCTGCTGGCGGTGCAGATCCTCGCACTCTCGGACGGCATTCTGGCTGCGAAGCTGGCGGACTGGCGGGCAGCACTGAGCGATTCCATCCCCGAGGCACCAGTCGATGACTGAGCCGCTATCTCCCGGCGCGGTCGTCGGCATTCTGGGCGGTGGGCAACTGGGCCGGATGCTGGCGGTTGCGGCCGCCCGGCTGGGGTTCCGGACCTGCATCTACGACCCTGCTGGCGGCTGCCCGGCATCGCATGTGTCGAATCATCACGTCCGCGCGGCCTATGACGACACCGAAGCGCTGACGCGCTTCGCCGAGGCGGTGGATGTGGTCACCTACGAATTCGAGAACATCCCCGCCGCCGCGCTCGACCTGCTGGAAACGCTCCGACCCGTGCGACCGGGACGCCGGGCGCTCGAGGTCAGCCAGGACCGGCTGATCGAAAAGGCGTTCCTGCGCGATCTGGGCCTGAGGACCGCGCCCTTCGCCCCCGTGGACACTCCCGGCACCATGACCGCTGCACTGGCCGAGATCGGCACGCCCGCGATCCTCAAGACCCGGCGGATGGGCTATGACGGCAAGGGCCAGGCGCGGGTTGCGGCCGCCGATGACGCCGCCGCCGCGCTGGAGACGATGAACGGCGCACCCGCGATCCTCGAGGGGTTCGTGACGTTCACGCACGAGGTCTCGGTCATCGCCGCGCGCGGGCTGGAGGGCGCGGTCGCCGCCTATGACCCGGGCGAGAACCTGCACGAAGACGGGATCCTGCGCCGCACCACCGTCCCGGCCACGCTGTCACCGGCGCAGCGCACCGATGCCGCGCTGATCGCCGGGCGCATCCTGAACGCGCTGGATTATGTCGGCGTGATCGGGGTGGAGCTGTTCGTCACCCCCGCCGGGCTGGTGGTGAACGAGATCGCGCCGCGCGTGCACAACTCCGGGCACTGGACCCAGCAGGGTTGCGCGGTGGACCAGTTCGAACAGCATATCCGCGCGGTTGCGGGCTGGCCGCTGGGCGATCCGCTGCGCCACGCGGATGTGGAGATGGAAAACCTGATCGGCGCCGATCTGGACCGGCTGCCCAATATCCTGCGCGAAGCCGGCGCGGCGCTGCACCTCTATGGCAAGGCCGAGGCGCGCCCGGGCCGCAAGATGGGCCATGTGAACCGCCCGCGCCGGGGGTGATGCCGGGGCCGCGTTATGGCCCCGCGGGAAGGCGCCGCCTGCGCGGTCGCAAAAGCGCCCTCGGGGCGTGCCCCACCCACCCGTATAGCCGCGCAACCCGTTGAAGTGGCCGTTGAAGGACGGATCGGGCATC
>JAFIEE010000128.1 GCA_020832705.1 Paracoccaceae bacterium
CGCGCGCTGCCGGGCCCAACCGGCGCGGGGCCCGCAAGGGTCCCGGCGCCGGGCGGGAGCCCCGCCTGCGTCACCACCGGGACGGTCGCGCGGCGTGCCGACACGCCGGACCCGGCGCGGCAGGACAGGGGTTCAGGCAGAGGCACCGACGGGGCAGGCAACCCCGGTGCCGCCGATCCCGCAATACCCGGCCGGATTCTTGGACAGATACTGCTGATGATACGCCTCGGCGTGAAAGAACACGGGCGCAGGCGTGACCTCGGTCGTGATCGCGCCGTGTCCGGCCGCGCGCAACCGCCCGGCATAGGCGTCGCGGCTGGCCTCGGCCGCCGCCTGCTGCGCGGCCCCGAAGGTATACAGCGCCGAGCGGTATTGCGTGCCCCGGTCGTTGCCCTGGCGCATCCCCTGGGTGGGGTCATGGCTTTCCCAGAAACTGCGCAGAAGCGCGTCGAAGGACAGCGCCGCCGGGTCGAAGACCACATGCACCACCTCGGTATGGCCGGTGCGGCCCGAGCAGACCTCTTCGTAGGTGGGGTTCGGGGTGAACCCGCCGGCATATCCCACGCGTGTCAGCCAGACGCCCGGGGTCTGCCAGAACAGGCGCTCGGCGCCCCAGAAACAGCCCATGCCCAGCATGACCTGCGCCATGCCCGCGGGCACCGGCGCGTCAAGCGGACGGTCGAACACATGGTGGCGCTCTGCCGTGGGGATCGGGTCCGGGCGCCCCGGCAGGGCATCCTCGGGGCGGATCATCTCGGCGGGTTTCGTCAGGAAGGAAAACATGGCGCGGTTCCTTTGCTTGGCTCAACCATGGACATAGGCGGTCGGCGCGGCAACGCAAGCGGCGCGCGCACGGCTCGCGGGGGGCTCCCGCCCGGCCCGGACGCATCGAAGATGCGCCGCGCGCCGGTTGGGCCGGGCCGCGCGCAGGCGCGCGGCAGGACGATGCGCGGCGGCGCGCAGGCGCGCGGCAGGACGGGCGCTGCCCCTCGTCGCAGCCAAGCTGCGACTCCCCCCGGGAGTATTTGAAGCAAGATGAAGGGAGCCGCAGGACATGTCCTGGCCCGACGCGCGCGATCCCTGGCGGAAAGCGGGGGGGGCGACGGCGGGGCGACGGCGGGTCGGGACACGGGCGCGGGCGGGGTGATCCGGGCCGGTCGCGGTGCGCCCTCCCCCGGATGGAGCAGCCTTTGGCGGGGTTCGCCGTTGCCATGCGCTTGACATCGTGCAGCCCCTCACATGAAGCTCTGCGGGTCGATGTCCACGCTCAGGCGCAGGTCGGTGGGCAGACGGTGCGGGGCCAGCCAGGCGCGGAGCGCCGGTTGCAGCCGCGCGCCCTTCGCGGCCTTGACCAGCAGGCGCACCCGGTGGCGGCCGCGGATGCGGGCGACCGGGGCGGGCGCGGGGCCCCAGACCTCGGCGCCGATGGCGTGCAGCGGCGCGGCGTTCAGGGCCAGCTTCTCGCCCAGATCGAAGGCATCCTCGAGCCGGGGCGAGGACAGGATGATGCCCGCCAGCCGCCCGTAGGGGGGCATGGCGGCGGCGTGCCGGGCGGCGGCCTCGGCCCTCCAGAAGCCTTCGTCATCGCCGCCGAGGATCGCGCGGATCACCGGATGATCCGGCTGGCTGGTCTGCACCAGCGCCAGCCCCGGCTGGCCCGCGCGCCCGGCCCGGCCCGCCACCTGGCGTACAAGCTGGAAGCAGCGCTCGGCCGCGCGCAGGTCCGAGCCCTGCAGCCCGAGGTCGGCATCGATCACCCCCACCAGTGTCAGCAGCGGAAAGTTGTGCCCCTTGGCCACCAGTTGCGTGCCGATGATGATATCGGCCTCGCCCGCCGCGATGGCGCCGACCTCGGCCTTCAGCGCGCGGGCCGAGGCAAACAGGTCCGAGGACAGCACCGCCACGCGGGCGTCCGGGAACACCGCCGCCGCTTCCTCGGCGAGCCGCTCCACCCCCGGGCCGATGGCCGCCAGCTTGCCTTCGACCCCGCAGGCCGGGCAGACCTGCGGCATCGGCTTCGTGGCCCCGCACTGGTGGCACATCAGCCGGTTCAGGAAGCGGTGTTCCACCATCCGCGCGTCGCAGTCATCGCAGCCGATCTGATGGCCGCAGGCGCGGCACACCGTCACCGGGGCAAAGCCGCGCCGGTTGAGGAACAGCAGCGCCTGCTCCCCCGCCGCCAGCCGCGCCGTGACCGCGCGCTTCAGCGTGGGCGAGATCCAGCGCCCCGCGGGCAGATCCTCGGCCCGCAGGTCCAGGGCGCGCATTTCGGGCAACACGCTGTCGCCGAAGCGCGCGGGCAGGTCGAGGCGCGCGTATTTGCCGCTTTCGGCATTGGCCCAGCTTTCCAGCGACGGCGTGGCCGAGGCCAGCACCACCTGCGCCGCCGCGTGGCTGGCGCGCAGCACCGCCATGTCGCGGGCGTTATACAGCACGCCATCCTCCTGCTTGTAGGAGCCGTCGTGCTCCTCATCGACCACGATCAGCCCCAGATCGCGGAACGGCAGGAACAGCGCCGAGCGCGCGCCCACCACCAGTTGCGCGCCCCCCTGCCCCACCATGCGCCAGAGCCGCCGCCGTTCGGTCATCGTCACGCCGGAATGCCATTCGCCGGGGCGCGCGCCGAAGCGGGCCTCGACGCGGGTCAGGAATTCCGCCGTCAGCGCGATTTCCGGCAGCAGCACCAGCGCCTGATGCCCGCGTTTCAGGCATTCGGCCACGGCTTCCAGATAGACCTCGGTCTTGCCGGACCCGGTGACGCCCTTGAGCAGCGTCACGCCGAATCCGTCGGTGGCGACACGCGCCCCGAGCGCCGCCGCTGCCGCCGCCTGTTCGGGGTTCAGCACCGGGCCGGGGCGTGCGGGGTCCAGCCGGGGCAAGGGCTGGTCGCGCGGCACGTCGCATTCGACCAGCGCCCCCGCCGCCACCAGCCCGCGCACCACGCCGCCCGAAACCCCGGCCGCCGCAGCCAGCTCCCCCGGCGTCAGCGCCGCGCCGCCGAATTCCTCGCAGGCCGCAAGGACGCGGCTGCGCGCCTCCGTCATGCGCTCGGGCGTGGCCGCGCCCCGGCGCAGCAGCTTGCGCATGGTCGGGCCATCGCCCAGCCCCGGCGCGCGGGTGGCCAGCCGCAGCATGGCGGGCAGCGGCGTCAGCGTGTAGTCGGCCGCGCGCTCCAGGAAGCCGCGCAACTCGTCGCGCAGGGGGGCGGCGTCCAGCACCCGGTTCACCGGTCGCAACCGGCTCAGGGGCAGGTCGCTTTCGCCCGGCCCCCAGACCACGCCCAGCACCCGGCGCGGACCCAGCGGCACCTCGACCAGCGCGCCCAGCCAGCAGCCGCCTTCGGGCGCGCGGTAATCCAGCGCCCGGTCCAGCGGCTGCGTGGTCAACACCGCAACCGCCGTGCCGTGGTCGTAGAACTCGGGCGCCGGAGCGGCGTGCGGGGGCGCGTGCGGGGACGCTTGCAGGGACATGGCGAACCGGGGGCAAAGGGCATTTGCGGGCTGCGGGCGCTTAGGGTATGACGCCCCCGGAAACCTGCTGCAAGCCAAAGGGGCCGGGCGATGAAGTTCTTTGTCGATACCGCGGACGTTGACGCGATCCGCGAGCTGAACGATCTGGGCATGGTGGACGGGGTGACCACCAACCCCTCGCTGATCCTGAAATCGGGGCGCGATATCCTGGAAGTGACCCGGGAAATCTGCGGGATCGTGGATGGCCCGGTTTCCGCCGAAGTGGTGGCGCTGGAGGCCGACAAGATGATCGCCGAAGGCCGCCGCCTGGCCGAGATCGCGCCCAACATCGCCGTCAAGCTGCCGCTGACCTGGGACGGGCTGAAGGCCTGCAAGGTGCTGACCGGCGAGGGAAAGATGGTCAATGTCACCCTGTGCTTTTCGCTCAATCAGGCGCTGTTGGCGGCCAAGGCAGGCGCAAGCTTCATCTCGCCCTTCATCGGGCGGCTGGATGACATCAATATCGACGGCACCGAACTGATCGAGGATATCCGCGTCATCTACGACAATTACGGGTTTGCGACCGAGATCCTCGCCGCCTCGATCCGCAGCGTGAACCATGTGGCCGATGTGGCGCGGATCGGCGCCGATGTCATGACCGCCCCCCCCGAGGTGATCCGAAAGCTGGCCAGCCACCCCTTGACCGATGCCGGTCTGGCAAGTTTCCTGAAGGATTGGGAAAAAACCGGTCAGAAAATTCTCTGATTTGTCCCGGACATGCGCTATACTGCGCGCCAACGATAAGCCGAAGGCGAAACCGGGGCAGGCATCGAGGCAGACATGGCAGCAAGAACGGGCGCGCAGACAGTCGCGATCGAGGATGAATTGCGGGCGCGGATCATCGCCGATCCGGCGATCGTGCTGGAAGACAGGGACCTCATGCGCGCGCTGGTCGGCGCGTCCGAGGCGCAGATGGGGCGCAACATCGTCGATCTGCGCGGCCTTGCCATGGAGCGGCTGGAGGCGCGGCTGGACCGGCTGGAGGACACCCATCGCGCGGTGATCGCCGCGGCCTATGACAACCTGTCGGGCACCAACCAGATTCACCGCGCCATCCTGCGGATGCTGGACCCTGAACAGTTCGAAGGGTTCCTGCACACGCTGGGTCATGACGTGGCCGAAATCCTGCGTGTGGATGCCATCCGGCTGGTGCTGGAAAGCAGCGAGCGCGGCGCCGACCCGTCGCTTTCGCGCATCGGCGACGTGCTGCGCGTGGTGGAGCCCGGTTTCATCGCCAGCTACATGCAGCAGGGCCGCGCCGCGCCCCCGCGCCCGGTGCTGCTGCGCCAGAACATCCCGGCCACGGACGCGCTGTACGGCCCGGCGTCGGTGGACATGCGCTCCGAGGCGCTGATGAAGCTTGACCTGGGGCGGGGGCGCATGGCGGGGATGCTGGCCATGGGCTCCGAGGACCCGCATCTGTTCAAGCCCGGACAGGGCACCGACCTGCTGGCGTTCTTCGCCGGTATCTTCGAGCGCTCCATGCGCCGCTGGCTGTCTTGACGCTGGAGCTGACGCCCGGCCTGCGCGACGCGCTGCAGCGCTGGGGCGCGCATCTGTCCGCGATCGAGGGCGCGGCCGAGAATACGCGCACGGCCTACGCCGCCGATGTGGCGGGGTTTCTGAGCTTTCTGTGCCGGCACCGTGGCGCAGGGGGCGGCCCGGCCATGCTGGCCGCGGTCACGGTATCCGAGATGCGCGCCTGGATGGCGCATGAGCGCGCGCACGGGGCCAGCGCGCGCACGCTGGCGCGGCGGCTTTCGGCGGTGCGCAGCTTCGCGCGCTGGGTGGCCGACCGCGAAGGCATGGACATTACCGCAATCCTGTCGGCCCGCAGCCCCCGCCATGGTCGCAGCCTGCCCCGCCCGCTGGCCCCCGATGCCGCCCGCGCGCTGCTGGACACCGCCGCGGCGCAGGCCCGCGATGACTGGCAGGGCGCGCGCGATGCGGCGGTGCTGACGCTGCTGTGGGGCTGTGGGCTGCGCGTGTCCGAGGCGCTGGCGCTCACCGGCGCCGATGCGCCGTTGCCCGCGACACTGCGCATCATCGGCAAGGGCGGGCGCGAACGGCTGGTGCCGGTGCTGCCCGCGGCGCAGGCGGCGACCGAGGCCTACCGCCGCACCTGCCCGCACCCCCTCACGCCCGAGGGAGCACTGTTCCGGGCCGCGCGCGGCGGGGCGCTGTGCCGCCGTGCCGTGGCGCGGGTGATGGAAACGGCGCGGCTGCAACTGGGCCTGCCGCCGAGCGCCACGCCGCACGCGCTGCGCCATTCCTTTGCCACGCATCTCCTGGCCGCCGGGGGGGATCTGCGCGCCATCCAGGAATTGCTGGGCCATGCCTCGCTGCAATCCACGCAGGTCTATGCCGCCGTGGACAGCACGCATCTGATGCAGGTCTATGCCCGCGCCCATCCCCGGGCCTGAATTCGCGTGCCGCACGGCCTGCGCCTGAATGCCCGCGCGCGTCAGTGATTGCAGCCGCCCGCGTTTTCGCTCAAAAACACGCCCATGAAAGCGCCCGTGAATCAGACCGCGCAGGCCTATGCCGTCCATCTGTTCACCGCCACCGGCGCGGTGTTCGCGATGCTTGCGCTGCTGGAAGCGGTGCAGGGCGACTGGCCGATGATGTTCCTGTGGCTGGTGGTGGCCTTCATCGTCGACGGGATCGACGGCCCGCTGGCCCGGCGCTACCAGGTCAAGCAGAATGCAAAGACCATCGACGGGGTTCTGCTGGACCTGATCATCGATTACCTGACCTATGTGTTCATCCCGGCCTTTGCGCTGTTCCAGTCCGGGCTGTTGCCGGGCTGGACCGGGTGGATTGCCATCATCGTCATCACCTTTACCAGTGTGCTCTATTTCGCCGACACGCGGATGAAGACCACGGACAACTCGTTCCAGGGGTTTCCGGCCTGCTGGAACATGGCTGCCGTGGTGATCTTTGCCACCCAGCCGGGGTTCTGGGTGATCCTGCTGATCATCGTGCTGCTGGCGGTGTCGATGTTCACCCCGATGAAGTTCATCCATCCGGTGCGCACAGCGCGCTGGCGGGCGGTGTCGCTGCCGGTGGCGCTGGTCTGGACTTTGCTGGCGGGCTGGGCGGCCTGGGCGGAATTCGCGCAACCGGTGGCGGTAACCTGGGGACTGATCGCCACATCGCTCTATCTGGGCGTTGTGGGGATTGCACAGCAGATGCTGCCCGCGCGGCGCTGACCGGCGCGCGGGCAGCACTCCGCAGGTTGAAGGCAACAAGCCGAGGGGCAGGATGACAAGCGACAGGCAGGATTCAGTCAGCGACGTGGCCGTGATCGGCGCCGGGATGGCGGGACTCGCCTGCGCCCGCGCCCTGGTCGAGGCCGGGCTGCGGGTGCGGGTGCTGGACAAGGGGCGCGGGATCGGCGGGCGAATGGCCACGCGGCGCGCGCAGGTGGCCGGCGCCGAGATGCGCTTCGATCACGGCGCGCAATACGTCACCGCGCTGGACCCCGGCTTCGCCACGTTGCTGGAGGCCGCGGAGGCAGCGGGCGCGGCGGCGGTCTGGGACAGCAGCGGGCAACGACCGCGCTATGCGGGCGTGCCGGGCATGTCGGCGCTGCCCCGGTTCCTGGCGACAGGGCTGGACGTGCGACAGGGCGTTCAGGTGCAGGCGCTTGCGCCTGCGGGTGGGGGATGGACACTGCACGCGGGCGATGCGGCCTTCACCGCTGACCGCGTGGTCCTGACCGTGCCCGCCCCGCAGGCCGCGGCCATTCTGGGCACGGACCATCCCTTCGCCGCGGCGCTGGAGTCCGTCGAAATGGCGCCCTGCCTGACGCTGATGGCCGCCTTCCCGGAAACCGACGCGCCCGGGATGCGGTTCCGCGCCGATGAGTCGCACCCGCTGGCCTGGATCGCGCGCGACAGCAGCCGCCCCGGCCGTGCCCGGCCCGGCCTCTCCGGCTGGGTCGCGCAGGCCGGGCCGGCGTGGAGCGCGCAGCATCTCGAGGCGCCCCCGGAGGAGACTGCCGTCGCGATGCTGCCCCTGCTGGCCGATGCGCTGGGGCTGGACCCGGCGGCGGCGCTCCATGCCAGCGCCCACCGCTGGCGTTACGCGCGGGTCACCCGCCCCCTTGGCGCGCCCTTTCTGGCCGACGCGGACGCGGGGCTGTGGCTGGGCGGGGACTGGTGCCTTGGCCCGCGGGTCGAGAGCGCCTGGCAAAGCGGACAAGCCGTTGCCGCAGACATCCTCTCGCGCGGCTGAGCCACGCCCCGTCCCGGTCATCGCCTTGCGGACGCGCTGCGCCCACCGCCGCGCGCCTGCGCGCGGCAAACGACACACAGCCGCGCGCCGGCGCGCGGCAAAACGATACACCGCCGCGCGCCTGCGCGCGGCCCGGCCCAACCGGTCAGCGGCGCATCTTCGATGCGTCCTGGACGGGCGGGAGTGCCCCCGTCTTGCGTGAGCGCGCGCCGTCAGCCTTCCAGCGCCTCGGCCTTTTCGGCAAGCGTCAGCCAGTCCTCTTCGGCCTGCGCCAGCGCGGCCTGCCGCTGGGCCAACGCGGCGGTGGCTTTCGAGAACTTCTCCGGCGCGCGGGTGAACAGCTCCGGGTCGGACAACAGTCCCTCCAGCTTGCCGATCTCGGCCTCCAGCCGGGCAATCTCGTCGGGCAGGGTCTCCAGCCGGTGCTTTTCGGCGAAGCTCAGTTTCGACCGCCGCGCAGGCGTCGCGGACTTCGGCGCCGATTTCGGCGGGGCGGCGCGCGCGGGCTGCGCCTCCGGTTCCGCCTCCGCCTGCGCGAACCGTGCCCCCTGCGCCCGCGCGTCCGACCAGCCCCCGGCATAGAGCCGGGCGCGGCCCTGCCCTTCGAAAACCAGCGTGCTGCTGGCCACCCGGTCGACAAAATCGCGGTCATGGCTGACCAGGATCACCGTGCCTGCAAACCCGCCCAGCAGGTCCTGCAGCAGGTCCAGCGTCTCGATGTCCAGATCGTTGGTCGGCTCGTCCAGCACCAGCAGGTTCGCCTCGCGCGCCATCAGCCGGGCCAGCAGCAGCCGCGCCTTTTCTCCGCCCGAGAGTGACCGCACCGGCGCGCGGGCCTGCGATTCGTCGAACAGGAAATCCTTGAGATAGCCGACCACATGCCGGGGTGTGCCGCGCACCATCACCTGATCGGCCTGCCCCGAGACCCGCATCAACGGATCGCCGGTCAGGTTTTCCCAGAGCGTCGCATCCCCGTCCAGTTGCGCGCGCGTCTGGTCGAAGAACGCCACCTCCAGCCCGGTGCCGCGCCGCACGGTGCCGGCGTCGGGTTCGTCCTGGCCCAGGATCAGGCGCAGCAGCGTGGTCTTGCCGCAGCCGTTCGGCCCCATCAGCGCCAGCCGCTCGCCCCTTGTGATCCGCAGCGACAGGTCGCGCAGCAACACGCGCCCGCCCTGCGCCTTGCTCACCCGGTCGAGGTCCGCCACCAGCTTGCCCGAGGCCGGTGCCACCTCCAGCGCCATCGCCGCCGTGCCCTGCCGCCGGATCTGCGCGGCACGTTCGGCGCGCAGCGCGGCCAGCGCGCGCACGCGGCCCTGATTGCGCTTGCGCCGGGCGCTGATCCCCTCGACCGCCCAGCGCGCCTCGGCCCGGATCTTGCGATCGAGCTTGTGGCGGGCGGTGTCCTCGGCCTCCCAGACGCGCTCGCGCCAGTCCTCGAACCCCTCGAACGGGCCGTCCCGGCGGCGCACCTGCCCGCGATCGACCCACAGCGTGCCCCGCGCCAGCGCGTTCAGAAAGGCGCGGTCATGGCTGATCAGCACGAACCCCGCGCGGGTTTCGCGCAGCCGGTCCTCCAGCCAGGTGATGGCGGCGATATCCAGGTGGTTGGTGGGTTCGTCCAGCAGCATCAGCTCCGGCGCCTCGGCCAGGAGCCGCGCCAGCGCCGCGCGCCGCCGCTCCCCACCCGAGGCGCGCGCCGGGTCCAGCGCGGGATCGAAGGTCAGCCCCTCGGCGG
Source organism: Paracoccaceae bacterium (assembly GCA_020832705.1). GTDB lineage: Bacteria > Pseudomonadota > Alphaproteobacteria > Rhodobacterales > Rhodobacteraceae > Rhabdonatronobacter. The sequence goes on from JAFIEE010000128.1 coordinate 9,484, forward strand.
CCAGTTCGACCCGGTAATGCTCGGCCGGGTCCAGCGCCTGCGCGGCATAGTCGCCCAGCGTGGCAAAGCCGGTATAATCGGGGTCCTGCTCCATGTAGCCCACGGTGACGCCCGGCGCGCAGGCGCGCGTGCCCCGGTCGGGCTCCACCAGCCCGGCCATGACTTTCATCAGCGTCGATTTGCCCGACCCGTTGCGCCCGACCAGCGCCAGCCGGTCACCGGGCTGGATCACCAGATCAAGCCCGTCAAGGACCGGCGCGCCGCCCCAGCCGAGTGCGATATCCGAGAGTTGCAGAAGCGGAACCTGTGCCATGGGCGGCGTCATAGCGCAGCGCGCGGCCGTGGGAAAGCGGCGCGTGCGTCAGACGGCGGCCAGCGCCCGCAGTCGCCTGCGGCGCGCCTGCGGCACCCGGTCGGTGGCCAGCGCGGTAAAGACATGCAGCGTGTCCAGATCGCGGTCGATCACCGCGTGCTCCGACACCCAGCCGCCCAGCGCCAGATAGGTGCGCAGCAGCGGCGGCACGCCTGCGCGCGCCGCGCCCGCCTCAATGGCGCCGCCCGGCGCCTGCGCGAAGCGCAAGAGCGCCACGGTTTCCACCGCCCGCCCCGCCGCCCGCCCCACCGCCCGCCCCGCCACCCGCACCGGCGGCCCCTGCCCCGCCGCCGCCCGATGGTGCC
>JAFIEE010000129.1 GCA_020832705.1 Paracoccaceae bacterium
CGATCTCGCGCCAGCGCGCCACGGCGCGGTTGTGATCGGCCAGATTGGTGCTGAACGTGTGCCCGCCGGTGCCGTCGGCCACGAAATACAGATACGGCGTGTCGTCCGGATCCAGCGCCGCGGCAATCGCCGCGCGGCCCGGGTTGGCGATCGGCGTGGGCGGCAGCCCGTCGATGCGATAGGTGTTCCAGGGCGTCACCGCATTGAGTTCCGATTGCCGGATGCCACGCCCCAGCGTGCCGCGCCCCTGGGTGATGCCGTAGATCACCGTCGGGTCGGTCTGCAACCGCATGGGCACCCGCAACCGGTTGACGAAGACGCTGGCCACCTGCCGCCGCTCGTCGGCCACCCCGGTTTCCTTCTCCACGATCGAGGCCATGATCAGCGCCTCGTAGGGGTTTTCATACGGCAACCCCTCCTGCCGGGTCTCCCACAACTCGGCCAGGATGCGTTCCTGCCGTGCGCGCATCTGCGCCAGCAATTCGCCCCGGTCGGTGCCACGGCTCACCTCGTAGCTGTCGGGCGCAAGCCACCCCTCCTCGGGCTGCTCGTCCACGGCGCCCTCCAGGAACATCGCCAGGTTCAGCGCATCCCAGACCTGCCAGCTTGTCGCCCCTTCGGCCACGGTGATCCGGTAGCGCACGTCCGGCGCGGCGATGAAGGTCTCGTAGACCTCGGGCAGCGCGTCCGCCCCGGCATCGAAGCGCGCAAGTTCCACGAAGCGTTGCGTCTCCGGGTCCAGTTCGCGCAGGATCGTTTCGGCCCGGGTCACGCCGATGCGGAACAGCACCTCCGAACCGCAGGTCGAGGCCCCGCCACGGGTGACGATGTCGATGATTTCGTCCATGGACGCGCCCTCGGGCACCAGATACGAGCCGAAGCGCAGCCGGTCGGCGCGCTCGGTATATTGCGCACCGATGCGGAACACCGACACGTTGCGCACCGCGCCCTGTGCCTCGAGCGATTGCGACACCGCGCGCAGGCTCGCGCCCGGCTCCACCCGCAGGCAGATGGCGCTTTCCAGCGGCCCCTCGGCCACGAATTCGCGCTGCCCCCAGGCGATGACCCCGCCGAGGATCGCCAGCCCGACGATCAGCAGCGTCAGCGCATTTGCCGCGATATGCCGCATTTTCAGCCCCTCAGCCGTCCGCCACCCGCCCGAAGATCAGGCTGGCATTGGTGCCCCCGAAGCCGAAGCTGTTGGACAACGCCACGTTGATCTCGCGCTCCCGCGCCGCATTGGGCGCCAGGTCCAGCGGCGTTTCCACCGCCGGGTTGTCCAGATTGATCGTGGGCGGCGCCACCTGATCACGGATCGCCAGGATGGAAAACACCGCCTCGACCGCGCCCGCCGCGCCCAGCAGATGCCCGATGGCGGATTTCGTCGACGACATGGTGGCCTTCGCCGCCGCATCGCCCATCAATCGCTCCACCGCCGCCAGTTCGATCACATCGGCCATGGTCGAGGTGCCATGCGCGTTGATGTAGTCGATATCTCCGGGCGTGATGCCGGCGCGCTTGACCGCGGCCATCATCGATCGGAACGCCCCGTCGCCGTCCTCGGAGGGCGCGGTGATGTGCCAGGCATCGCCAGACAGCCCGTAGCCCAGAACCTCGGCGTAGATCTTCGCGCCACGCGCGCGGGCGTGCTCCAGATCTTCCAGCACCACCACGCCCGCCCCCTCGCCCATCACGAACCCGTCGCGGTCGGCGTCATAGGGGCGGCTGGCCGCCTGCGGATCGTCGGCGCGCCTTGTGCTCAGCGCCTTGCAGGCGTTGAACCCGGCGATGCCGATCTCGCAGATCGCGCTTTCGGCGCCGCCCGCCACCATGACATCGGCATCCCCCCACTGGATCAGCCGCGCGGCATCGCCGATGGCATGCGCGCCCGTGGAACACGCCGTGACCACCGAATGATTCGGCCCCTTGAAGCCGTAACGGATGCTGACCTGCCCGCTGATCAGGTTGATGAGCGAGCCGGGGATGAAGAAGGGCGACACCCGCTTCGGCCCCTTGTCGCGGATCAGGTTGGCGGTTTCGGCGATGGTCTGCAGCCCGCCGATACCCGAGCCGATCATCACGCCCGTGCGCTGGCGCGCCTCCTCGTCCGCGGGGGTCCAGCCGGCATCGAGCACCGCCTGCTCGGCGGCGGCGATGCCGTAGAGGATGAATTCATCGACCTTGCGCGCCTCCTTGGGCGCCATCCAGTCGCTGGGATTGAAGCTGTCATCCGCGCCCGTGCTGCCATCCCCGCGCGGCACTTCGCAGGCATAGGTGGTGGCCAGCGCCGAGGCATCGAAGCGGGTGATCGGTCCGGCCCCGGACTGCCCGGCCAGCAGGCGGCGCCAGGTCGGCGCGACCCCGCAGGCGAGCGGCGAGACGATTCCCAGACCGGTGACGACAACGCGGCGCATGCTCCACTCCTCTGTCTCCAGGAACGCCAAAACCCGGGGGGCGCGCAGCCCGGCCCGGAGGTTGATCCGACGGACTGTGGCATACACTGGTTTTCTGCGCAGGAAAACCCTGCGCGGGCGCCGCCCTACGCCACGGGCGCAGGGTTGCGGGCCGGAGAACGTCAGCCCTGAAAGCGCCCGGCATATGGGCCGCGGCTGTTTGCCCGCCCGGATCGCGCCGCATCACCGGGGTTTGTTTCACCGTGATCTCGCGCTAGAACACCGGCAAAATGAAAAGGACACGCCATGACAGAGATTCGCATCTACCCGGCCGAAGGCACCTGGGTTGTGCGCGCCGAGGGCGCCGTGATCGCCGAGACCCGCGCCGCCATGGAAGTGATCGAAGGTGACGCGCCTTTCGTGATCTATTTCCCGCGCGAGGACGTGGCCATGGCGTTCCTTGAGGGGGCGGCGCGGCAAAGCGCCTGCGACCATCGCGGCGCGGCGACGCATTACCATATCACCAGCCCGGGCGGCACACTGGAAGACGCCGCGCTGAGCTACGAGGCGGCGCCCGAGACCTTCGCCGCGATCCGCGGGTATCTGGCCTTCGATGCGGGCAAGGTGACGGTCGAGCGGGTCTGACCCTGCGTCAGCGTGACCTTGCGGAGCGCCCTGCGGGCGCAAGACTTCACTGGTGACATCAGGGGGCATCCTGCCCCCTCGCCAGCCTGAAGGCTGGCTCACCCCCTGGGAGTATTTGGGGCAAGAAAATGGATGCACCGTGCAGCGCCGGAGCGAGGTGCGGGCGGTCTGGCGGGAGGCGATGATGGCGCATGCGGCGGCGATTGCGGAGTTGCGGACGTTGCTGGGCGCGCGGGTGAACACCGGTGACTCGGACCGGGCCCTGCACGGGCGGTCCGAGGCGCTGTTGCAGGACATGGCCCCCGATGCGGTGGTCTATCCGGAGAGCACCGGGGAGGTGGCGGCGATCATGCGGATCTGTGCCGCGCACGGGGTGCCGGTGATCGGCTGGGGGGCGGGCACCTCGCTCGAAGGGCATGCTCTGGCGCCGCGCGGCGGGGTGACCGTCGATTTCGCGCGTATGGACCGGGTGCTGCGGGTGGGCGCCGAGGACATGCTGGCGGTGGTCCAGCCCGGGGTGACGCGCGCGGCGCTGAACGCGGCGTTGCGCGCCACGGGGCTGTTCTTTCCGGTGGACCCGGGGGCCAATGCGTCGCTGGGCGGCATGGCGTCCACGCGGGCTTCGGGGACAACGGCGGTGCGGTATGGCACCATGCGCGCCAATGTGCTGGCCCTGGAGGTGGTGCTGGCCGACGGGACGGTGATCCGCACCGGATCGGCGGCACCCAAGTCCAGCACCGGCTATGACCTGACCGGGCTGTTTGTCGGCGCCGAGGGCACGCTCGGGCTGATCACCGAGCTGACACTGCGGCTGCAGGGCCAGCCCGAGGCGATCAGCGCGGCGACCTGTGCGTTTCCGGACATGGGGGCGGCGGTCGCGGCGGTCACGGCCACGATCCAGTCGGGCATTCCTATGGCGCGGATCGAATTCCTGGACGCCGCGTTCGCGGCGATCTTCAACGAGGCGGCGGGGTTGGGGTTGCCGCTGCAGCCGCATCTGATGGTGGAATTTCATGGCTCGGACGCGGGCGTGCAGGCGCAGGCCGAAGCCTTTGGCGAGATCGTGGCGGATGCGGGCGGGGCCGGGTTCCGCCGGGCGACCCGCCCCGAGGAGCGCAATGCGCTGTGGAAGCTGCGTCACAATGCCTATTACACCGCCCGCGCGGCATACCCCGACACCGAGCCGCTGACCACCGATGTCTGCGTGCCGATCTCGCGGCTGGCCGAGGCGGTGGAGGAGACGGCCGCCGATATCGCCGCAAGCGGCATTCCGGGGCCGATCCTGGGCCATGTCGGCGACGGGAATTTCCACGCGCTCCTGATGCCGCGCAAGGGCGATGCCGGGGAGCTCAGGCGCGCCCGGGCGCTGGCCGGGGCCATGGCCGAGAGGGCGCTGCGTCTGGGCGGGACGGTCAGCGGCGAGCACGGTATCGGCATGGGCAAGCTGGGCTACATGGAGGCGGAGCATGGCGCGGGCTGGGAGGTCATGGGCCGGATCAAGCGCGCGCTGGACCCTGCCGGAATCCTGAACCCCGGCAAGCTGGTGCGCGGAGACTGACGCAGGCCGGGCCGCGCCATTCCCGCCCCTGCGTCAGCAGGGGCAGCGCCTGCGGGGCGTGCAGGGGCGGGCGGGTGGGCGCGGCCCGCAGGCGCTTTGCTGGCTACGCAGCCCCCCCGGCGGAGGGGGGAGTGGCCAGAACCTCGGCGGCCAGCGCCCGGCTGACGCGCCGGTGCCCGGCCAGGGCGCGGGCATCGAGCCGCGCCACCAGATCCTGCGCGGCGGCCAGCGAGCGTTCCATCCGCGCCAGAAGATAGGCGATCAGTGGCGGCGAGACCTCGAGCTGCCGGTCGGCGAAGAGCTTGACCAGCACCGCCTGCAGCAGCGCATCATCGGGTGGCTCCAGCGCCACCGTGGCGCTGGCCTGCAGGCGCGAGGCGAGATCGGGCAGGCGCAGGGCGAGTCGCGCGGGCGGGGCGGGGGCGGTCATCAGCAGGCGCCCCTGGGCCGCAGCGACCATGTTGTGCAGGTGGAACAGCGCGCGTTCGCCGGCCGGATCGCCGGCGATCGCCGCGATATCCTCGACCGCCACATGGCCCTCGGCGGCCAGCGCGGGCAGGTCCGCGCGGGCCAGATCGGCGGCGGCGCAGACCCGCGCCCCGGCCAACGCGGCCCAGACACGCGCCAGATGGGTCTTGCCCGCCCCCTGCGGCCCGCTCAGCACCAGCTTGCCCTGCGGCCAGTCGGCCCAGCCCTCGACCATGGCCACGGCGCGGGCATTCGCGGGCGTGACGAAGAAATCCGCCCGCCCCATGGCAGCGGGCAGCGGCAGGCCGAGCGGGATCTGTTCGGGGCGGCGGGTCACGGGGGCGGGCGGTCCTCGGGGTCGGTGGTGGAGGCGGGTGCGGCAGACCCGCTGGCGCGATAGAGCGGGCTGTCCATGTAGCGCGCCACAGCGAATTTCACCAGCACCCCCGCCGCCGCCGCCACCGGCACCGCCACCAGCATGCCGGTGAAGCCGAAGAGCGTGCCGAAGGCGGTCACCGCGAACAGAAGCCAGACCGGGTGCAGCCCGACCGACCCGCCCACGAGCCGCGGCACCAGCACGTTGCCTTCGAGGAACTGGCCGATGGCGAAGATCGCCGCCACGGCGATGATCGGGACCGGATCGCCCCAGAACTGGAACAGCGCCAGACCGATGGACAGGACCCCGCCGATGATCGCGCCGACGAAGGGAATGAACGAGATCAGCCCCGCGATCACCCCGATCACAAGCCCGAACTGCAGCCCCGCCAGCATCAGCCCGATGGCGTAATACCCCGCCAGCAGCAGGCAGACCGAAAGCTGGCCGCGCACGAAACCGGCCAGGGCGCGGTCGATCCGGCGGGCCAGGTCACGGATTGTGGGGGCATGATCGCGCGGCAGCAATGCGTCGATGCGCGCCACCACCCGCGGCCAGTCCAGCAGCAGGTAGAAGGTCACCACCGGCGCCACGATGATGAACAGCACGACACTGATCAGCCCGGATACGGCGCCCAGCGCGCCTTCGGCCAGCGCCATGCCGCGTTGGCGCAGCGCCTCGCCGATCCCTTCGAGGTTGCGCATCAGCACCCCGTCCTCGGCCACCAGCGCCGGGAACCTCTCGGACAGGGCGGCCAGGACATGGTCTGCCAGATCGGGCAGGGTCTGCGCCAGTCGCCCCGCCTCGGCCACCAGCGGCGGGATCACGCCCACCAGCAGCGCCACTGTCGCCCCGATCATGCCGAAGATGATCAGGCTGACCGCCAGCGCCCGCGGCAGGCCCAGCCGCATCAGCCGCCCCGTGATCGGGTCCAGCAGATAGGCCATGGCCGCGCCCGCGACAAAGGGCAGCAGCGCATCGCCCAGAAGCCACAGCACCCCGCCAAGGATCAGCAACGCCACGGCCCAGAAGGCCGCCTGATCGCGCATCCGCATTGTCGCCGTCCCGTTGTCGTTACCGTGCACATCATCGCGCGGGCGCGGAGCCGGCGCAACCGGCGCGCAATCATGGCGCGCGGTCATGGACAGGCCGCCCCGAAACGATTACGTGAGCCGGGAATAAACCTTATCAGGGGCCTTCCCGTGACCGACAGCATCTGGCGCCGCGACGAGATCGAAAGCCCCTGCATCAAGGTCTGCGTGATCCATCCCGAGGCACGGCTCTGCACCGGCTGCCTGCGCAGTATTGACGAAATCACCACCTGGTCGCGCATGAGTGCCGAGGAGCGGCGCGCCATCATGACGGCGCTGCCGACGCGGGCGGGATTGCTGCGCCAGCGCCGGGGCGGGCGCGCGGGACGGCTGGAGCGCGGCTGACACGAAGCCGCGCGTCACGGTCGGGCAGGCGCGGGCAGGGCGGCGGGGCAAGCAGGCGCGATGCCCCGCAGTCAGGGCCGCCCGTCCGCCCGTTCGGGCCCCTGCCCTGCCGGGCATGGCCCGCCGTTCGCGGCCCCGCGCGCCCACGGATCGCGGGCGGATCGCGGGGCATGTTCCGAAGCGGCCACAAGCGCAGGCTTTCGCGGCACCGGCCAGGCGGCAGGTGGCCACGCGGGCGGCCCGCTCCGGCGCAAGTGCTCCCTTCCCGGGTGGTCCGCGCCCGCATGTCGGATGCGCCGCCCCTCAGCGTGGCCCGGCGCGCCGCTTGCCGCCCTTGGGTTGCGGCGCCTCTCCCATCGCCCGCGCGGCGCGGGCAGCGGCCTGCAGTTCCTCGGCGATCTCGTCGGCCTCGTCAGGGTCGAAATCCAGCGGCAGGTCCACGCTTTCCCCGGTCACGTAGATCCGCACCATGCCCAGATTGGTCGGCCCGATCTGCAGGCTGGCCTCGATCTCGCTCTGCTTGTTGATGCCCATGCTGTCCCCCGACTCCTGCCACTTGCTCCGGCGTCCGGCCACGCCAGGACGATGGGCGACCGATAGGCCCGGTGCGCGGGCATTTCAAGCATCTTGGCCTTGCATTCGCGCCTGCGGGCCGCTAAATCGCGGCCAGTGCCGCCTTAGCTCAGTTGGTTAGAGCGCTGGATTGTGGATCCAGAGGTCCCCCGTTCAAGCCGGGGAGGCGGTACCATCTCCGTCCGGCACATCATGGTTGAGAAGCACCGGCCCGCGCCCTATGACGGGCAGGCCAAAGCCGGACACACCGCCCCATGCCGCTGCCGCGCCATCAGCTTCCCCCCGCCCCGCCGGGCCGCCGGATCGGCCTGTTCGGCGGCTCCTTCGATCCGGCGCATCAGGGCCATCTGGCGCTCAGCCGGGCGGCGCTGCGGGCGCTGCGGCTGGATTGCGTGTGGTGGCTGGTCAGCCCGGGCAATCCGCTGAAATCCGCCGGTCCCACGCCACTGCCCGCGCGGCTGGAGCGCGCCGTGGCACTGACGGCGGGCGACCGGCGGCTGGTCGTCACCGGGGTCGAATCGCGGCTGGGCACCCGCTACACGGCGGACACGCTGGCCGCACTGCGCCCGCATCTGGCCGGTGCGCATCCGGTCTGGCTCATGGGCGCCGACAGCCTGGCCGGGCTGCATCGCTGGCGCGACTGGCGGGCCATCCTGCACCAGATCCCGGTTGCGGTGCTGGCCCGTCCGGGGGCGAACCTCTCCGCGCTGGGTTCGGTCGCGGCGCGGCGCTTTGCGGCCTGTCGCCTGCCCGAGCACAAGGCCGCCGCGCTGGCCACGGCCCGGCCGCCCCGCTGGTGCTTCCTGCGCATGCCGATGGTCGATGTCTCTTCGACCCGTCTGCGCGCCCGCGCTGCGTCAGGAACCGTTGATGCGCAGACTGTCAGCGAAACGTGAACAGAGTGTCCCGCGCGGGGCAACTTGACCCTTGAACACAGAGCGCGGACGGTGGTTAAGATTGCAGTGTTAATTGGTTAATCGATCCGCATGACACATTCCCCTGTATCGTCGCGCCGCGCATTCCTGCGCCTTCTGGGCTGGTCGGGCATGGCGGGCGCCACGCTCGCGCTGCCCGCCTGCGCCGAGGCGCCGCTGCGTTCGCCCCGCCCGGCGCCGCGCCCCGGTGCCGCCGGGCTGGCATCGCTGCCCGCCGCGCGCCCGGCAACGGATATCGTCAGCCGCGCGCGGCTGGGCGGGACCGTGGGGTTCGCGGTGATCGACATGGACAGCGGCAGGCTGCTGGAGGGGCAGAACGAACAAGCCGCGCTGCCGCCCGCAAGCGTGGCCAAGGCCGTCACGGCGCTTTACGCGCGCGAGGCGCTGGGCCCGGCGCACCGCTTCACCACGCGGCTGATGGGCACCGGTACGATCAGCGCGGGCACGCTGCAGGGCGATCTGTGGCTGGCGGGCGGCGGCGATCCGACGCTCGACACCGACGCCCTGGCGGCCATGGCCGCAGCGCTGCGCACGCGCGGGGTGCAGCGGATCACGGGGCGGTTCAGGGTCTGGGGCGGCGCGCTGCCGCATATTGCCCAGATCACCGGCGACCAGCCCCCGCAGGCCGGCTACAACGCCACCATTTCGGGGCTGAACCTGAACTTCAACCGGGTGCATTTCAGTTGGCGGCGCAGCGGCGGCGACTATGCGGTGGCCATGGATGCACGCTCGGGCACCCGCCAGCCGTTGGTCGGCATGGCACAGATGCAGATCGTCAACCGCAGCCAGCCGGTCTACACCTACACCAACCGCGACGGCCTGGAGCAATGGACCGTGGCGCAGGCGGCGCTGGGGGGCGGGGGCGCGCGCTGGTTGCCGGTGCGCCAACCCGAACGCTACGCGGCCGATGTGTTCCGCACACTCGCTGCAGCGCAGGGCGTCACGCTGCCCGCCGGGCAGCCTGCCCCGCGCGACGCAGCCCCCCGCGGCAGCGTGCTCGCCGAACACCGCTCAGACCCGCTGTACACGCTTCTGCGCGACATGCTGCGGTTTTCCACCAACATCTCGGCCGAGGCGCTGGGGCTGGCGGCAAGTATCGCGCGCGGGCATGCGCCGGGCAACCTGCGCGCCTCGGCGAATCTGATGAACGGCTGGGCGGCGCAGCGCTTCGGGCTGCGCACCGCCGGGTTCACCGACCACTCCGGGCTGGGCGCCGATGCAGCGGTGGCCATGGCGGATCTGGCGCGGTTCTTCGCGCGCAGCGGGGCCGAAGGGGTGTTGCCCGATTTGCTGCGTGAACACGAGTTGCGCGATGCCAGCGGCAACCGCATCCGCAACCACCCGCTCGCGGTGCGCGCCAAGACCGGGACGCTGCATTTCGTCTCGGCGCTGGGCGGCGTGGTCTTCGCACCGGGGGACCGGCGGCTGGCCTTCGCGATCTCGGCCGCCGACCTGCCACGCCGGGCGCGCATCCCCGATGCGCAACGCGAACGCCCCGAAGGCGCCGCCGCCTGGACCCGGCGGGCACGGCAGATGCAGCAGGACCTGATCGAACGCTGGGGCGCGGTGCACGCCTGACAACACCCCCGCCAACCCTGGCGCGTGGTCACGGGGGAGGCCTTCGCCCGCAACATCGCCCGCCCCGCGCCGTGGCGCCCGGCCCCCCCCCCCGAGGGGGCCGGGGGGGGGGGGGGGGGCCCCC
>JAFIEE010000130.1 GCA_020832705.1 Paracoccaceae bacterium
GGGGGCCCCCCCCCCGGGGCCCGGGGGCGGCGGGGGGGGCAGACAGCCCCCTTTCACCGGTCCGGTCGGGAGCCCGCCGCCATCGTCACCCTGCCCGGCCGGATGCAGCCTGCCCCTTGCGCTTCAGCACCCGCCTGCGCAATCCTGACCGCCAGACCCCCGGGCAACGGATGGACCATGCCATGACCGACCTTCCCCTCACCCCCATCGCGGGTCACCGGGTGCTGTTCCTGATGGCCGCCGAACCCGAATACGGCCCGCATCTGCGCGCCCGCTTCACCCCGCTGATCACCGGCGTCGGCCCGGTCGAGGGTGCGGTGGCGGCCACGGCGGCGCTGGCGGCGGCAATGTCCTCGGGCGGCGTGGATCTTGTGGTCTCGCTCGGCTCGGCGGGCTCTGCACGGCTGGAGCAGGGCAGCGTGCACCAGGCCGCGCGCGTCGCCTACCGCGATATGGACGCCAGCCCGCTGGGCTTTGCGCCCGGCATCACGCCGTTTCTGGACCTGCCTGCGGAACTGGACCTGCCGCTGATCATTCCGGGGCTGTCGCAGGCCAGCCTGTCCACCGGTGCCAACATCGTTTCCGGCGCGGCGTATGACGGCATTGCGCAGGACATGGTGGACATGGAAACCTTCGCCATCCTGCGCGCCTGCCAGCGCTTCGACGTGCCGCTGGTGGCGTTGCGCGGCATATCGGATGGCAAGACACCGCTGGAAGGGCTGGCGGACTGGACCGATTACCTGCATCTTGTGGACGCGCGCCTCGCCGAGGCCGTGGACAGCCTGGCCGCACATCTGCAGTCCGGCGCGGCATCAGGCGGGACCGGCCCCATGGCTGGACCCGCCCGGGCACCGGCTTACCTTTCCGGCAAGGCGAAAACGGAGCGAAGCAAATGACCGTGAAGATGGACCCGTCCGTCAATGTGCTTGGCGGCGCACTGAGCCCCTGTTCCACCGCACCGATGACCGGGTTCTTCCGCAACGGGCAGTGCGACACCTGCGCCGAGGACCACGGCAGCCACACGGTCTGCGCGGTGATGACGGCGGAGTTTCTGGCCTATTCCAAATACCTGGGCAACGACCTGTCCACGCCGCGCCCCGAATACGCCTTTGCGGGGCTGAAACCGGGCGACCGCTGGTGCCTCTGCGCCGCCCGCTTCCTGCAGGCCCATCACGAAGGTGTCGCCCCGCGGATCGACCTGACGGCCACGCACCGCCGCGCGCTGGACGTGGTGCCGCCGGACATCCTGCACCAATACGCCGACGGCTGAGGCCGCGGCGGATCACCGGCACGGGGCCACCCCCCCCTGCAAGACCGCTTGACCGCCCCGGTTTTGCACCGCATATCCGCGCCATGACCCAGCTTGACCGCATCCGCAATTTCTCCATCGTGGCGCATATCGACCACGGCAAATCCACCCTTGCCGACCGGCTGATCCAGCTCACCGGCACGGTGGCCGAACGCGACATGAAGGAGCAGTTGCTCGATGCCATGGACATCGAGCGCGAACGCGGCATCACCATCAAGGCCAATACCGTGCGGATCGACTATCCGGCGAAGGACGGCCATACCTATGTGCTGAACCTGATCGACACGCCGGGCCATGTGGACTTCGCCTATGAGGTGTCACGCTCCATGCGCGCGGTCGAGGGCTCGCTGCTGGTGGTCGATGCCAGCCAGGGGGTCGAGGCGCAGACGCTGGCCAATGTCTACACCGCGATCGAGGCCGACCACGAGATCGTGCCGGTGCTCAACAAGGTCGATCTGCCTGCCGCCGAACCCGACCGCGTGCGCGAACAGATCGAGGATGTGATCGGCATCGACGCCTCGGAAGCGCTGGAGATCAGCGCCAAGTCCGGCCTGGGCATCCCCGAGGTGCTGGAAGCCATCGTCACCCGCCTGCCGCCCCCGAAGGGCGACCGCGACGCGCCGCTGAAGGCGATGCTGGTGGACAGCTGGTATGACCCGTATCTGGGGGTCGTGGTGCTGATCCGGGTCATGGACGGGGTGGTCCGCAAGGGCGACCGGATCCGCATGATGCAGACCGGCGCCACCTATGGGATCGACAAGCTGGCGGTGCTGAAACCGGCCATGGTGGATATCGCCGAACTGGGCCCGGGCGAGATCGGCGTGCTCACGGCCTCGATCAAGCAGGTGCGCGACACCCGCGTGGGCGACACCATCACGCATGAGAAGAAGGGTTGCACCACGGCGCTGCCGGGCTTCAAGCCTTCGGTCCCGGTGGTGTTCTGCGGGCTCTTCCCCGTGGACAGCAACGACTTCGAGAACCTGCGCGGCGCGATCGAGAAGCTGGCGCTCAATGACGCGTCCTTTACCTACGAGATGGAAAGCTCCGCCGCGCTGGGCTTCGGCTTCCGCTGCGGGTTCCTGGGGCTGCTGCATCTGGAAGTGGTGCGCGACCGGCTGGAACGCGAATATGACATCGACCTGATCACCACGGCGCCGTCGGTGGTCTATCACGTCCATATGCGCGACGGGTCGATGGTGGAGCTGCACAACCCCGCCGACCTGCCGGACCTGACCCATGTCGGCCATATCGAGGAGCCGCGCATCAGGGCCACGATCCTGGTGCCGGACGAGTTCCTGGGCGATGTGCTGAAACTGTGTCAGGACCGGCGCGGCATCCAGTCCGACCTGACCTATGCCGGCAGCCGCGCCATGGTGGTCTATGACCTGCCGCTCAACGAGGTGGTGTTCGACTTCTACGACCGGCTGAAATCGGTCACCAAGGGCTATGCCTCGTTCGACTACGAGATCACCGGCTACCGCGAGGACAAGCTGGTGAAGATGCAGATCCTCGTCAATGACGAACCCGTGGACGCGCTGTCGATGATGGTGCACCGCGACCGGGCCGAGGGGCGCGGCCGCGCCATGTGCGAGAAGCTGAAGGAACTGATCCCGCGCCACATGTTCAAGATCCCGATCCAGGCAGCCATCGGCGGCAAGGTGATCGCGCGCGAGACCCTGGCCGCGCTGCGCAAGGACGTGACGGCGAAGTGCTACGGCGGCGACGTGACGCGCAAGAAGAAATTGCTGGAGAAGCAGAAAGCAGGTAAGAAGAAGATGCGCCAGTTCGGGAAGGTGGAGATCCCGCAGGCGGCGTTTATTTCGGCGTTGAAGATGGATGGGTGAGGACCGGCCCCGGGCCCCGGCCCGGGGCGAAAACGCTCCGGGGGAGCGTTTTCAGGTCCGAACGCCCGGAGCGCAAGCGGAGGGCTGGCCGGTGGGGGGGGGCTTTGCGGACGGAGCGGTCGTTGACGCTACGCGACTACCCAATTCATCTCTTTATTCACTCTGATGAGATTCTTATGCATTCAATATGGTTGCCTAGCACGCAACAACTCGTGCACCAAAGACTGCGGCCACACGATACCTAGCTGAGCATCGCCTTCTTTATTTGCGCCTAGCCTTCCCGAATAAACACCCATAAACCTATATCCGGGATGCCCAGTTGCATAAGTTCCACCGCGCTCAGTATGAAAGAGACCTTCTTTTTTTCGAACAACCACAGATCCCGACATACCCTGACGGGTCGCTGTATCAACAAAGAACTTTCCTGTTCTATCCATACTTACTTTGAACTCACTCGCAAGCGATGCTCGCTTCCAAATTGGGAATCCGACAGTTTTTCTTTTAAAAGGATAGCCAATAATAAATATATCAGAACCAACCGTAGTAATAATGTCCTCCGATGGGAGATCGCAAGGAGAGTAAACCTTTGCTTGATCGGGTACAGTTATCTCAAGCGCAGCTAAATCTATTTTATAGATCTCACTTGGATGCTCTATCCAAGCGGGTTGGCCTTGGATAAGCAGATCATAATCGTGAGGCAACCATTGACCTAAATGGCCACGCCTGTGAAACCAGATACGGACTTTATTCGGCTCACAGAGGGTCGGTGAGATATGCTCACCTGTATCCCTGTGCCTGCCTGTGAAAACATGCCAGTTTGAAACCAAGAACGTTCTATTATCTTTGCTCCAAATTAAGCCAGTGGCGTGGCCGCATAGTGTTTCGTTGAAATACAATTCAATCTCTAGCGAAGCCAGCGACCACGGGTCAAGGTATACAGTGGGCGCCATTTCATTTAATCCTGTTCTTGACGAACTATCACCTACAAACGGTATCAATATCCTGCGCCAAAATCAAACGAAAGTTGACAGGATCAGACGTCGACTGCAAATGGTATCGCGCAAAGTGAGCCTACGATTCCTTCAACTAATTGAAACGTTAAACTAATAGCGACAAGTTCGTCAGAAGCAAAAGCTACGCTTTTGTCGCCTACATGCATAAGTCGGATTCGGGCTCCTTGTGTCACACGCCTTCCCGCCCCGACGGACCCGACCCTGGCAAAGCCCCCCCGCCCCGCCCTGCGCGCAGGAAAGCCCGCCGCCTGAGCGCCCGCGCCTCGCCCGAGAGCGCGGCTCCCCGCGACATCCCGCGCGCGGCTCCCCGCGACATCCCGCGCGCGGCTCCCCCCGTTGCCCCCCTCCCCCCCACACGCTACAACGCGCCCGAACAACGCCGGAGCGCCTGCCCATGTCCCCCCGTGTCATCGCCATCGTGATCCTTGTCGTGGTCGTGGGGTTCATCGGCACCATGGCCAGCGTGCAGTATTTCGTCCGTGACCCGCTGCCGATCATCGGCGCCAACCAGATGCTGCACAAGCGCACCCGCGCCATCGACCCGCCCATCGCGCTGCAGATCGCCATCGACGGCGGCTACCGCGTCGATGTGCAGTTCCAGCACCCCGGCAACGCCCCGCCCGAGGTCTCGCTGCGGCCCACCGACGGCAGCGCCATCACGCTGGACATGCAGAGCACCAGCGACACCCACATGGTCGCCAACGGCCAGCTGACCCGCCCCGGGCGCTGGGACCTGACCGTGTCCGCGCCGGGCGTGTCCGAAACCTTCCAGTTCATCGTGCGCGAATGATCCGCGCCTGATCCGGTCCGCGCCTGATCCAGGCCGCGCGCCCGTGCGTATCCAGCAACACAGACCCGGACGCCCCCGCCCGAATCCTCGTCGCGCGGGGTTTTCGCTTGTGCGCCTGCGCTGATTCGGTCTACGCCTGACCTTGCTTCGGTTCAGGCGGCACGCCGTCTGTTAGAGGGAACACGGTGCGGCCCATGCCCCTGCGGCAAGTGGCCAAGGCCGGGACTGCCCCCGCAACTGTAAGCGGCGAGCACGGTCGGAACATGCCACTGTGGCAGCAGCCATGGGAAGGCCCGGCCAGGCGATGACCCGCGAGTCAGGAGACCTGCCGAAGTGATCACCCTACCCGGGTGCGGGGTGCGCCATGGGTAACGGTCCGTCCGTCGAGGTGACATTTCACCGTCTGCGGGCGCAGTCCGTCCGCAGGCATGGCACCGACCCCGGCCCCGCCCCGATGCGCGGCCGCTCCACGGATGGCACGCAGATGCACCACCGATCCCTTGCGCTTTTCCTTTCCGCCAGTGCGCTGGCGCTTTCCACCCCCGCCCTGGCCCAGCAGGCCGTCGATCTGGACGAGGTGGTGTTCTTCTACGCCCTGACCCCCACCGACACCGCCAGCACCGGCGCCAATGTCACCGTCATCGCCGAGGATGACCTGCGCGCCGCGGGCGACCAGCAGCTTTCGACCTTCCTCGGCCGCCTGCCGGGCGTTGGCGTGGTGCAAAGCGGACCTGTCGGCACCACCGCCGATATCCGCATCCGCGGCGCGCACCCGCGCTACACCAGCGTCTATATCGACGGCATCCGCGTGAACGACCCGTCCACGCCCAACTCCTCGCCCGCGCTGGGCACGCTGACCACCGGCGATATCGGCCGGGTGGAACTGCTGCGCGGCTCGCAATCGGCGCGGTTCGGCGCGGGCGCCGTGGGGGGCGTGATCAACATCACCACCCGGCAGGGCACGGAAGAGGGCTTCAGCGGGCGCAGTTTCGTCGAACTGGGCAGCTACCGGACCTTCAACAGCGCGCTGGGCTTCAGCAACGTGACCGAAGCGGGCGAGTTGAGCTTCAACCTGACCCGGTTCCAGACCCGTGGCTTTTCCGCCTTCGACGAGAATGACGGCGGGATCGACCCGGACGGCTTTCGCGCCACGCGGCTGAGTGTCAGCGGGCGCCACAGCATCACCGACACGTTCAGCATCGGCGCCTCGGCCTTCGCGCAGCGCGCGCGCGGGGAATACGACGGCTTCGGCGCCGAGGCCGACAACGTGGAGCGGCGCCGCGAATTCGGGCTGCGGGTCTTTGGCGAGTACGAACTGGGCGCGCACCGGCATGTGCTGGATGTGACCCATTTCAGCGTGAACCGCAGTGACGATTACGAACACTGGAGCGGCTCGCAGCAGGTCGATGATTTCCGGGGGCGGCGCACCGGGGCAAGCTACGTCGGGTCCAGCCCGGTCGGCGCGGCGCTGACCCTGAACTACGGGCTGGATTACGAGCGCATGCGCGCACGGATCGAACGCGACAGCGGCAGCGAAACCGAACTGGCCGTTACCGAAAGCCGCTGGGGCGCCTTTGCCGAGGCGCTGTATGCGCCGGTCGAGGGGTTGGACCTGTCGGCCATCCTCCGCCAGGATCGGCATTCCGTCTTCGGCGGGCAGACAACCGGGCGGATCTCGGCGGCCTGGGCGGTCACGCCGGACCTGACGCTGCGCGGCGCGGCCTCCACCGGCTATCGCGTGCCGGAAATCGCCGAGCGGTTCGGAAATTTCGGCAACCCGGCGCTCCAGCCCGAAACCAGCCGCAGCGCCGAAATCGGCGCCGATTATGCCTTTGCCAACGGGGCGCGGGTCTCGGGGACGCTGTTCTATCTGACTGCGCGCAACGAGATCACGTTTGATTTCGACACCTTTATCAACCAGAACATCGAGGCCACCCGCCGCACCGGGGTTGAACTGGAACTGGCCGCACCCGTCGGCGAAAACATCGAACTGGGTGCCAGCTACACCTATACCAACGCCGTCATCACCGCCGGGCCGGGCGCAGGGCAGCGCATCGGCCGGGTGCCGCGCCATGATCTGGGCCTGAGCCTGGATGCCCGTTTCGCCGAGCGCTGGCGCGCGCATGGCAACCTGCATTTCGTGTCGGACCGGCTGGACCGGAACGGGGCGATGCCGCTGCCCTCCTATGCGGTGGTCAACACCTCGGTCAGCTATGAAATCGACGCCATGACCGATGTGACGCTGCGCATCGACAACCTGTTCAACCGTCAGTACCAGACCGTGGCGGGCTACGGCACCTCGGACCGGGCGTTCTATCTTGGGCTGGCGCGGCGGTTCTAGCGCGCGCGCTGCGGCGCTGGCCCTCTTCATCGGGGCCAGCGCTGCGGCGGCATCGGGGCCACCCGAAAGGGTGGTCTCGGTCAACCTGTGCGCGGACCAGTTCGCACTGATGCTGGCCGCGCCCGGGCAGCTTGTGTCCGTCACCCATGTCGCCGCCGACCCGCATGTGTCGGTCATGGCCGCAGCCGCGCGCGGCCTGCACCTCAACCGCGCGCAGGCCGAAGAGGTGCACGCACTTGCCCCCGATCTGGTGCTGGCGGGGCCCTGGACCTCGGCCTACACCGTGAGCCTGCTGCGGCGGCTGGGCATTGCGGTCACGGTGATCCCGGATGTGCGTACGCTGGACGATGTGCCCGACGCCCTGCGCGCCACCGGCACCGCCCTTGGGCGCGAGGCTGACGCCGAGGCGATGGCCGCGAGTTTCACCGCCGACCTGGACACCCTCCGCGCGGCAGCGCGTGATGCGCCCGGCCCGCGCGCGGTGCTGCACAACCCCGGCAACTACACCTCGGGCACCGGATCGATGGCCGACCAGATCCTGACGCTGGCGGGGCTGTCCAACGTGGCCGCCGAGGCGGGGATCGCGGGGGGCGGCTGGCTGGCGCTGGAAAGCATGGTGATGTTGGCCCCGGACATGGTGATCGGGGCCGAGCCCTACCCCGGTGCCTCGCGCGCCGAGGAGGTCCTGCGCCACCCCGCCGCCCGCGCGCTGGCCGGCCCCGGGCGCCGCGCCCTGCTGGCCGACAGCGACTGGGTCTGCGGCACGCCGCATGTGCTGCGCGCCGCTGCGCACCTGCGCCATGCGGTGGAGCGCGCGCCATGAGGGACCACCCCGGCCTGATGACCGCGCTGCTGGCGCTGGTGCTGGCCCTCTTCGCGGCCTCGTTGCTGATCGGCCCGGCGGGGATCGCGCCCGCGCAGGCCCTGGCCGCACTCCTGCGCGGCGACGCCACGGCCGAGGCGCTGGTGATGCGCGAAATCCGCCTGCCGCGGGCGCTGCTGGCGGTGATGATCGGCGCCTCGCTGGGGCTGGCGGGGGCAGCGATGCAGGGCTATCTGCGCAACCCGCTGGCCGAACCGGGGCTGATCGGGGTTTCGGGCTCGGCCGCGCTGGGCGCGGTGATCGCGTTGCAGACGGGCCTTGCCGCCAGCTTTGCGCTGGGCCTGCCGCTGGCGGCACTGGCGGGGGCGGCGCTGGCGGTGGGGCTTCTGCTGGCGCTGGCAGGACCGCGCGGCGGGTCGCTGACGCTGATCCTTGCGGGGATCGCCGTGTCCGCGCTGGCGGGCGCACTGACGGCGCTGGTGCTGAACCTGTCGCCTAATCCCTTTGCGGCGGCGGAAATCGTTTTCTGGATGATGGGGTCACTGGTGGACCGCTCGATGACCCATGTCTGGCTGGCGCTGCCGCTGATGGCCGTGGGCTGGGTGCTGCTGGCGGGGCTGGGCCGGGGGCTGGACGCGCTGACGCTGGGCGAGGATGCTGCGGAAACGCTGGGCATCTCGCTCACCCGGCTGCGGTTGATGCTGGTTGCGGGCACGGCTTGCGTGGTGGGCGCGGGCACAGCCGTTGCCGGGGCCATCGGCTTTGTGGGGCTGGTGGTGCCGCATATCCTGCGCCCGTTTGTCGGCGCGCGCCCCTCGGCGCTGCTCCCGGCCTCGGCGCTGGGGGGGGCGGCGATGCTGCTGGCGGCGGATGTGGCGGTGCGGCTGGTGCTGCCGGACCGTGACCTGAAACTCGGCGTGGTCACGGCGCTGGTGGGCGCGCCGCTGTTTCTGCACCTCATCTGGCGCACGCGGGCGGAGGGGTTGTGATGCTGACGCTTGACGCCCTGACCGTCGCCCGCGGTCCGTGCACGGTGCTTGCGGATGTCTCGCTCACCGTGGGTGCGGGCGAGTTCGTGGGCCTGATCGGCCCCAACGGCGCGGGCAAGACCACGCTCATGCGCGCCGCCCTGGGCTTGCTGCCGCACCGGGGGCAGTCCTCGCTGGCCGCGATGCCAGCGCAGGCCCGCGCCCGCGCCGTCGCCTGGATGCCGCAATCGCGCGAGATCGCCTGGCCTGTGGCGGTGGAAACCCTGATCGCGCTGGGGCGCCTGCCGCACCTGCCCCGGGGCGCGCAACTGGCCCCCGCCGACCGCGCAGCCATTGACGCCGCCATCGCCCGCATGGGGCTGGAGAGCTTCCGCACCCGCGCCGCCAACCGGCTGTCGGGGGGCGAACAGGCGCGGGTGCTGATCGCGCGCGTGCTGGCGCAGGACACGCCGCTGATCCTGGCCGACGAACCCGCCGCCGGGCTGGACCCCGCGCACCAGATCACGCTGATGCGCGCCTTCGCGGCCGAGGCGGCGGCAGGGCGCAGCGTTGTCGCCTCGCTCCATGACCTTGGCCTTGCCGCGCGCCACTGCACAAGGATCATCGCCCTGCACCGGGGCCGCGTGGCCGCCGACGGCCCGCCCGCGCAGGTCCTGAGCGCCGGGCTGCTGGCCGAGGTGTTCCATATCACCGCCCATGTCGCCCAGACCCCCCACGGCCCCGTCTGCCAACCGCTCGAGGTGATCCGATGACCGCCCTGCCGCTGCAACCGCTGATCGCCTTTCTGGACCGGGGCGGCCCGGCGCTCTGGGTGATCGCCGCGCTGTCGGTGCTGACGCTGGCGCTGATCCTGTGGAAGCTCTGGGACCTGGCCCGGCTGGGCGCCTGGGCGCGGCGCGAGGATGCGGCGCTGGCCGATTGGGCGGCGGGGCGGCGCGTGGACGCCGTGGCGCGGCTGGCGGCCGCCCG
>JAFIEE010000131.1 GCA_020832705.1 Paracoccaceae bacterium
GGCGGCGCGGGCGGCGGCCAGATCGCCCTCGGCGGCCTTGATCGCGGCCTGCAGGCTGCGCAGGCGCGGGCTGGTGGCAATCACATCGGCCTCGGCGCCCGCAGGCAGGGCCGGCGCGGGCGGTGCGGCGGCCAGATCGCCGCGCGGCGCCTGGCCAAAGGCGCGCACATAGGCAGCGGTGGCGCGTTCCATCCGGGCTTGCGCCTCGATCGCGCGGGTGGTGGCATTGGCCAGCCGCGAACGCGCGGTCAGCACCTCGGGTTCTGCCCCCGCTCCGGCGGCGGCGCGGTCCTCGATCTGGGCCAGAAACTGCCGGTGCGCGCGCTGGTTGCGTTCGGCCAGTGCCAGCCGCTGGCGGGCGGCGCGCAGGTCGTGCCAGACCTCGACCGCGTCATAGGTCAGCGCCGCCAGCGCGCCCAGCCGGTCACTTTCGCTCTGGACCACGCGGGACTGCGCGGCGGCCTGGCGCCCCCGGCTGGCGCCGCCGTCGTAGATGAGTTGGCGCACCCGGACCAGCGGCGTGGCGTCCGATCCGCCACCGATCCGTGTCGTCGCCGCGGCGCCGAGCGAGACCTGCGGCCGAAACGCGCCGGTTTCGGCCTGCAGCCCGGCCTCGGCCTCGCGCACCCGGGCGGCGGCGGCCTGCCGGTCGGGGCTGGTCATGGCCGCCTGCGCGATGCTCTGGCCGAAGGCAGTGCCCGCCAGCCGGGTCGAAACCCGGGGCGGGGCCGGGGCGGCGGTGGCGGGCACGGCATCGCTGTCGGCCACCGCCGGACCGGTGGCCCCGGGCGCTTCGGCGCAACCCGCCAGCAGCGCCAGCCCCGCCCCGGCGAGCGCGATGCGCACGATGGATGCCGCAGGACGCCTCATGCCGACCCCGGCCCGAAGGGGTCGCTGTCCTGCGCCTCGGCCAGCGCGTCCAGAAAGCCGCTCAACCGCTCGGCTTCGCGGGCCTTCAGCGGGTCCGCGGGGGCGCCGGGCGCGGCTGCGGGCGCGGGCTCGGGCGCGGGCTCGGACAGGCGCGCCTCGGCATGGGCCAGCAGCCCGATATGATGGCGCGCGACCAGATGCGCCTGCGCCAGCGCCAGCGCGCCGGAGCGGTGCAGGGTGGCGATGCGGGTGCGCGGCAGGTCGGCCAGCGGATCGCGCGCGATCACGCGAAACCCGGCCAGCGGGCTGCCTTCGGGCGGGTCGGTCAGCAGCCCGGCCTGTTCCAACTCGCGGCAGGCGGCGGCGGTGCGCTGCGCGGCCTCGGCCCGCTGGCGGAAGAAATCAACCACGGCGGCCAGCGGCGCGGCCAGGGTGCCGTCATCGTCAAAGAACCGTTCGTCGGCGGGGTCGTCGGTGATCAACCCGCTGGATTCATTCACCAGAAGCTCGAACGCATCCCCGGCCGGGCGGGCCGAAAACGGATGCACCCGCAGGAGCGAGGGCACATAGCTGCCGCGCCAGACCCCGTTCGGCGCCACCAGCGCGGTGTCTCCCGTCGCCGCCACGCGCAGCAGCGCCACCGGCGCCAGCCCCGCGCCATGGCCCGCGAACAGGATCGGCAGGTTCGCGGCGATCTGTTCGTGCTCGCCCAGAACCACGGGAACCGTGCGCAGCGGCTTTGCGAAAGCGTAGCTGGCAAAGCGCCGCCAGCGCCGGGGGCCATGCCGCCCGGCGCTGACGGGAACCAGTTCACTGTCAATCGGCCCGGTCATCTGCTCCATTCCGGCGCCTGCGCGCACGCGTTCCGGCCCCGGGATCAGGTGGTGAACTGCTCGAACCCGAGGATATTGGCGGACGAGAAGTCCGCGAGGTCGAATACGGACCCCCCTTCGAAGAACGCCAGTTCTTCGAAAACGGGGTCAGCGGCGCCGTCCCGGAAGAGTCGGATGAGGCTGTAGCCTTCTTCGTCGCCGACCAGGGCGAAGATCGACTCGTCCTCCCCAAGGCCGACATCCGAAATTTCTTCCGCAACCACAGAATCATCCACCCCGGTGAAATCGGTTGTGAAGACCACAAACCCGGTGTTTGCCGAGATGCTGTCGCCCGCCTCGATGATCTGGAAGAATTCCCCGGTCCCGCGCAGGTCGCTTTGCGCGAAGTCATCGTTGAAGGCGATGCCGATCCGGTCAGGGAGTGCGCCCCCTATGGTGAAGCCGGTGATCTCGTCCTCGCCGTTCAGGGCAAACGTGGGTTCGAAGATTATGGTGTTCACCCCCGGCGCCGAGACGTCGATCTGATCATCCCCGCCGCGCCCGCGGATGAAGGAATCCCAGTTCGACGCCTCGATGACGTCATCATCATCGGTGCCCCAGAAATAACTGACCGGCCCTGGGGTTGCGGCAAATGCTTCGGGATCGGGTTCGGACAGGAACCGATCCGATGATGCAAGAACGCTATCGTCCTGTCGAGCAAGAATGATTTCAGCGACCTCATCGACCGTGACTTGGGTGAACGCGATCCGGGCGATCGGCGTGGTCGGGAAGTTGTCGATGCCGTCGGACGTCAGGCCGTTGAACGTAAAGAAGCCCTCTGTGTTCGCCGCACCGATCCCAAAGAATGGCGAAACAGCAAAGGTGTTGGGAATGACTGCGGTTGGGTCGATGGCGACCGGCGCCGAAAACTGCGCTGCGGCGATCTGCACCACAGCAGGGTCGAATTCGACAGACATTGTTATGACATTGAGTACATCGCCTTCGACACGGTCCGGATCGACACGCAGGTCGAACAGCAATTCGCCACCAGGGCCTGTTCCGGAAGCTTCCAGAAAGGAAACCGAAGCCTCATAAGCCACAACTGTCGTGCTGGCCGTATCCGCCGCGCGCCCCGACTCGTTGCTGACATCGGCCAGGAAGGTGAGCGCCATCCCCGGTTCGACGCCATCCAGATCGTGGTCGGGGATGAACACCGACCAGGTGCCATCGGCCTGCACGGTCGGGTTGTCCTCGAACTCTTCGAAAATATCGGACGGCCCGTCACCATCCCCTTCGTCGATCTGCAGGATGACACGCTGCCCTTCCTGCACCCCGCGCGTGGTGCCGGAAATGGTCAGCCCGTTTTCCGCCACATCGGCGATGATCAGCGCGCCGTCTTCGCCCAGGTTGATGGTGACTTGGGGCGGAATATCGGTGCTGATGTCGATGCTGTCGGTGACCGGCGCGGGAAAGACGCCGTCACTGACGCTGGCGGTGAGGATGAAATCGACCTCGTCCGCTCCGCCCTGCACCGTTTCCGGCGGGATGAGCAACGACCATGACCCGTCAGGCTGGACTTCTGCGGTGGCCTCGAAGCCCTCATCGTCGTCCGGGCTGTCCTTGAAGGTGATGGTCACTTCCTGCCCGGCGGGCACGTCGGTGGTGGTGCCCGCGATGGTCACGCCGTTCTCGAATTCATCGATCCCGATGACGAAGCCGTCTTCGGGATCGGTGATGGTGATGGCCGGAACAACCACGTCCATGGTGAAATCGAGCGTGCCGACACCCGTGTTTCCGGCACCGTCCGTTATCCGGGCTTCGATTTCGGCCGGTCCCTGATCGCCGAAGGTATCGCGCAGCGATTGCGACGGGATCTCTGCAGTCCATTCCTCACCGGTCACCGTTGGCGGAGGCAACAAGACCAACGCCGTGCTTCCGCCCAGCACCAGAGATACAGTGGCGCCATCCGGTGCGCCAAGGGCAGTTCCGGTCACGATGATATTCGAAAGCTGTGCGCCTTCGCTGTCGAACAGTTCGCCGGCGGTCAGGCTGTCGCCCGCCGCGATTCCGGCCAGGCTGGTGATGGTGACCTCGGGCGGCGTGGTGTCCAGCGTGAATTCCAGCGGATCGGACGTGTCCGACACGTTGCCCGCACCATCGGTCTGGCGCACGGTCACGCTATAGTCATCGTCGCCCGTCAGCGTGAAGCTGTCGCCGGTGAATTCCGTCCAGCTCGTGCCGCCGTCGAGCGAGTATTCGCGGATCGAATCGGCCTCCAGCCCGTCCACATCGACCTGACCGTTGCTGGTCTCACCCGCAACCGTGCCGGTGTCGTCGGCCAGCGCGATGGTGGGCGTGGCGGGGGCTTCGGTGTCCAGCGTGAATTCCAGCGGGTCGGACGTGTCCGACACATTGCCCGCGCCATCCGTCTGGCGCACGGTCACGTTCTTTGCGCCATCGCCCGTCAGCGTGAAGCTGTCGCCGGTGAATCCCGTCCAGCTCGTGCCGCCGTCCAGCGAGTATTCGCGGATCGAATCGGCCTCCAGCCCGTCCACATCGACCTGACCATTGCTGGTCTCACCCGCAACCGTGCCGGTATCCTCGGCCAGCGCGATGGTCGGCGTGGCGGGGGCTTCGGTGTCCAGCGTGAAGCTGATTTCGTTCGAGTTGGGCGAGCCGTTGTTCGCGGCGTCGAACTGGCGCACGGTCACGGTGTAGGCGCCGTCATCCTCCAGCGTGAAGCTGTCGCCTTCGAACGGGATCCATTCGGTGCCGCCGTCGAGCGAATACTCCGCCCGCCCGCCGGGTTCCAGTCCGCTCACATCGACCTGACCGTTGCTGGTTTCTCCCGCAACCGTGCCGGTGTCCTCGGCCAGAGCGATGGTCGGGGCGTCCGGCGGCTCCGTGTCCAGTGTGACCGTGACCGTGATGGTGACGGGCGTGCCTTCGATCTCGCTTTCGGCGGTGATCACGACCGGTCCGTCCGCATCGGGCAGATCGTCCGGATCGAAGGTGACGGACCATACGCTGCCGACGGGAACCTCGGGAAACGTGCGGGTTGCCCCGCCCTCGAGCGTGACGGTCACCGATTCACCCGGCAGCGCGATGCCTGTGACCTCCAGCTCCTCGTTGGCCGCGTCGGCATTGATGAAGCTGCCGTCGACGGGGCTGGTGATGGCCAGCGCGGGTTGCGAGAAATCGGTGCTGACGCTGCTGCTGGCGCTGTCGCTGTTTCCGGCCACATCGGAAACTGCGGCCGTGAACGAAAACTCGGTCTCGTCATCCAGATCCGCGATCACGTCGGCGGGGATTGGCACCGACCAGGTGTCCCAGTCAACGGTGCCGGTATAGTCCTCGCCCTCGAAGGTGACGGTGACGGTGCGCCCGTCCTCGACCCCGTTGGTGGTGCCCGTCACCTCGAACCCGATGAACTGGTTGATGGTGGTGATGCTCAGGTCATCATCGACGAAGATTTCGGCGGTGAAATCGGTGTCGAAGCTTTCCGTCACGGGGTCCGAAGTGTTCTGCGCCGGGTCGGTGGCGGTGACCGAGACCTCGATCTCCGCGTCATCGTCCAGATCGCCCAGAAGCCCGGTCGGCACGTTGGCGGTCCATGTCGCGGTCGGCGTGCCGTCCGTGCTGATGGTGACGGGAACGGAAACCCCATCGACCGTGAGCACCATGACGATATCGGACAGGTCCGGCGTGCCCGCGTCGCTGACCGTGCCGGTGATGCTGACGCCGTCGTCACGCTCGGTGCTGTTGAGCACGGGGCCGAAGTCGAACGGGTCGATGGTCACGGTCGGCGCCACGGTGTCGATGATCAGGCCGACGGTGGCATCCGGCGCCACCGCAATCCCGTTCAACTCGGCGCTGGCGGTGATGGTGTAGACGCCATCGGCGGGCAGGTCATCCGCGAGGATGGTGACCGACCAGTTGCCATCGCCATCGGCGACGGGCGGGGGAGGAGCAGGGTTGATGCCGATGGTGACTGTCGCACCTGGCACCGTCGTGCCCGCGATCTCGAGGCCACCGGCCACGGTCATGGCATTCAGCGTCAGGTCCTCGGCCGGGCTGGTGATGGTCAGCGACGGCGGCGTGAAGGTGGCGGGGATGCTCTCGGAGGTGCCCGCGATGTTGCCGGCCAGATCCTCGACATTGGCGCCCACCATGACGCTTTCGACGCCCTCATCGCGCAGCGCCGCAAGATCCGCCTGCGGGATGGTGACCTCCCATGTGCCATCGGCGCCCACCGGGACCGGCCCGTAGGGAATTCCGCCAAAGCTCACTGTCACCATCTGGTCTTGCTCGACACCATCGGTGTCGCCGCGGATCACCAGATCGAAGAAACTGTCGGCGGTGGTCAGGTCATCCACCGGGTCGATGGCGATGGTGGCGGTGAAATCGGTGGTGAACGTGGCCTGGGCGGCCAGATCGGGCTTGTTGCCGGCCGCATCCTCGACCGCGGCGATCACGGTGTAGTCCGCGTCATCCAGAAGATCGATCGCATCAATCACGGCGCGCCATTCACCGTTCTCGACGGTCGCGGTGCCGGTGACGACGACGCTGCCAAGGGCGTCCTCGACGAGGACGGTCACCTCCTGCCCGTCCTCGGCATCGGTGGTGCCTTCGACGACCAGACCGGTTTCCTGTTCGGCAGCGTTCAGTACATTGTCGCTGCCCGCCACCTCGGTGATGTCGATCACCGGCGGAATGGTGTCGATAAAGACATTGGCGCTGCCGCTGCCGATCTGCTCAAACTCGCCGGTGGGTTCGTCGTTTTCGTCCAGCACCTCGCGCTCGGCGCGGAAGCTGAGCACCTGTTGGCCCTGCAGCGCGTCCAGGAATTCGGGGGGGAAGCCGAAGGTCCAGTTGCCATCACCGTCCTGGTTGGCCGCGACCTCGAACGTATTCTCGCCTTCGCCCAGTTTGACGAACACGTGGGTCGCCCCGGCGGGCGGCGGGGCGCCGAACACCTGCTCGAACGTCTGCGACTCCACCTGCGCAAGGTTCAGCGTCGGCACCGGCGGTTCGGGCTCGGCGCCGCTCCCGCCCCCGGCCGCCGCAGCCAGAAGCCCGGCCGCCGCACCGGCGGCGATGATCTCGGTGCCGCCGATCACCCCGGCATCGACACCGACCAGCGTGGCCACCATGTCCGCCGCTGCCTGGCTGATCAGGATATCCCCGTCCGCAGTCACGATCACATCCGCGTCCTGGATGATCACCTGCTGGCCGTTGTTCAGGATCAGCCGGAGCGTGCCGTCGGGCAACTGCTGGATGCTCTGGATGCCGCGGATCTCGTTGACGTTGACGAACCCCTCGGCCTGCGCCTGCGCCATCAGCGGCAGCACCAGCATCCCGCTGGCCAGCCCGCCCGCCAGTTTCCGCTGATTGCGCGCGATCCAGTCACGGACGAATGCCTTGCGCTTCTGCGCCTTGATTCCAACGCTTTCGGGGAAATCTCTCATGCTCAACCTCGGGGTTATTGCAGCGCGCTGTGCGCTGAACGACAGGCTTCTTCACAAAAAGTGTTTTAACCGACAAGTTTGCATCGGACAATTGCGGAAAGATGAATAAACCCACGTGTCTCAGGGTTGGGGCAATTTGGAGACACCGAAATCTCCGATGCTTCGGCTCCGATTGGCGAAGCCCGGGCAGCCCGAGGCCGCATCTGCGCGCCCGTTCGCGCAAGACGCGAGTGTAGCTTGCGGCCGCGCCATGGATCAGCGCAGAAGTGGAACCGCCGCCTTGCCCGTGGCTTGCTGTGCACCGCGCAATGCGGGCGGTTGCGGGCCGCCGGTTGCCCAGTCCAGCAGTTCAACCGTGTGCACCACGGGCAGACCAGTGCCGCCGCCGATCTGCATCATGCAGCCGATATTGCCCGCGGCGATCACATCCGGTGCGGTGGCTTCCAGCGTGGCGACCTTGCGCGCCTTCAACTGGCCCGAGATTTCGGGCTGCATCAGGTTGTAGGTCCCGGCCGATCCGCAGCACAGATGCGCGTCGCGCGGCTCCACCACCGCGAACCCCGCGCGTTTCAGCAAGTCCTTGGGCGCGGTCTTGATCTGCTGGCCATGCTGGAGCGAACAGGCGGCGTGATAGGCGACCTTCAGCGGCACCGGCGCGCCGCCTGCGGGCAGGTCCAGCTTCTGCAACACCTCGGACACATCCATGGCGATCGCGCTCACGGCCCCTGCCTCTGCCGCCAGCGCATGGTTGCGGAACATGTGGCCGTAATCCTTGACCGTGGTGCCGCAACCGGACGTGTTGATGACCACCGCATCCAGACCCTTGCCCTGCAGTTCGGCCCACCAGGCGCGGATGTTCTTCGCCGCCGTGGCGTGGCTCTCGGTGCTCTTGCCCATGTGGTGGGTCAGCGCCCCGCAGCAGCCCGCGCCCTCGGCCACCACCACCTCGGCGCCCAGCCGCGTCAGAAGGCGGATGGTGGCGTCGTTGATATCGGTGTTCAGCGCCCGCTGCGCGCAGCCGGTCATCAGCGCCACGCGCATCCGGCGGGGCCCCTGGGCGGGGAATGTCTGCGGATCGTCATTTCGGCTGACCGGGGGGATATGCTTCGGCGCCATGGCCAGCATGGCCTTCAGCCGCGCATCAGGCATCAGAAACGCAAAGGGCCGCCCGATCTTCGCCCCCAGCAGCGCCAGCCGGAAGCGGGTGGGATGGGGCAGCACCTTCGCCAGCACCCAGCGCAGCACCCGGTCGGACAGCGGGCGGCGGTAGGTCTGTTCGATGTATTCGCGCGCATGATCCACCAGATGCATGTAATGCACGCCCGAGGGGCAGGTCGTCATGCAGGCCAGACAAGACAGGCACCGGTCGATATGTTTCACCGTGCGCGCATCCGCCGGGCGGCCCGATTCCAGCATGTCCTTGATCAGGTAGATACGCCCGCGCGGGCTGTCCAGTTCGTCCCCCAGCACCGCATAGGTCGGACAGGTGGCGGTGCAGAACCCGCAGTGCACGCAGGCGCGCAACACCTCGTTCGACCGCGCGGTGGCGGGGTCCTTCAGTTGCTCTTCGGTGAAATTCGTCTGCATCGCCGCACCCCCTCAGCCCATCAATCCGGGATTCAGCACCCCGCGCGGGTCGAACTTCGCGCGCAGGCCCGCCGCCAGTTGCGCCAGCGGCGCGGGTTCGGGGTGAAACACCGCGATCCGCGCCCGCGTCGCCTCGGAGGCGCGCACCAGCGTTGCATGCCCGCCAAGCCCGGCAAGCTTCGCGCGCAGGTCGGTGCCCTCGGACTGCACCAGCCAGACCAGCCCGCCGCCCCAGTCGAGGAGCGCCACGCCCCCGGCCCGCTCCATCACCGCGGGCGCATCCGAAGGCTTCACCGAGACCTGCCACACATCCCCGGCCAGCCCGGAAAGCGCCGCCACATCGCGCACCGAAGCCCAGGCCGCGCGGCTTTCCTCCTTTTCGATCCGCCCCCAGGCGCCGAACCGCGCCAGCAGCGCCGACAGCGCCCCGGCCCGGTGCGCCACCGACCCCGCAAGCCCCTCCAGCCGCAAGAGCACCCGCCCGGCCGGTTCCCGCGCCGCCCCGCTGACGCCATAGGGCGAGCCCAGCGCCGCCGCCATCGCCGCGACCGCGCGCTGCGGCGCCACACCCTCCAGCACCAGCGACACCTCGGCCTCCGGCACCGGCAGCACCTTGAAGGCGACCTCGGACAACACCCCCAGCGTGCCGTAACTCCCGGCCATCAGGCGCACCAGATCATAGCCGGTGACGTTCTTCATGACCCGCCCGCCATTGCGCAGCACGGTGCCCGCCCCATCCACGAACCGCACCCCGATCATGCTGTCCCGGCAGGCGCCCGCCACAACCCGCCGCGGCCCCGAGACATTCCCCGCCACCACGCCGCCAACAGTCGGCGCGCCCGCGGTGCCCAGCACCGGGCGGTGATCCATGGGCTCGAACGGCAGCATCTGCCCCTCGGCGGCCAACGCCGCCTCCACCTCGGCCAGCGGCGTGCCCGCGCGCGCCACCAGCGTCAGGGCGCCGGGCTCATAGAGCACCACACCCTGCACGCCACCGGTTTCCAGAACCGCCCCGGTCACAGGCCGCCCCACAGGCCGCGTCCCCCCGCCCCGCACGCGCAAGGGTCCCTCCGCGCTGCGGATCGCCTCGGCCAGTTCGCTCTCGCTCATCGGACGCATCCGGCGCCCTCCTTCATCTTGCCGAAAAATACTCCGGGGGGTTCCCAAGGGGGCCAGCGGCCCCCTGGGGCGGGGGGCCCGTGGGGGCCCCGCGGTTGGCGCGCCACTGGCGCCGGGGGCGGCCGCCCCCCCCCCGGCCCCCCAGCCCGACGCGGCCGCCCCCCCCCCCCCCCCCCCCCCCCCCCCCCCGGCCACC
>JAFIEE010000132.1 GCA_020832705.1 Paracoccaceae bacterium
CCGGCCCCTCGTCGTTGGGTGCTGGGGGGGGGTGGCGGGTGCAATGGGGGTGGGGGGGGGCGGTGGGCCGGGGGGGGGCGTTTGTGCCGATGGGTGGCAAGGGGCGCGCGCCCGCTCAGCCGTCCTCGGCCACGCGCACCAGCATCGCGCCGATCCGCCCGGGCGCCAGCACCGCGTCATGGGCCTGCGCCGTGGCGTCGAACGGATGCACCGCCGCCACCGGGTGCTGCAGCGCACCGGCCTCCAGCCACCGGGTCAGGTCCGCAATGGCCGCCTGCCGCGCGGCCTGCGGCAGCTTGTAGACCAGCACCATGTGCAGGCTCTGGGCATCGAACATCATCGGATAGAAGGGCAGCACCGGTTCGGGCGCCGCCATCGACCCATAGGCCGCGATCACGCCGTTCTCGGCCAGTACCGCGCGCGTGACCTGCAGGTTGCCGCCGAACTCCACCTCGACGATCCGGTCCACCCGCGCGCCGCCCGTGGCCTGCAGGATCGCCGCCGCCGTGTCGCCGTCGCGGTAGTTCACCACCGCATCAGCGCCCATGGCGCGCGCATGCGCGGCCTTGTCCGGCCCGCTGACGGTGGCGACCACCTGCGCCGCGCCGCCAAGCCTTGCCATCTGCACCGCATAGGCGCCCACCGCCCCCGCGCCGCCGGTGACCAGCACGCGCTGCCCTGTCACCGGCCCGTCGCCAAAGACGCAGCGATGCGCGGTCTGCGCGGGAATGCCCAGGCAGGCCCCATCGGCGAAGCGCGCCGCATCGGGCAGCGCCACCGCCTGCGCTGCGGGCAGGGTCACATACTCCGCGCAACTGCCCATGGCCCGGCCCCAGGCGGCGTTCCACAGCCACACGCGCTGGCCCACGCGCGCGGGGTCCACGCCCGCGCCCACCGCGTCGATCACCCCGGCGCCATCGCTGTGCGGGACCACCAGCGGCCAGGCCGGCGCGCCGCGCGCCCCGGCGCGGGTCTTGGCATCCGACGGGTTCACCCCGGAAAGAACGACCCGCACCCGCACCTCGCCCAGGCCGGGGTCCGGGCGGGGCAGATCGCGCAGGGTCAGCACCTCTGCGGCCGGGCCGGGGCGCTCATAGGCGATGGCGCGCATCATGCTCATGCGCTCTTTTCCATGCGGATGAAGGTGAACAGCCCCAGCGAACGCTCCTCGGTCACTTCCAGCGCGCCCTCGCCAAGGATGCGCGCCTTGGGGAAATCCGGGTGCCAGCCCAGCCAGCCCGCCAGCGGCGCGAACACCCGCTCGATCCAGGCCAGCAGGCCGCGCTCGCGGGCGAAGTGGTTGACGATGATGACCTGGCCGCCGGGTTTGCACACGCGCGCGATCTCGGCCATCACCCGTTCCGGGTCCGGCACGACCGAGACCAGATACATCGCCACCACCGTGTCGAAATGGCCGTCGGGGAAGTCCAGCGACCGGGCGTCCATCTGGCGCAGGTCGCGCACATGGGCCAGCCCGTCCTCGGCCACGCGGCGCCGCGCGCGGGCCAGCATCTCGTCGGAAAAGTCGATCCCCGTCACCTCCAGATGCGGGGCATAATCGCCCAGCGACAGCCCGGTGCCGACGCCGACTTCCAGCACGCGGCCCGTCGCGGCGTTCACCGCTTCGGTCGCCTGCCGTCGCCCCTTGCGGGTGATCCGGCCAAAGGTGTCGTCATATACCGGTGCCCAGCGGCGGTAGCTTGACGTGACGGCGGAAAGGTCCATGCGCATTCCTCAGATGCCCGCGCAACGCGCGCCCCGGCGCGTCGGGGTGGGTGGGTGGGAGACGCGCCGGGGCGCGCCTCGGTCTTGCCTCACGCGTCCAGATTCTCCACGTTCAGCGCATTGGACTGTATGAAGGCGCGGCGGGGTTCGACAACATCCCCCATCAGCTTTGTGAACAGATCATCCGCTTCGGCCAGGTCCTGGACCTTGACCTGCAGCAGCGTCCGTGCCTCGGGGTCCAGCGTGGTTTCCCACAACTGATCCGGGTTCATCTCGCCCAGACCCTTGTAGCGCTGCAGGCTCAGCCCCTTCTCGCCCTCGGCCAGAATCGCCATCAGCAGCGCCACCGGCCCATGGATCACCTGCGACCGGTCGCGCCGCACCAGCGTCGCGGGCGCGCCGTAAACCTCCTGCAGCGTGCCCGTGTGCGATGCCAGGCGCCGCGCCTCGCCCGAGCGCAGAACGCCGCCGTCCAGTGTGCGCACCTCCTCGACCCCACGCAGGATCCGGGACAGCCGCAGCCCGCCGTCCTGCGTGGGCCGGCCCTGCCAGCCGCGCTCATACTCCACCGCCACGGCGTCCAGCCGTGCGGCCACGCGGTCGGCCAGTTCCTGCGGCGCGCTGGCCAGCGCTTCGGGCGACAAGGCGCCTGCAATCGCCGCCTGTTCCAGGATGTGCTGCGGGTAATGGGTCGGAAACGCTTCCAGCGCGCGGCGGACGGCGCGGGCCTCGGTGACCACGCGCGCAAGGTCGGTGCCCACGATCTCCTCGCCCGAGCCCAGCCGCAGCATGGCGCCTTCCACCCCCTGGGCGATCAGGTAATCCTCCAGCGCGGTGCGGTCCTTCAGATAGACCTCGGACTTGCCGCGCGCGACCTTGTAGAGCGGGGGTTCGGCGATGAACAGGTGCCCGGCCTCGATCAGCTCCGGCATCTGCCGGAAGAAGAAGGTCAACAGCAGCGTGCGGATATGGGCGCCGTCCACATCGGCGTCGGTCATGATGATGATCTTGTGATAGCGCAGCTTCGACAGGTCGAATTCGTCGCGGCCGATTCCGGTGCCCAGCGCGGTGATGAGCGTGCCGATCTCCTGGCTGGACAGCATCCGGTCGAAGCGGGCGCGCTCCACGTTCAGGATCTTGCCCTTGAGTGGCAGCACCGCCTGATTCTGGCGCGACCGTCCCTGCTTGGCCGACCCGCCGGCGCTGTCGCCCTCGACGATGAAAAGCTCCGACTTGGCCGGATCGCGTTCCTGACAATCCGCCAGCTTGCCGGGCAGCGAGGCCACGTCCAGCGCCGTCTTGCGCCGGGTCAGGTCACGGGCCTTGCGTGCCGCTTCACGGGCCAGCGCGGCCTCGACGATCTTGGAGACGATCTGCTTCGCTTCCGCCGGGTGTTCCTCGAACCATTCGGCCAGCTTTTCCGAGACCAGCGATTCCACCACCGGGCGGACCTCGGACGATACCAGCTTGTCCTTGGTCTGGCTGGAAAACTTCGGGTCCGGCACCTTGACGGACAGCACGCAGGTCAGCCCCTCGCGCGCGTCATCGCCGGTGAAGCTGACCTTTTCGCGCTTGGCGATGCCGCTGTCCTGGGCATAGCGGGTGATGGTGCGGGTCAGCGCGCCGCGAAAGCCCGCCATATGCGTGCCGCCATCGCGCTGCGGGATGTTGTTGGTGAACGGCAGCACGGTTTCATGGTAGCTGTCATTCCACCACATGGCGACTTCCACGCCGATCCCGTCGCGCTCGCCCTCGATGTGAATGGGTTCGGGCATGACCGGGGTCTTGGAGCGGTCCAGATGGCGGACGAATTCGCGCACGCCGCCCTCGTAATGCAGCTCGGTGCGCAACATTTCGGCGGGGCGGTGATCCTCGAGCATGATGCGCACGCCCGAGTTCAGGAAGGCCAGTTCCCGCAGCCGGTTTTCAAGCGTCTTGAAGCTGTAGTCGAGGTTGGAAAACGTGCTGGTCGAGGCCAGGAACCGCACCTCGGTGCCCTTCTTGCCTTCGGCATCGCCCACCACGCGCAGGTGTTCCACCGTCTCGCCGTGTTCGAAGCGGGCGACATGCTCCTTGCCGTTGCGCCAGATGCGCAGTTCCAGCCAGTCGGACAGGGCGTTGACCACCGACACGCCGACCCCGTGCAACCCGCCCGAGACCTTGTAGCTGTTCTGGTCGAATTTGCCGCCGGCGTGCAACTGGGTCATGATGACCTCGGCCGCGCTCACACCTTCCTCGGCGTGGATATCGGTCGGCACGCCGCGCCCGTTGTCCATCACCGAAACCGAGTTGTCGGCGTGGATGATGACCTCCACCCGGTCGGCGTGACCGGCCAGCGCCTCGTCGATGCCGTTGTCCACCACCTCATAGACCATGTGGTGCAGCCCGGACCCGTCATCGGTATCCCCGATATACATGCCAGGCCGTTTGCGCACGGCATCCAGGCCCTTGAGAACCTTGATGGAATCGGCGCCGTAGTCTTGGTTTTCTGCTGCTGCTTCGCTCATTCCGCCAACCTGCCGTTTTGTCAGGGTCTGTATAGTCGGTCGGGCGGTCCATGTCACGCCCGGGACACCATATTCAGGGGGTCCGCGCGGCCCGTCACGCAAGGGTTACCCCAGCGCGATCAGCACCCCCACCCCGATCAGCAGCGCGCCCGAAATCCGGTTGGTCCGGGCCAGTGCGCGCGGCGATTGCAGCAAGCGCCGCACCCGGTCGATCATCATCGCCAGGCCAAGGTTTCCCGCCAGCGGGATCATGGCCGAGATCAGCAGGATCGCCGCGATATCGGCGCCCGTGATGCGGCCCAGGTCGAAGAAGCCCGGCAGCACGCCCATGTAGAACAGGATCGCCTTGGGGTTGGCCAGGATCACCACCACCCCGGCCAGGAACCCGGACGCCCGCCCGGGCCGGGTCAGGCGGCTGTCGGCACTCACCGGCCTGTCGGCGTTGCGGATCAGCGCGGCGCCCATGATGACAAAGGTCGCCACCGCCACCCAGCGCAGGTTGTCGATGAATCCGTCGTATACGGTCAGGATCCAGGCCAGACCGAAGATCGCCGCCAGTGGCCACATCAGATCGCCCAGCGAAACGCCCACCGCCAGCGGCCAGGATTGCCGGAACCCGCCCGAAAGCGCCCGCGCGGTCAGCGCCACCCAGACCGGGCCGGGGGTCAGGAACAGGATCAGGATGGCGCCCGCATAGAGCAACAGGTCGAAGGGCGAAGCGCTCATGGCAAATCCGCCTCCACCACCTGCGATGCGCCCCCGTCCGATACCACTTCCAGCCCCTGCATTGCCCCGCGCTGACCGGCAAAGAGTTCCGGCCCGGTGCCGGTCATCCAGGCCTGTGCGCCCAGGGCCAGCACCTCGGCATGAAGTGCCGCGCGGCGGTCGGCGTCAAGGTGGGCGGCAACCTCATCGAGTAGCAAGACCGGTGGCGCGCCACGCTGCGCCATCAGCGCGCGGGCATTGGCCAGCACCAGCGAGATCAGCAGCGCCTTCTGTTCGCCCGTGGAACACAGCGCCGCGGGCTGGCCCTTGGCGGCAAAGATCGCGGCCAGGTCGGCGCGGTGCGGGCCGATGAGCGTGCGCCCGGCCGCCATGTCGCGGCGGCGCGTTTCGGCCAGCGCGGCGGCGATGTCGGCCTCGGCTTCGGGTTGCGGCACGCCCTCCGGGCCGGTGATGCCCAGATCGGCGGCGGGAAAGACGGTTTCCGCGGCCCCGGTCGCCGCGGCCAGCGCGGCCAGCGCGGCGCGGCGGGTGGCGGCGATGCGGGCGCCGGATTCGGCCATCTGCGCCTCCAGCGCGCGATACCAGGCCGGGTCGGTGACCGCATCGCGCAAGAGCCGGTTGCGTTCGCGCATGGCGCGCTCATAGGCCAGCACCGCACCACCATGGTCCGGCGCGAAGCTCATGGCGATACGGTCCAGGAAGCGGCGGCGGCCCTCGGCAGCCTCGGTCCACAGCCGGTCCATGGCGGGCGTCAGCCACAGCACCGCCAGCACGCCGCCGAGCGCCAGTTGCGGCGCGGCCTTCTCGTCGATCCGCACGCTGCGCGACTGGCCGGGCAGGGCGCCGGTTTCCAGCGCGCGCGCGCCCGCGCCGGTCGCCACCTCGGCCCGCAGCTTCCAGCCCTGTGCATCGGGGCGCAGCGCCAGATCCTCGGGCGCGGCGCGCCGCAGCCCTCGCCCGGGTGAAAGCAGCGAGACTGCCTCCAGCAGATTGGTCTTGCCCGCACCGTTGGCACCAAAGATCGCCACCGGGCGCGGGTCAGGTGTCAGCCGCGTGCGCAGGTGCGACCGGAACCGCAGCAGGGTCAGCGATGTCAGATGGCAGGGCATCAGCCAGCCTCCCCGCGGCCCGGATCAGCGCGCCGCGCCCCGGCGTGACGGGTGGGTGGGTGGGGTCACGCCGGGGCGCGGCGTCACACGCGCATCGGCATGACGACATAGACCGCCGAAGTGTCGGACCCTTCGCGCACCAGCGTCGGATCGCCCGACGAGTTGAACAGGAACACCGCGTTCTCGCGGTCCACCTGGCTGGCGATTTCCAGCAGGTATTTCGCGTTGAAGCCGATTTCCAGCCGCTCGTCGCCATAGGCCACGACCAGTTCCTCCTCGGCGGCGCCGCTGTCGGGGGCGTTGACCGACAGCACCAGCCGGTCTTCGTCAATCGCCAGCTTCACCGCGCGCGAGCGTTCCGAGGACACCGTCGCCACCCGGTCCACGGCGCGGGCGAATTCGCTGGCGTCCACCTCCAGCCGCCGGGTGTTGCCGGTGGGGATGACGCGGGTGTAATCGGGGAAGGTTCCGTCAATCACCTTCGATGTAAGGATGATGTCCGGGGTGGCGAAGCGCAGCTTGGTTTCCGACACCGATACGGCGATGTCCATGTCGTCATCTTCCAGAAGCTTGCGCAATTCGCCCACGGTCTTGCGCGGGACGATCACGCCGGGCATCTCGGCCGCGCCCTCGGGCAGGGGCATGTCGATCCGCGCCAGCCGGTGCCCGTCGGTGGCCACACAGCGCAGCACGCGCCCATCCTCGCCGTCCGCGACATGCATGTAGACGCCGTTCAGGTAATAGCGCGTCTCCTCGGTCGAGATGGCGAATTTCGATTTTTCGAACAGCCGCTTCAACGCGCCGGCCTTGGCGCTGAAATTGCTGCTGTATTCCGAACTCGCCATGACCGGGAAATCCTCGCGCGGGAGCGTGGCCAGCGCGAAGTTCGAGCGCCCCGCGGTGACGGTCAGCCGCTCGGTGCGCGGGTCATGGGCCAGCCCCACCAGCGCGCCATCGGGCAGCTTGCGCACGATCTCGTGCAGCAGCACCGCCGAAACCGTGGTGGCGCCGGGGCGTTCCACCTGCGCGGGCGCGCGGTCCACCACCTCGATGTCCAGGTCGGTGGCGCGCAGGCTGACCTGATCGCCCTCGGCCTCGATCAGCACATTGGCAAGGATCGGGATGGTGTTGCGCCGTTCCACCACCGACTGCGCCTGCCCCACCGCCTTGAGCAAGACCCCGCGTTCCATGCTGATCTTCATCGTGCCTGTCCCTTGCCGATCCGCGCCCGCGCGCATCGCATGGCCGCAATGCCGGGGAGCCAGAGCCTAGCGAAAAACCGCGCCGCTACAAGCGGCAACACACGGCTTTTCGCCGCGCAGGGTCAGCTTTGCAACAGGCGGCGCAGCAGGTCCAGATCCTCGTTCAACTGCCGGTCGGATTCGCGCAGGCTGGTGATCTTGCGCACCCCGTGCATGATGGTCGTATGGTCGCGCCCGCCAAAGCAGCGCCCGATCTCGGGCAGGGAGCGCGCGGTCAGTTCCTTGGACAGAAACATCGCCACCTGCCGCGGCCGGGCGATGGTGCGCATTCGTTTGGGGCCGATCAGGTCCGCCAGCCGCACGTTGTAATGCTCGGCGACCTTGCGCTGGATTTCCTCGACCGTCACGCGCTGTTCCGAGGTGCGCAGGATATCGGCCAGGCATTCCTGCACCAGATCCATGTCGATTTCGCGCCCCACCAGGCTGGCAAAGGCGAAAAGCCGGGTCAGCGCGCCTTCGAGCACGCGGACATTGGTGGTGATCCGGTGCGCGAGGAATTCCAGCACGCCGGGCTGGATGGTCAGCGTGCCATAGGTGTCAGCATACTGGTCGGCCTTCTGCTGCAGGATACCCAGGCGCAATTCATAATCCGTGGGGTGCAGGTCCACCACCAGCCCGCATTGCAGGCGCGACTTGATCCGGTCCTCCAGGCCCTTGATCTCGCCCGGGGCGCGGTCGGCGGAAATGACGATCTGACGATTCTGGTCCACCAGCGCGTTGAAGGTGTGAAAGAACTCTTCCTGCGTGCTTTCCTTCCCCGCGATGAACTGCACGTCATCCACCATCAACACATCGACCGAGCGGAACAGCCCCTTGAAATCCATGATCGCCTTGTCGCGCAGGGCCTGGACGAAGCGATACATGAACTGTTCGGCGGAAAGGTAAAGCACCCGCAGGTCCGGGCGTCCGGCGCGCAATTCCCAGGCAATGGCGTGCATCAGATGGGTCTTGCCCAGACCCACGCCGCCATAAAGAAACAGCGGGTTGAAGGTCACCGGCCCCGCCTCGGCCACGCGGCGCGCGGCGGCATGGGCCAGCGCGTTGGGTTTTCCGACGACGAAATTCTCGAACCGGAAGCGGTGATCAAGCGTCGCGCCCGGCAGCTCGCTGTCGGTGGCGCTCGCGCGGGCGGGGACCGGGGCGCGGGCGGGTTCGGCGCCTGCGGCAGCGCCGTTCCCCGTGGGCCGTTGCGTCATGGCATGCGTGGCGGGCAGGTCCGCCACCTTGATGTCGATCCGGCTGGCCTGGCCGCCCGCGGCGTTGATGCCGTTCAGGATCTTGTCAGCGTAATTCCGGCTGACCCAATCGCCGACAAAGGTGGTGGGGGCGTGAAAGCGCGCCACGGAATTCTCCAGCCCGATGAACTGTAACCGGGTAATCCAGGTCTGATAATGAGTTTCACCGATGGTATTGCGTAGCTCTGCCGATGCCTGCTCCCACATGCCCTTGTCCATATTGTCCCGCCCAGCTCGCTGCTCGTTTCATTCACGCAAACCGGGTCAAGCGCCCGGCAACGCCGCCATCTTCGAACTGTCCGGACAGAAGGGAACGGCACTGTGCTGCGCGAAACCATGGTTCGCAGGCGCCAGAGCGCGTTCGACATCTGTTTCGAGGGTCGGCCGCCCCGCAAGACACATCATTCCGCGGCCAAGACCACGGAGCCGGATCAGGCGGACACCCGCCCCTCGGATCGATGCATTGGCACACGCGGCGCAGGTGCCCCGTGTCCGGGCGTCGCCAGTCCCCCCCAGGACAATGCGAGTCGGGGGAAAGATACCCCCGGGCGACCGCAGCCCGCAACAAAAGAACCCGCTTGACGCAGGAAGCCGGTGCTGCGAATCGATCTGTTCGTGTTTCCGCCGCTACACTGGTGCCCGCGCGCGGGTCGGACCGTCAGTGTTCCGTGACAGGGCGCAGCGCTCCGGGGGCGCCGCACGTGTGGTCTGCCGGGCAGCGCGACGACGCCGGGCACGCCGTGAAAAAACCCCGCCCTGCGGGGGCGGGGCGGGGCAATCGGCCGGATCAGGCCGCAGGCGCGGCCTTAGGGTTCAGTCCGCGGCGTCTTCGGCTTCCAGGCGCGCGCGGTCGGCGGCGCCGCGGGCATCGACATCGCGGTCCACGAATTCGATGATCGCCATCGGTGCCATGTCGCCATAGCGGAAGCCCGCCTTGAGCACGCGGACATAGCCGCCCTGACGCTCGCCATAGCGCGGGCCCAGCACGTCGAAGAGCTTGGCAACATGCATGTCCTGCTTCAGTTGTGCGGCCGCCTGGCGCCGGGCGTGCAGGTCACCGCGTTTGGCCAGGGTGATCATCTTTTCCACCACCCGGCGCAGTTCCTTGGCCTTGGGAAGCGTGGTCTTGATCTGTTCATGCTCGATCAGCGACCCGGCCATGTTGGCGAACATGGCCTTGCGGTGTTCATGGGTGCGGTTGAGTTTGCGGTAACCGTGTCCGTGACGCATTGTCTCTCTCCATTCGCGTGTTTTGCTTTGTCCGGCAGCGCCTGCGTGAGCGCCGCTCTCCTTGGGGCGGTGTTGCCCGGTCCTTGCGGCGGGCGCACGGGATCACCCCGGCGCCCCCGGCGGGGTGTTTGGGCCGGACTGCTGTTGGGGGCCCGCGCCCCCCCCCCCGGCGTATGACGAAGACGCCCCGGGCGACGACCCGCGGAACCGGGGAGGCGACCGGTGAG
>JAFIEE010000133.1 GCA_020832705.1 Paracoccaceae bacterium
CGAGCTTTGCCTTCATCGTCGCCGTGACGTTGATCTCGGTCAGCACGCCGAAACCTTCCGTCGCAAGCGCGGCGCGGGTGCGTGCGTCGATGCTTTCGATATCGGTGCCCGGAATCAGCCGGTTGATGGTGTAACTCATGTGTCCTCCGTTGCGCGGGCCTTTGCCGCCGCGCCTGTCATACCACCGGGGTCTGCTGATGCGAAAGCCGCAGCCAGCGCCCGGCATCGTTCAGCCAGGTCGAGGCGCAGAGCGCCGCGTGAATCGGGGTGGCGTCCTTCTGTGCGCGGACGCGATAGGCCAGCACCGCGACCGGCCCCTGCCGGGTTACGCTGCGGTCGGCCATCTCGATCAGGCGCCAGCCGGTGTCGGCCGGCAGGTGCGCCCAGATGTCGTTGCCCTGCAGGATCCCCAGCGGATAGGGATAGATCACGATCGCGCCCGCCGCCGTGGTGGCGCGGGCGCTGTCGCGGCCGCTGGTCCAGAACGCCGTTTCAAGCCGCCAGAGGTCATCGCCCGGGCGCATGGCTGTCTCCTGCCGTCCCACCTCAGTTTCCGGCGCCGTCCGAGCCGAGAAACAGGGTCTGGATAAGGTAGAGTATCAGCACGCCGATGGCGAGGACCGGGCCGATGCCAATGCGGCCGGCGGGCATCAGGCGCTCCGTTGCCCGACCGGCCCGGAGGCCAGCAGTTTTCGGCAGCAGGTCGATCAGCCGCTGCGAGATCGCGGCGTGATCCTGCACCAGCGCCGGCACATCCCGGAACCGCGCCAACAGCCCGTCGAGGCGACTGCGCGCCTCCGCCTGGGTCAGTCCGGCCAGTTCGGCGGCTGCCTCCCAGGGCTCCAGCCCGAGACGGGCCAGAGTGGACAGCACGGTGACCGTGTTGCCGTTCCGATCCTCGCCAACCGCGGCGTAGAGGAACGGATCGAACGGGGTTCCGCCCTGACGCATGTCATCCATTGTGGGCATGGTGTGGTCCTTTCCCGGCAGGGTGGACCGGAAGCCTGAGCTCCGCCGCCCTGCGCTCGCGCCAGTGGGCAAGCTGCCCGGGGCGCATGAATTCCAACTTAATCCTGAATCCCTGTGCCTGCGCTGATGCAGATCAGTGCCGCGGTGCAGACCGCCCGCCGGGGCTGCGATCCGGGGCGAGGCTAACATCAATCAGTTCCGGTCCACCGCTGCCGGGGTAGGGTCATTCCAATCCGGCGCTGCGCCAGAGCGATGCGTGCTATCGCGCCGTAGCAAGGAAGGAAAACCCATGAACACACCCGAATGGCTGAAACCCGGACTGATCGGAGCCGTGGCTGGCGGTGTCGCCGTCGCCGTCGCCGGTTTCTCCTGGGCGGGATGGACAACCGCCGCCGCTGCCGACCGGATGGGGCAGGCGATGGCCGACCAGCATGTGATTGCGGCGCTCGTGCCCGTTTGTCTCGAAAGAGCTGAAAACGACCCGGAACAGGCCGCAAAGCTCGCGACCATCCGGCAACCTGCGATGGTGGTGCGCCGCCGCGACGCCCTTCTGGAGGCAGGCTGGGCGACGATCGAGGGTAACGCGGCCGCCAGCCGCACACTGGCCACGGCCTGCCTGGCAGCACTCGAACAGCGCAACACCGCGCTGCCGCCACCGTCGGACGGGGCGGGGTGACGCGATGGCCGCGCCTTTTCCGCGCCCGCCGGCCCCATCGGCGGCCGCCCTGAAAGGGCGGCTGCGCGCGCCCGGGCGGGCGCTGGAGTTGCTGAGCCCCGGCAGATCCGCAAGCGATCCGGGCATGCCGGCCCGCCTGCCGGAGAGCATTGTCCGGCCCATGGATCGGGTCGGTTCGGACCCGCCCGGCTGCGGGTCGGGCGAAGCGCGCAAAAACGGCGCACGCACCGGAATAACGGAGCGAAACGGCATCTGGGTGCTTACCATCGGCGGGGTCTGGCACGGCGACTATCGCAAGCGCGCGCAGGCCGAGGCCGAGGCCGCAAGGATGCAGCAGGCGCGCCGCTAACGCCCCGGGACGAAGCCGGACACTCTCGGTACCTGCCGCGAGCGGTGGTCGATGCCGTGACGGAGACGATGATCCGCGCCATCGCCCGCCAGACCGAGGCCGAGCGCCGCGCCAAGGTCATCAACGCCGAGGGCGAGGCGCAGGCGGCGCAGAAGCTGCTGGAGGCGGCGCAGATCATGCCCAAGGATCCGGGGGCGATGCAACTGCGCTATCTGTCGTCGCTGAATGTCATCGTCGGCGAGAAGAACTCGACCATCATCTTCCCCGTCCCGATGGAGCTGGCAGGGCTGATCCCGGACATCCGGTCGGTGGCGAAGCAGCACTGATCCACGCCCGGCCGCCGCTGGAAGGCTGATACGGCGGCGCACAATGGGGCCGTGCGCGGGTTGCGCCCGACAGGGCCGATGGCCGAAAGGGACCACC
The DNA here is from genome assembly GCA_020832705.1 of Paracoccaceae bacterium. Taxonomy (GTDB): domain Bacteria; phylum Pseudomonadota; class Alphaproteobacteria; order Rhodobacterales; family Rhodobacteraceae; genus Rhabdonatronobacter. The sequence continues at coordinate 2,418 of JAFIEE010000133.1, forward strand.
CGATGTCCGACATTTCAGGCCAGCCGCGCGTTCCCATCGACCTGCCGGAGAACACCCACCTCGACCGGTCGGGCAATTACTGGCAGTGTAACCGGAGTTTCAGATTTCGGAGGGCAGCCCATGGATCCTGACGCGCTGAGGGTGCAGACACGCCAACGCGGCGCGGGACGGGTCGGTTCATGCTGATCCGGGTCGGGTGTCGCCTTCAGTTCACCCTGCCCCAGCCGACGCCGCTGTTCGCCATGCTCAGCGTCCACCACAGCCGATACGGCGACGTGGTGCGGGCGGACGACCTGGTCGCCTCTCCCGGCGTGCCCTTCCATGGCTACCGGGACGGGTTCGGCAACTGGTGCACGCGGATGGTCGCCCCGGCGGGAGAGTTCGCGTTGACCACCGACGGGGTGTTCCACGATGACGGGCAGCCCGACCCGGTGGCGCCCGCCGCCCGCCAGCACGCGGTGCCGGACCTGCCCGACGAGACGCTCGTCTATCTGCTGGGCAGCCGCTACTGCGACACCGATCTGCTGTCCGAAGAGGCGTGGCGCCGCTTCGGACAGGGCGAGCCGGGCTGGGCGCGCGTCCAGGCCGTGTGCGATTTCGTCCATGCGCATCTGACCTTCGGCTACGAACACGCCCGGGCGACGCGCACCGCCAGTCAGGCGTTGACCGAGGGCCACGGCGTCTGCCGCGACTTCACGCATCTCGCGATCGCGTTGTGCCGCTGCCTGAACATCCCGGCCCGCTACTGCACCGGATACCTTGGCGACATCGGCGAGCCCCCGCCCCATGCTCCCGGCGACTTCGCGGCCTGGATGGAGGTGTATCTGGAAGGCCGGTGGTGGGTCTTCGACCCACGCAACAACAAGCCGCGCATCGGGCGAATTCTGGTCGGCCGGGGCCGCGATGCCGCCGATGTGCCCCTGACCCAGACCTTCGGGTTGCATCAGATGACCGACTTCCGGGTCTGGACCGACGAAGCGACTGCCACGGAACTTCCCTCGCAGGGCTAGCAATTGGCCGTCCGCACCCCCACCTGATGACGAGGGTATGTGCCGAAGTGCGGCATCACGATACCCCGTTCTGAGCCTCTGCCGGCCTTTCGTGCCGCGACAGGCCGATCCGCAAGGGCAGGAACTTGCCAGACCCCGCGCGTCGGCGGCGTCGAAGGGAGTGCCTGCACCATGGCCAACCGAGCAGACAATCTCGAAAACCCCGATCAGCCCCTGGACCGGAAGTCAAACCACGTGCGCGAGGAAGTCGAACGCCTGTTCCGGCCCGGCTTGCTGGCCGGAGTCGTCCCTGACACGGCAATGCGGGCACAGTTCATCGCAAGTCCCGTCAGCAACTGGGCCGAAGCGTGCGCCACGACCGTCATTCTGCTCGAACGTTTCGCCCGCATCCCCGAAGGGCAGGACGAGCGCATGCAGAAGCTGATCCGACATGCGCTGCGCGACGTGGCGCGGCTGCTCAGGCGTGACGAGCGCAAGTGATGAAGACCTTGCCCCCAGACCTGGCCCCAGACCTGCCCCCTGTCCTGCACCCAGTCCGGCCGACGCCCAAGCCCGCGCGGGGCGACGCGCCCGCCGAGCGCAGTTGCCTTCGTTGCAAGGCTGCGTTCTGGAGCGAGGGGTTCGGCGAACGCATCTGCAAGCGGTGCAAGTCGCAAACCTCGTGGAAAACCGCCGTCCCGTCCGGTGATGGCGGCAGCCGTCGCCGCGCGTCCAGATGATCCTGTATCGGTGCCATGCCGGTTCTGAACATCACCCACCGCACCGAATACCGCTATGCGACCGCCGTCGCGCCCGGGCCGCACCGCCTGATGCTGCGCCCGCGCGAGACGCGCGAGCTGCGCCTGCTGTCGTTCGATCTGATCGTGCATCCTGCGGCCACCGTCACCTGGTCGCATGACGTTGCCGGGAATTCCATCGCGACGGCCAGCTTCCCGGGGCTGACCGACACACTCGCGATCGAAAGCCGGCTGACCGTCGATCTCGGCGCCCGGGCCTGGCCGTTGTTCGACATCGCCGCATCGGCGCAGCAGTATCCGTTCCGCTAATCCGACGACGACTGGACCGACCTCGGCGCGCTGGCCCGCCCGCATTATGTCGACGTGGTCGGCCGCCTGTCCGACTGGGTAAAGGGCTTCGTGATGGGCCGGTCGGCCGACACCCTGTCCCTGCTGCAGGTTGTCGCAGGCGGGGTCTCCAACCGGTTCATCGCGCTGGCGCTGGCTGGGATCGCGCGAGCGGTCCGGGCCCGGGTCGACGAATGGAAGAAGGGCCTGCGCTGATTTGGGGCAGCCTCGCGGTCGGGATGCTTGCCGGGTCCTGGGCGCGGCGGGTGGCAGCCATCGCACGCGCTGCGCTTACCATCACCCTGTGCATCCTCAACCTTCCCAGGGCCGCAGAGCGGCTCGACCGGACTATCCGTCGTCCGCAGAACGTGAACGCCAGCGACATGTGCGCAGCTGTGAATTTGACCATGCAGACCGAAAGCGACAGGACAGGTCTGCTCGCCGCACTGACATAACGAAGCCGCCGGCTCGATGCTGGCCCCGCAGATCGATCCGATCTGCCTAAGAATCGGGCATTCGCTCCCTGCAAGGCACAACTGGCGGCAAGAAAGCTTGATCGATCGCCCACGGCAGGCATGCTTGCATCTGGCATACATGAGACCGGAAGGAATGGTCACATGGGAGTGTCGCCGTACTACTGGATGTCGGTCGCCTCCCGGTGCCGACGTCTTCAGATCCCTAACGGAGGAAACCATGGATCGTCGTACATTCCTGTCTTCGTCTGCATTGGGCGCTGTTGGCGCAGGTGTCGCCGCTCCGCGAATCGCGCGCGCACAAGAAACGTTCAACTGGCGCATGACCAATAGTTATGGCCCGACCGCGCCCTTCTACACCGTTGGCCCCGGCAGCCCCACGGATATGATCGCGAAGATCCGCACCATGTCCGGCGGTCGGCTGAACATCCAGCACTTCGCGGCGGGTGAATTGATCCCGGCCTTCGAGGGTTTCGATGCCGTCCAGCAGGGCGTGATCGAAATGAATGCCTCGAACAGCTATTTCTGGTCCGGCAACACATTTGCCGCGCAGTATTTCACTACCGTACCCTTCGGCATGTCCTACATGGGCCACATGGCGTGGCTGTTCCATGGCGGTGGTCTGGAACTGTGGCACGAGGTGTATGAACCCTTTGGCCTGATCGCCTTTCCCATGAATTCGACCGGGGTGCAGATGACCGGCTGGTTCCGCGAGCCGGTCGAGGATATTGGCCAGCTCAACGGTCTGCGGATGCGCATTCCGGGGTTGGCCGGGCGTGTGTATGCGGCGCTTGGCGTCGATACCCGGCTGCTGCCCGGGGGAGAGATCTTCCCGGCGCTGGAACGCGGCGTGATCGATGCGGCCGAGTTCGTCGGCCCCTATCAGGATCGGGCGCTCGGTCTGCATCAGGCCGCGAAATTCTACCACACCTCCGGGTGGCATGAACCGGCGACCACGGGCGAGCTGCTGATTTCCAGGGCGGCGTGGGAAAGCCTGCCCGAGGACCTGCAGATGATTGTCAAACAGGCATCGCAGGCGGCGTGTCTGGAAAGCCTCATCTGGTCGGAATCGGTGAATGGCCCGGCGTTGACCGATCTGGTCGAGAATCACGGCGTCACCGCCACGCCGCTTCCGGTGGATGTGATCAACGCGCTGCGCGAGGCCACCTTCGATACGCTGGAGACCGAGGCCGCTGCCTCGGAGATCGTGCGCAAGGTGCATGACAGCTATTTCGCGTTCAAGGCCGACCACGACGGCTGGGCCAAGATCAGCGAGGTGTCCTGGTTCAAGGACATCCTGGAAATGTGAACCCATGAAACCGGCTGTCACGCGTTTCGTGCTGATGCTTGAGGCAGTGGTGAAAGGCTTCGGGATTGTTGCTGCCTGGGTCTGCGTGGTGCTGGTGCTGCTGGTAGCGGGCGATGTTTTCGCCCGCTACCTGTTCCGCACTGGCGCTGTCTGGGCGCAGGAATTGCAGTGGCACCTGATCTCGCCCATTGCGCTGTTCGGCATGTCCTATGCGCTGTTTTCGGGCGAACAGGTCCGGGTTGATGTGCTCTACGATCGGTTCGGCCCCCTGGTACAGCGCGGGATCGAAATCCTTGGCGGGTTGCTGATGCTCGGCTTCGGTTTGGTGATGATCAAGCTGTCGCTGCCCTGGGTGGAAATGTCCTATGCACGCGGCGAGGGGTCACCCAATCCAGGGGGGCTGCCGTATCGCTTCGTGCTGAAGGCGCTCATCCCGCTGGGTTTCGGCCTGCTGGCCATTCAGGGTCTGGCGCATGTGCTGCGCCATCTCTTCGCGCTGGATCCGCGCCCGCGCACATGATCCGCGAATAACGACAAGGAACAGGTTCCATGAGCCCCAATGAGCTGCTGGCGATCGGGATGATTGCGGCATTCTTCGTGCTGCTGATCATCGGTATTCCGGTTGGCATCGCGCTTGCGGTTTCGGCCTTCGTGTTCGGATATGTCGGGTTTGGCCCGATGCTGTTCAACCTCCTGCCTTCGCGGGTCTATGGGGTTGTGACCAATTACACGCTCATGGCGATACCGCTTTTCGTGTTCATGGGCGTGATGCTGGAAAAATCACGATTAGCCGAAGAGCTGATCGACGTGGTCGGCCATCTGTTCGGCAATATCCAGGGCGGCATGGGCGTGGCGATCATCTTCGTCGGCGTGCTTCTTGGGGCGGCCACGGGGATTGTCGGCGCAACCATTGTCACGCTGGGGTTGCTGACACTGCCCACGCTGCTGCGACGGGGTTATCCGAAAACTGTGGCCAGCGGCATGATCTGCGCCTCGGGGACGCTGGGGCAGATCATTCCGCCGTCGCTGGTGCTGATCCTGCTGGCCGATATCCTGCAGGAATCAGTCGGCACCATGTTCGCGGCCGCGATGGTGCCGGGGCTGACGCTGGCGGGTGTCTATGTCATTGCGATCCTGGCCTATGCGTGGTGGCGACCGGGGTCCATGCCGCCCATTCCGGTCGATGAACGCCGCGCAATGTCGCGCTGGCAGTTGCTGCGCAAGGTGGTGCTGGTGGTCGGACCTCCGGTTGGGCTGGTGATTGCGGTGCTGGGCAGCATTATCGGCGGAATCGCCGCCCCAACCGAGGCTGCGTCGATGGGGGCCGTCGGAGCGCTGCTTTTCGTTGCCCTGTCCGGACGGCTGACCCTGTCAATGCTGTATCAGGTCGCGCGCTCCACGCTGCTGATTTCGGCGATGGTGTTCTTCATCCTGATCTGTGCGCAGGCTTTCGGGCTGGCGTTTCGTGGCCTGGGCGGGGAGCATCTGGTCCAGCGCATGTTCGAATGGGTGCCCGGCGGGGTGAACGGGGCGCTGGTGTTCATGTTGCTTCTGGTGTTCGTGCTGGGGTTCTTTCTGGAATGGATCGAGATCACCTATATTGCCCTGCCGCTGTTCCTGCCCTTCTTTCTTCAGGCGGGGGTGGATCCGGTCTGGCTGGGCATCCTGATCTGTCTGAACCTGCAGACCTCATTTCTGACACCGCCGTTCGGATGGTCGCTGTTCTTCCTGAAGGGGGTGGCGCCCGTAGGGGTATCAACGATGGATATCTACAAGGGTGCGCTTCCGTTTATCGGGTTGCAGTTTCTGGCGCTGGCAATGGTCTTCTTCATGCCGCAACTGGCAACGTGGTTGCCGCAGGCCATCGGGTGGTGACATGCTGACAGCGGCATTCGGTTATGGCGGAGGGGTGAGCGCACCGCATCGGGCAGCGGCGCTTGCGGGGCGGGACATCCTGAATGCCGGGGGCAGCGCGATCGAGGCGATGGTGGCCGCTGCCGCCGCCATTGCGGTGGCCTATCCGCACATGAACGGGATCGGGGGAGACGGGTTCTGGCTGATCCACCGCCCCGGCCAGGCGCCGGTCGGTATCAGCGCCTGCGGTCGGGCGGCAGCGCTGGCGACCCCGGAGTGGTATGCCGCGCAGGGCATCCGGGACACCCTGCCATCGCGCGGAGCGCTGGCCGCGCTGACCGTGCCGGGGACGATTGCCGGATGGGAAAGCGCGCTCTCCCTGCGCCCGCAGGCGGGACGCATGCCACTGGCCGACCTTCTGGCCCCGGCGATTGCCCTGGCACGCGACGGTGTTGCCGTGACCCACAACCAGCACCGGACCACCACCGAAAAGCTTGACGGGTTGCGCGATGTCCCCGGTTTTGCCGATGCATTTCTGGTGAATGGCGCACCGCCCGCGCCGGGGCATCCGTTGCTGCAACACGCGCTGTCGAACACGCTTGCGCATCTGGCGCAGGTTGGCCTGCGCGACTACTACGACGGCGACATCGCACACAGCCACGCAAAATTCCTTGAGTCTCAGGGCAGCCCTCTGCGGTTGCCGGACCTGGCCGGCTTCTCGGCCGAAGTGGTGGCGCCGCTGTCCACCGATCTGCGCAGCGGACGCGTGTTCAACATGCCGCCGCCCACGCAGGGCGTCAGTTCGCTGATGATCCTTGCCCTGTTCGACCGGCTGGGCATTGCCAGCGCCGACGGCTTCGCGCATCTGCACGGGCTGATCGAGGCAACGAAGCTGGCCTTCATCCGCCGCAACGCAGAGTTGGGCGACCCCGATCACATGCCCGTTCCTGCCCAGGCCTGGCTGGAGCCGCAGGCGCTGGATGCCCTGGCCCGCCACATCGATCCCAAAAAGGCGCGGCCCTGGCCAGAGGTAGCAAAGCCGGGCGATACCATCTGGATGGGTGCCGCCGACGCGCAGGGATGTGTGGTCAGTTTCATCCAGTCGGTGTTCTGGGAGTTCGGATCGGGCTTGACCTGCTCCGAAACCGGCGTGTTCTTCCAGAACCGCGGTGCAGGTTTCACGCTTGCCTCGGGGCCGAACCAGTTGCGCGCCGGCGCGCGTCCGTTCCATACGCTCAATCCCGCGCTGGCGCATCTGGCCGATGGCCGCGTGCTGGCCTATGGCACCATGGGCGGCGAGGGCCAGCCCCAGACCCAGGCTGCGGTGTTTTCGCGGCATGTGATGTTTGGCCAGGAGCTTCAGGCCGCCGTGACCGCCCCGCGCTGGCTGCTGGGCAAGACCTGGGGTCAGGCAAGCGAGAGCCTCAAGCTGGAGGCTCGCTTCGATCCTGCGCTTGTGCAGGCCATGGCGGATGCAGGGCACGAGATCGAACTGCTGCCGGATTTCAGCGATCTGGCCGGACATGCCGGCGCAGTTTCGTGCCATCCGGATGGGTTGATCGAGGTCGCCACCGACCCGCGCGCCGACGGAAGCGCACTGGCTTTCTGAGGGGCCTTGATCGCGACAAATCCCATGCGCCGCTCGCGCAGCCTGCGCTGTGCGGGGCAGCCGTCGGCGCCGCCGGGGCCGGGGTCGCGCAGGCGGTCCTCGCCGAGGCGCAGGACGCGGGCTTGCCGCTGGCACATTATGGGCGTGATCGAACTGCCGATGGCGGGATTGCGCTTGCCAAACCGCGCCCGCGCCCGATCTTCTGCGCATGTCCCCCATGTCCCCCA
>JAFIEE010000134.1 GCA_020832705.1 Paracoccaceae bacterium
GGCAGGTGCGCCGCGCGCTGCATCAGGCGGCGCTGGTGATCTACAGCCACAAGCGGGTCGATCGCGCATGGATCGAGACGCAGCTCGCGCGCGGAAAGGCCCATAAAGCTGTGATCTGCGCCATGGCGCGCAGGCTTCTGTGCCGCCTGAACGCCATGCTCCGGACCAACACTCCTTACGAGGCTCAAACGTGATGCAATGACAAACTCAACAAGACAGTGGCCGCCCCGCCGCGCCGCGCGGGCGCTGACCCTGCTCATGCAGGGTCAAGGGCGGTTCCACGCACATACCGGATCGGGCTGCGGGTTCAGGGCGCGCGAGCGCGCACGGGGTCCCGCGGGGCCGCGCGGGGCCGTACATCTGGGCGTAGCGGCCTCCGGTCGGGGCACTCCCCCGGCGGCCAGCCGCCCCGCATGCGCACAACGCCCGGAGCGGGCAGCATGCAGTTGCGGGCCGGGCACGACAGCGCGCGCGCCAGCGCGCGCCGGGCCCAACGGGATGAGCCCCTGTCAGGGGGCGAAGACGGGCGGGAGCGCCCCTTGCCGGTGCGCCCTGCGGCGTGCTGATCGCGCCCCTTGCACCTCGTCGGCTCTCCGGGGCGGCGAGGGCAGATCTCAGAGTGGGCTGCTCAGGTGTCCGCCATCGGCGACCAGCACGGACCCGGTCATGAACCCGCCTGCATCCGAGGCCAGCAGCAGCAGCGGGCCGTCCAGGTCCTGCGGTGCGCCCAGTCGCCGCTGGGGAATGCGCTTGATCATCGCCTGCCCGTGCGGCCCTGAGAAATACGCGCGGTTCAGGTCGGTCTCGATATACCCCGGCGCCAGCGCGTTGACGCGGATGCCGTGGCGCGCCCATTCCAGCGCGTGCTGCCGGGTCATCTGGATCAGCGCGGCCTTGGTGGTGGCATAGGCGCTGACCCCCGCCCCTTGCCGCAACCCGAGGATCGAGGCCACATTGATCACCGCCCCGCCCTGCCCGCGCGCCACCATGCGCCGCGCGGCTTCCAGCGCCATGCGCCGCGCGCCATCCAGATTGACGGCAAAGATGCGCGCCCAGACGGCCTCCGACTGCTCCAGCGCGGCGCCCGGCTCGGCGATGCCGCTGTTGTTGACCAGTATGTCCACCGGGCCCAGTTCGGCCTCGGCCGCGCCAAAGGCCGCCGTGACTGCCGCCGGGTCGGTCACGTCCAGCGACACCACCATGGCGCGGGCACCCGCCGTGACCAGCCGCGCGCGCAGCGGCTCCATCGCCTCTGTGCGCCGGGCGGCCAGCACCACCGCAGCCCCGGCCCCGGCCAGGGTTTCCGCAAACCGCGCCCCCAGCGTGCCCGAAGCCCCGGTGACCAGCGCCACCTTGCCCGTGAGTGAGAACCGCTGCGCAAGATCAGGTGTCATGGAGATCCTCCGGCAGGTGTTCGGCGCGGTCCTGCGCGCTCAGGCTGCGCGGATCGGCGATCCAGGCGCGGATGGCGGCGCAGGCGCGCAGTCTGGCGTGAAGCGCGCTGTCGCTGTCATGGGCGCCCGCCCGGATGGCGGCCAGATCCAGATCGGCCAGCGCCTCCTCGGCCCGGGCCAGATGGGGCGCGGCGCGGGCCTCGCGCGCGGCAGTGGCCACGGCATTGGCGGCCAGCAGTGCCTGATAGCGCGCCGCCCCCGAAAGCCGGGGCGCCAGCCCTTCGCGCAGTTCGGTTGCTGCCTGCACCAGCAGGTCGATTCCCCGTGGTGTCATGGTGTGATCCCCCCCGGTGCGGTCATGCGCAGGATCGCCCAGTCCAGCGTGTCGGCGATTCGCCCGGTCAGTTGCAGATGCAGCGCGCGTTCGGCGCCGCTGCTGTGGCGGGCTTCCTGCTGCAGGGCGATCACCGCCCAGCGGATATGGGCCATCACCTCCCACCAGCCCACGCGCGCGGGGTCGATGAGGCGGCCGCCTTGGGCTTCGTAGCCGTCGTAGAAATGCGCACGGTCTGCGATCCCGCCCGCCTCCAGATCCGGGCGGGCAAAGCGCCAGCAGGCGGCGCAGAACCAGCCGATATCGGCCATCGGATCGCCCCAGCCCGCGAATTCCCAGTCCAGCACGGCGGTCAGCCCCTGCGCATCGACCATGTAGTTTCCGGTGCGATAGTCGCGGTGGGCAAAGACCACACCCCCCGGCGCGGGGGCGTGAATCTCACACTGCCGCAGCGCCCATTCCAGCCCGGCATGGGGCGCGCCCAGATCATCAAGCCACCCCCGCAGCAGCGCGATTTCCGCTACCGCCGGATCATCCGGGCGCGGGCCAAGGATCGCCGCCACCTCCGCCTCCGGCGTGATCGCATGGATGCGCGCCAGTTGGCGGCCCAGTTCGCGGGCCAAGGCATCGCGGTCGCCGCCCAGCGCGGTGTCGCGCACCACCTTTGGGCCATAGCCTTCGCCCGCGACCCGCTCCAGCACCGCAAAGGGGGCGCCGATCACCTGCGCATCACCGCAGAACCCCACCGGGCGGGGCACCAGAACGCCCGCCGCATGGGCCGCGTCCAGCAGCGCGTATTCCTGCGCGCGTGTGCGCGAGGCGCCGATGGTTGCGGGCGCATCGCGGCGCAACACCAGCGCGTGATCCTGCCCGCCGGTCGCCACATCCAGCGCCCAGTTTTCCTGGATCGCCCCGCCCGAGAGCTTGCGCGCCCCGGTCACCCGCGCCTCATCTGCTTCAAGCGCCTTTGCCAGCCATGCGGCGAGCGCGGGGTTGGCGGTCAGGTCGCTCATGCGCCCCAGCTCCAGAATCCGTCACCCTCCTGCGCATAGGCACCCGCCAGCACCATGCGGTGCACCTCGGACGCGCCATCGACCAGCCGCGCCTGCCGCGCGTAGCGGTAAATCCACTCCACCACCCGGTCCTTGGAATAGCCCTGCGCGCCACACAACTGGATGCCCACATCTGCCGCCCGGTGCAGCGTGTCGGCCACATGGATCTTGGCCATGGACACTTCCTTGCGCGCGAAATCCCCCTGATCGAGCTTCCAGGCCGCGTGCATGGTCAGAAGCCGCCCGATCTGGATGTCATGGGCCACCTGCCCCATCATCAGCCGCACCGATTCGCGGTCGGCCAGACGGATGCCAAAGCCCTCGCGGCCCGCGATGTAATCCTGCGCTTCGGCCATGGCGCGCTTGGCCAGCCCCAGCCAGCGCATGCAATGGGTCAGCCGTGCCGTGCCCAGACGTATCTGTGTGACCTTCAGCCCGTCGCCGACCTCCATCAGCCGGTCATGATCGGGGATTTCCAGCCCGTCGAAGGCCAGTTCGCAATGCCCGCCGTGCTCTTCCGGCCCCATGATGGGGATGCGGCGCACGATCTCCCAACCCGGGCTGTCGCGGTGAAACAGGAAGGCGGTCAGGTGGCGGCGCTTTTCCTCCGGGTTGGGGTCGGTGCGGGCAATCAGGATGAAGTGATCCGCCGCGCCTGCGCCGGTGATGAACCACTTTCGGCCCGTGATCCGCCAGGTGTCGCCATGGCGTTCGGCGCGGGTGCGGATCATCCCCGGATCCGACCCGCCGCCCGGCGCCGGTTCGGTCATCACGAAGGCCGAGCGCGCCTTGCCGTCGATGATCGGCTGCAACCAGCGGTCCTGTTGCTCCGGGCTGGCGCGCCGGGCCAGGATGTCGATGTTGCCGTCATCGGGGGCGGCGCAGTTGAAGACCACGGGACCGAAAAGCGAGCGGTTGGCCTCTTCATACATCACCGCGCGGGCCACAACCGACAGCCCCATGCCGCCGCGCGCCACCGGCGCCTGCGGGCACCACAGGCCATCGCGCATGGCCTTGGCGCGCAGGGGCGCCAGCGCATCGAGGGTGATGTTCTCGTGCGCGTCCCAGTTGCTGCGGTCAGCCTCGACCGGCAGGATATGGGCATCGACGAAGGCGCGGGTGCGCGCACGCAGGTCCTCGGCCTCGGGCGGGAGTGCGAAATCCATGGCCTTACCCCTCGCCCCGGCGCTTCACTTCGGCGTCATTCCACGCCGTCAGCGCCTGATAGTCCGGCACGAAGCCCAGCCCCTTGGTGGCGTCCGAACTGACCACATCCTGCGAGGTCACAACATCCACCAGCGCGGGTGCATTGGCCAGCGCACGCTCCAGCGCGGGGGCCAGATCCTCGGGGCGTTCCACCCGTTCGCCATGGGCACCCAGCGCGCGCGCAAGGCCTGCGTAATCCGAATGGCGCAGCGTGGTGCCGATAACGCGGCCGCCGTAATTGTCCTGCTGGTCAAAGCGTTCGATATTCCAGGCGGCGTTGTTGGACACGATGAACACGGCCTTGGCGCCATGGCGCACGGCGGTGTCGATCTCCATGGCGTTGAGGCCAAAGGCCCCGTCCCCGTTGACCGAAATCACCTGCCGGTCCGGATGCGCCAGCGCGGCGGCCACGGCGAAAGGCACGCCCACGCCCAGACAGCCAAAGGCGCCCGCATCCATATAGGTGTCCGCCTGCAACCCCACCCGGGCAAAGCTGAGCAGATCCCCCCCGTCGGCGATGGCAATGTGATCGGGCGCGGCCAGATCGCGCAGCGCCTCGAATATCGCCATGGGGTGGATGCGGTCATCCGGGCCGGTGGCGGGACGGTTGGCCGCGGGTTTGCGGGCGCTGCGCTCCAGATGCTTCGCGCGCAGCCCCTCCAGCCAGCCGCGCGCGGCGGTCGGCGGGCTGTCCTCCAGCGCATCGGCAATGGCAGCCAGCGCCAGCGCCGGATCGGCCAGAAGCTCCGGGTCGCCGCGCCGGTTGTCCAGCAACTCGCCCGGATTGTCGGCGATGCGGATGAAGCGCGCATCGGGGAAAACCGCCGGAGAGCCGTAGCCAAGCTGATAGTCCAGCTTGCGCCCGACCACGACCACCACATCGGCGCCGCCCATGGCCTGCGCGCGCATGGCGCCCACCACCGACCCGTGATCCCCGGGCACCAGCCCGCGGCTTTCCTGCGTGTCCAGATAGGCCGCGCCGGACGCACTCAGCATCCGCTGCAAGGCCGCCCCCGCCCCGCGCGCGCCCCGCCCGGTGATCACCAGCGGGCGCTCGGCGTCGCGCAGGGCCTCGGCGATCTGCGCCACCGTGTCCGGGTCCGGCAGGGGTCGGCGAAAAGGCTTGGCGCGCATCCAGTCCTCCAGCACCAGATTTTCGGGCACATGGGTGCGCAGCACATCGGTGGGGATTTCGATATAACTTGGCCCCGGTTCGCCCATGTCGCCCATGGCGCGGGACCAGGCCTCGTCCATCTCGCGGATCACCTGATCGGCCACGCGGGCGGTTCGGGAATAACGGGACACAGGGCGCAGGATGTCCACATGCGGGATGTCCTGCAACGGCCCCATGTTCGCCTGCGGGCGCGAGGTGCAGCCCCCGATCAGCACCACCGGCACACGCGCAAGCGAGGCATTGGCCATGGCTGTCACGGTATTCGTCACCCCCGGCCCGGCGGTGACCATGGCCACCCCGACACCCCCGGTCAGTTCCGCATGGGCATGGGCCATATGGACGGCGGCGGCTTCATGGCGCACGTCGATGATGCGGATGCCGTGGCGGCCCAGGAAATCCCAGATCGGCTGGATATGCCCGCCCTGCAGGCCGAACACACGGTCCACCCCGCGTTGCAGCAGGAAGCGCGCGATCCATGCGGCGCAGGATTTCTCATCGGTGTTCAGATCGATGCCGCTCATGAGGTCTCTCCATTCTGGGGGGCGCTGAAACGCGCGCGCAATTCGCGGTGCAGGATCTTGCCGGTGGCCGTGCGGGGCATGTCCTCATGCGCGACAAAGGCCACAGACCGCGGGCGCTTGAACCCGGCGATACGGTCGCGGGTCCAGTCGATGATCGCCTGCGCGTCCGGAGCGGCTCCGGGGTTGGGCACAATCACCGCATGGACGCTTTCGCCCCATGTGTCATGGGGCACGCCGATCACGGCGACATCCTGCACGCCCGGGTGTTCGCCCAGCACCTGCTCCACCTCGGACGGATAGATGTTTTCGCCGCCCGAAATGATCATGTTCTTCTTGCGGTCGATCAGCCTGATGAAGCCCTGCGCATCGCGAAGCGCCATGTCGCCCACGGTGCAATAGTCGCCGCGAAACGCCTCGGCCGTCTTTTCGGGCAGGTTCCAGTATTCCTCGAACGTATAGGGGGTGCAGTGATAAAGCTCGCCCGGCTGGCCATCGGGCACGTCGTTGCCGTCTTCGTCCAGGATGCGGATGGGGGCGGAGCCCACGCATTCGCGCCCCACCGTGCCCAGATGGTCGAATTGTTCATGCGGGTGCAGGAAGGTCACCCAGCCGCCCTCACTTGACCCGTAAAGCTCATACAGCCCCGAATTCGGAAACATCTCCATCACCGCGCGCTTGGTGTCGGCGCGGGCGGGGGCGGACGAGATCATCAGCTTGCGGATGCGCGACAGGTCCAGCGCAGTGCGCACCCCCGCAGGCAGAGCCTGCATCATGATGTAATGCGTCGGCACCAGCGAGGTGAAGCTGACGCCCATATCGGCAATGGTCCGCAGCGCGTGCTCGGGGTCGAAGCTGGCGCGGTTGTAGATGCTGATCCCGCCCCCGCAATAGGCGAATGAGCCGAAGAAATTCACCGAATTCGCGTGACACATGGGCATGACCAGCAGCGCGTCATCATTGCGGTGGATGCCCAGCTCGATCTCGGTCACCAGGGACAGGAGCGCCGCACCCCGGTGGCTGCGGATCACGCCCTTGGGGTTGCCGGTGGTGCCCGAGGTATACATCAGCGTCCAGGGGTCCGAAGCCGCCACCGCCCCATCGGGCTCGGCGTCCCGCGCGCGGGCGATCAGGTCTTCGTAGGCGTGCCATCCGCCCGGCGCCGCGCCGCCGAAATGGATGAAGCGCGCATCGGGCAGGGGCAGGTCTGCGCGCACCTCCTCCAGCGCGCCGTGCAGCCCCTCCTGAACGATGACCGCCCCCGCCCCGCTGTCGCGCACCGCAAAGCCGATCTCGGCAGGCGTCAGGCGAAAGTTGATCGGCACCACCACGATCCCGGCCTTGGCCACGGCGGCATAGATTTCGGCCCATTCCACGCAGTTCCAGGCCAGCACCGCCAGCCGGTCACCCTTGCCCAGCCCCAGCCCCAGAAGCGCATTGGCCAGCGCGCAGGCGCGCCGGTTCCACTGCGCCATGGTCATGGCCCGGTCCAGATCGCGCGCGCCGGGGGCTTCGGGGCGCAACCGCGCCTGCGCCGCCAGCACCTGCCCCAGTGTCAGCAAATCCCTCATCCACGCCCCCCGCTTGCGGCCATGGCAGCCTCGCCCCCCGGACCGAAGATCCCCGCAAGCCGCCCGGCAGCGGTGTCCACATGCGCGCGCGCCGCCGTGCCCGCGCCCGCCAGGTCGCCGCGCAGCACGGCCTCCAGGATGGCGCGGTGCTGCGCCCAGATCGTCGCGCCGGGCTGGGCATGGCGCAGCACCTCGCCCATGACACGGTAAAGATAGCGCCAGTGCGGATCGGCGGTCGAGGCGATGAACGGATTGCCCGCGGCTTCATAGAGAAACCGGTGAAACGCCATGTCGTGGCGCACCATCGCCGCGACATCCCCCGCCGCCACTGCCGCGTCCCCGTCGCGCAGCAGCGCCATGCCATCCCGGCGCAGCGCCGCCGCATCGACATGGCCCGCGCGCACCCCCTCGGCCACCTTGCGCGCCGCCAGTTCGTCCAGCAGGGCGCGGATTTCGTAGCGGTCCTGCATCACCGCCACGTCGAGCGGCGCGACATGCAACCCGCGCGCGCCCAGTTCCTCGACCAGCCCGTCGGCCTTCAGGAGCGCCATGGCCTGCTGCACCGGCTGGCGCGAAACCCCCAGCCGCGCCGCCAGCGCCTCCTGCACCAGATGCGTGCCCGGGGTCAGCGCACCCTCGCAGATTTCATCGAGGATGGCGCGATAGACCTGTTCGGTCCGGCTGGGCAGGGTTGGCAGGCGCTCCATGCGACGCTCCGAATTCTGAATTCAGTATTCGATATGCGGCACTGCGGGGCAAGTCAAACGCTTTCTCTGCCTGCAACGATCAACGGGGCGCCGTTCCGGGCGCCCCGTTGTGGTTTTCGGGATTGGTGTGTGCTTGCCTCGCGCTGCGTGCGTCAGCCAGTTGTGTTCTGGCTTCTGCGTGCCTTCATTTTCTTCCAGATGAGGGTGATGAGGGGCAGCAGGAAGAGTGTGACGGCGACGAGTGCGATGGGGCCCGAGACGGGGCGCTGGAAGAAGATCAGCATGGATCCGTCGGACATGATGAGCGACTGTCGGAGCGCCTGTTCGGTGGGTGCGCCGAGCACCAGCGCCACCACCAGCGGCGCCATGGGATAGTCCAGGCGGCGGATGATGAAGCCGATGATGCCGAAGATGAAGACCAGCCAGACGTCCAGCATCGAGTTCTGGATCGCATAGGCGCCGACGAAGCACAGGATCACGATGATCGGCGTGATGATGGCGTAGGGGGTGCGCAGCATCAGCGCCAGCAGCGGCGTTGCGGCCAGGCAGATGATCACGGCGGCCACGTTCGACACATAGAGGCTGGCGACGAAGGACCAGACGAACTCGGGCTGGTCCACGAACAGCCGCGGCCCGGGGATGAAGCCCCACATGAAGATACCGGCCATCAGGATCGCCGCGGTGGGCGAGCCGGGGATGCCGAGCACCAGCATCGGCAGGATCGAGCCGGTGCCGGCGGCGTTGTTGGCCGCCTCGGGGGCGAGCACGCCCTCGGGGGCGCCCTTGCCGAACCGTTCGGGGTGCTTCGAGGTCCGCATGGCCACGCCATAGGCCATGAACGAGGCCGGGGTGGCGCCCGCGCCGGGCAGGATGCCGGTGACAAAGCCCAGCACCGCCGAGAACAGCGCCAGCCACCATTTCTCCGCCACCAGCTTGAAGGAGTCGGTGATGTCCTTCATGCCCAGCTTGGCGGCCTTGGTCATGTCCTCGATCTGCACCTTGTAGCGTTCGGCGGCGTTGTTGAGCACCTCGCCCAGACCGAACAGCCCGATGGTGATGGGCACGAAGTGGAAGCCCTGCATCAACTGCAACTGCCCGAAGGTCAGCCGCGGCCGCCCGGTCACCAGGTCCAGCCCCACCGTGGCCAGCAGGAAGCCCACCGCGATCATGACCAGCGTCTTGCCGACCGCCCCGCCCAGGCCCACGAAGGTGCCGAAGGCGATCATGAGCACCGCGAACATCTCGGGCGGGCCGAAGCGCAGCGCGGCCAGCGCAAAGGGCAGCGCGAAGAAGGTGAACAGCACCGCCCCGATCATGGCGCCCACGAAGGACACCGAGAACGCGATCGACATCGCCAGCTGCGCCTTGCCCTGCTTGGCCATGGGCCGGCCGTCGAACATCACCGCCACCGACCACGGGTTGCCCGGCACCGCAAACAGGATCGAGGTGATCACGCCGCCGTACATCGACCCCCAGTAGATCCCCGCCAGCATCACCAGCGCCGAGATCGGCTCCAGAAACACCGTCACCGGCAGCAGGATCGCCACCCCGGTGGTCCCCCCCACCCCGGGCAGCACCCCCACCAGAAGGCCCAGGATCACCCCGAGCATCATGAACCCGATCCGCGTCGGATCCAGGATCGCATTCATGCCGAGCATCAGAAGTTCGAATGATTCCATGGTTCGCCCCCGGAAACCTTTGTATGTGGTGTGCCACAGATCCGCGCAGGATTGCGCCTCATTCAGCCTGTTGCACGCCCTTGCGTTTCATCTTGCCGCGCGCCCGTCCCGCAGGCCCTTCCGCGCGCCCTGTCCCTGTGGCGGTCCCTCCGGCGCGCCCCCGCCGACGCCTGGCCCGTGTCATCCGCGCCCGGCGCGCCCCGTGCATGGTCCCGTGCATGGTCCCGTGCATGGTCCCGTGCATGGTCCCGTGCATGGTCC
>JAFIEE010000135.1 GCA_020832705.1 Paracoccaceae bacterium
TGCAGGTATTCGGTCAGATCCTCGGCCATGCGCTTGGTCAGGACCGTGACCAGCACGCGCAGGTCACGCGCCGCTACCTGCCGGATTTCGTCCAGCAGGTCATCGACCTGCATCTCCACGGGGCGGATTTCCACCGGCGGGTCGATCAGCCCGGTGGGGCGGATCACCTGTTCGACAAAGACACCGCCCGCCTGCTCCAGCTCCCACGCCGCCGGGGTGGCGCTGACAAAGACCGATTGCGGGCGCATGGCGTCCCATTCCTCGAACTTCAGCGGGCGGTTGTCGGTGCAGGACGGCAGCCGGAACCCGTGATCGGCCAGCGTGAACTTGCGCCGGAAGTCGCCGCGATACATGCCGCCGATCTGTGGCACGCTGACGTGGCTTTCATCGGCAAAGACGATCGCATTGTCGGGGATGAATTCGAACAGGGTCGGCGGCGGCTCGCCGGGAGCGCGCCCGGTCAGGTAGCGCGAATAATTCTCGATCCCGTTGCACACGCCGGTCGCTTCCAGCATTTCCAGATCGAAATTGGTGCGCTGCTCCAGCCGCTGCGCCTCCAGCAGCTTGCCCTCGGCCACCAGCTGGTCCAGCCGCTGGCCAAGCTCGGCCTTGATCCCCTTGACGGCCTGCTGCATCGTCGGGCGCGGGGTCACATAGTGGCTGTTGGCATAGACGCGGATCTTTTCGAACCGGTCGGTTCTGGCCCCGGTCAGCGGGTCGAATTCGGTGATCTCCTCCAGTTCCTCGCCAAAGAACGAGAGCCGCCAGGCGCGGTCTTCCAGGTGCGCGGGCCAGATTTCGATCACATCGCCGCGCACGCGGAAACTGCCGCGCTGGAAGCCGGCATCGTTGCGGCGGTATTGCTGGGCCACCAGTTCCGCCATGACCTTGCGCGGGTCATGGCTTTCCCCGGCGATCAGGTCCTGCGTCATCGCCGAATAGGTTTCGACCGAGCCGATCCCGTAGATGCACGAGACCGAGGCCACGATGATCACGTCATCGCGTTCCAGCAGCGCCCTTGTGGCCGAGTGGCGCATCCGGTCGATCTGTTCGTTGATCTGCGATTCCTTCTCGATATAGGTGTCGGTGCGCGGCACATAGGCCTCGGGCTGGTAGTAATCGTAATAGCTGACGAAGTATTCCACCGCGTTGTCCGGAAAGAACCCCTTGAACTCGCCGTAAAGCTGCGCGGCCAGCGTCTTGTTCGGCGCCAGGATGATGGCCGGGCGCTGGGTTTCCTCGATCACCTTGGCCATGGTGAAGGTCTTGCCGGTGCCCGTGGCCCCCAGCAGCACCTGATTCTGCTCGCCCGCCTGCACCCCTTCGACCAGTTCGGCAATCGCCTGCGGCTGGTCGCCCGCCGGAGAGAAGGGCGCGGCCATGCGGAAACGGATCCCGCCTTCGAGCTTGGCGCGGCGGTCGGGGGCGGCGGTCTGCAGGATCGGCTGGGTCATGGCGGGCCTTTTCGGTATTGCCGGACCCCAAGGATGGGCGTTTCGCGGCGCGCTTCAACCCCCTTTGCGGTTGCGCGGTCGATTGCGGCGCCCCGCGCGGCGCGGCCGGAAACGAAGGCATCCGGCGCGGCCCGAACAACGCCATTGTGACCGAGGCCGCAATCTGCGAGGATTCGACACCGTGGACCGTTGCTGTATTTATCGAATGATGATGCCGTCCCTTGGAAAAATCCGCCGCGGCCTGCTGAGCGGGCTTTGTGCGGTGCTGCTGGCGGCACCGGTGTCTGTGCATGCGTTCGAGCGGCTGGTATTCAACACGCCGGGTGCGGACCCGGGACTGCGGACAGCGCTGGAGCGCGCCTCGCTCCTGCGCAACGCCGATGCCGAAGGCGTGAGCGACCCGCTGGAGGTGTTTTCCATTGCCCGGGTCGAATACGGGCGGCTGATCGGCATCCTGTATGAGGCCGGGCACTATTCGGGGACCATCAGCGTGCGCATCGACGGGCGCGAGGCCGCCGACATCTCGCCGCTGAACCCGCCGGCGCAGATCGGCACCATCGAGGTGGCGGTGAACCCCGGCCCGCGCTTCACCTTCGGTCGCGCGCAGATCGGCCCGCTGGTGCCGGGCGCGCAGGCGCCTGCCGCTTTTGCCACCGGCCAACCCGCGCGCAGCACCGTCATCCGCGATGCCGCCCGCGATGCCGTGGACGACTGGCGCGACATCGGCCACGCCAAGGCCGAACCGGCGGATCAGGACATCGTCGCCGACCATCGCGCGCAACAGCTTGACGCCAGCGTGACCATCCGCCCCGGCCCGCGGCTGGCCTTTGGCAACCTGCAGCCGGATGGTAACGAACAGGTGCGCACCGAACGGGTGATCGCCATCGCCGGGCTGCCCACGGGCGAGGTTTTTTCGCCCCAGGCCGCGCAACGCTCGGCGACCCGGCTGCGCCGCACCGGCGCCTTCGCCTCGGTCGCGCTGCGCGAGGCGGAAACGCCCAACCCCGATGGCACGCTGGATTTCGACGTGGCGCTTGTCGAGGCACCGCAGCGGCGCATTGGCGCGGGCGCGGAATACGACACCGAGGATGGCGTGCGACTCAGCGCCTTCTGGCTGCACCGCAACCTGCTGGGCGGCGCCGAGCGCCTGCGGCTGGAGGCCGAGGTCGGCGGACTGGGCGCGCGTTCGGGCGGCGTGGATTACCGACTGAGCGCCGAATTCTCGCGCCCGGCGACCTTCACGCCGGATACGATCTTCAATCTGGGCGCGCTGCTGGAAAGCGAGGACCAGCGCGATTTCCTGGCCCGGCGGGCAGAGTTGCGCGCAGGCATCACCCATATCTTCAGCGACACGCTGACCGGGGATGCCGCGCTGGCCTATCAGTTCGAGCGCGCCCGCTTCGGCCCCGGGCGCAGCCTGCGCGCCGATTACAGCACCATTGCGCTGCCGCTGGGCCTGACCTGGGACCGGCGCGATGACACGCTGAACCCCACCAGCGGGTTCTTTGTCGCCGCGACCGCCAAGCCTTTCTTCGGCCTTCAGGATGCCGACAGCGGGGCGCAGACCACGCTGGACGCACGCGGCTATTTCAGCGCCGATGGCGAAGGCCGCTTTGTGCTGGCGGGCCGGGCGCAGCTTGGCGCCGTGTTCGCCGCCGACATTGCCCGCACGCCGCGGCGGCTGCTGTTCTACTCGGGCGGGGGCGGGACGGTGCGCGGCCAGCCCTTCGAATCGCTGGGCGTGACCTCGGGCGGTGTGACTTCGGGCGGACAGGGGTTTGCCGCGTTCTCGGGTGAATTGCGGGCGGGCGTGACTGAAAACGTCGGCCTCGTGGCCTTTGCCGATGCGGGCTATGTCTCGGAAGGGGCGTTCAGCGGTGCATCGGACTGGCACGCGGGCGCCGGCGTCGGCCTGCGCTATGACACGCCGGTCGGCCCGCTGCGGCTGGACCTGGGCTTCCCGGTGGGCGGGGACACCGGGCGCGGGCTGCAGGTCTATATCGGCATCGGGCAGGCGTTCTGATGCGGGTGCTGCGGTTTTTCGTCCTGCTGCTCGCGGCAGTGCTCTGGCTCGCGCCCCCGTCACAGGCGCAGTCGAATGAAGATGACGTGGGCTTCATCACCCGGCTCTTGCAGGACAACCTGTCGGACGCCGGGCGCGACGTGCGCATCCGCGGGTTCCAGGGCGCGCTGTCCTCGCGCGCGACGATCGAGGAAATGACCATCGCCGATGACGACGGCGTCTGGCTGATCCTGCGTGATGCGGCGATGACCTGGAACCGCAGCGCCCTGCTGGCCCGGCGGATCGAGATTGCCGAGATTTCGGCGCGCGAACTGATCATCCGCCGCCCGCCGCAGGTCGATCCCGAGACCCTCCCCGCCCCCGAGGCCCGCGACGAACCCGCGCGCCCCTTCGCGCTGCCGGAACTGCCCGTGTCGGTCCGGCTGGACCAGGTGCGGCTGGACCGGATCGAACTGGGCGCGCCGATCCTGGGCGCGCCGGTGGCGCTGTCGGCCGAAGGGGCGCTGTCGCTGGCCGATGGCGCCGGGCAGACGCGGCTGCGCCTGAACCGCATCGACGGCGCCGAAGGCAGCTTCGTTCTGGAGGCCGCATTCTCGAATGTCACGCAGCAACTGGCGATGGACCTGGACCTGAGCGAGGGGCCGGGCGGGATCGCCGTCACCCTGCTGGGCATCCCCGACCTGCCCGAAAGCACCATGCGCATCACCGGCGCAGGGCCGCTTGATGACTTCGCCGCCGATATCTTCGTGGGCACTGACGGGCAGGAACGGATCAGCGGCGAAGTCGCGCTGCGCGGCGACGGCGCCGAGACGGCGCAGGTGCTCAGCGTCGATATTGCCGGCGACCTGCGCCCGCTGCTGATCGAGGATTTCCACCCCTTCTTCGGCGCCGAAAGCCGCCTGCGGGCCCAGGCCGAACGCGCCACCGACGGACGGATGCAGCTTGAGGAACTGGCGGTGCAGACCAGCCTTCTGGACCTGCGCGGGCGCGCGGCGCTCGATGCCGACGGGGTGCCGGAACTGATCGACCTGACCGGGCGGGTGGCGGCGGCGGACGGGGCGCCCGTGGTGCTGCCCATCGGCGGGCCGCGCACCACCGTGGCGCGCGCCGACCTGCATGTTGGCTTCGACGCGGATGTGAACGAGGACTGGCAGCTTGATTTCGATATCCGCGACCTGCGGCGCGAGGACATCGCCATTGACCGGCTGCTGGCCAGCGGTATCGGGCGGATCGCCCAGGGGCCCGACGGCGCGCTGGATGTGGTGGACGCGGTGGTGGATTTCGCCGCCGAAGGGATCGCCCCCGCCGACCCCGCGCTGGCCGAGGCCATCGGCACCGAAGTTACCGGCAGCGCCGGCATCATCTGGCGCCGCGGTGAGCCGCTGTCCGTGCCCGGGCTGCTGCTGGAGGGCGCCGACTACTGGGCCGAGGGCCAGGCCATGCTGGAAGACGGCACGCTGAGCCTCGATCTGGCCGCCGAGCTGGGGCGTCTGGCGCGGTTCTCCGGGCTGGCGGACCGGCCGCTTTCCGGCGCGCTGGCGGGGCGCGTTTCGGGCGAGGTCACGCCGCTGACCGGCGGCTTCGACCTGCAGGCCACACTGGACGGGCGCAACGTGGCCGTGGGCATCGAGGAGGTCGACCGCCTGCTGAGCGGCGACAGCGAAATCCGGCTCGATGCCCGGCGCGGCAGTGACGGGATCACCCTGCGCCGCGCCGCCGCCCGCGCACAGACGCTGGTGGCCGAGCTTTCGGGCATGATCCGCAGCGATTCGGTCGCGATCGAGGGGGATCTGGAGTTTGCGGACCTGTCGGTGCTGGGCGCGCAATACGCGGGCGCTCTGGATGCGCGGGTGGATGTGACCAGCGACAACGGAACCGAACGGCTGCGCATGACCGCCACAGGGCAGGACCTGGCCTTCGGGCAGGCGGAACTGGACCGGGCGCTGCGCGGGCGCACGGCGCTGGACCTCGTGGCCGCGCATACGGATGGCGTGGTGGATATCGAATCGCTGCAACTATCCAACGACGCCCTGACGGCCAGTGTTCAGGGCCGGGTCGATCCCGGCGCCTCCGAGATTGCGGCCGCATTCCGCCTGCCCGCCCTGTCGGTGCTGCGCCCGGAATTCGGCGGCGCGCTCGAAGGCACCGCCAACCTGCGCGAGGAGGGCGAACGGCGGCATGTGGTGCTGACCGTGGCCGGGCAGGATCTGGCCATCGGACAGGCCGAGGCCGACCGGGCGCTGCGCGGGCGCACCGACCTGACGCTTGCGGGCGTGCAGGAGGGCAGCGCCTTCGACATCGATACGCTGCGGCTGTCGAACGCGGCGCTTGACGCCTCGGTCACCGGGCGGTTGAACCCCGGCGCCTCGGACATCGCCGCCGAGTTCCGGCTGCCGTCGCTGGCCGTGATCCGCCCCGGCGCAGGCGGCGCGCTGGAGGGCCGCGTCACCCTGCGCGAGGACGGCGAAACACGGCAGTTGGGCATCGACGCAACCGGAAGCGCCTTGCGCGTCGGCGTGGCGCAGGCCGATGCGCTGCTGGCAGGCACCACGCGGCTGAGCGCGCGGATCAGCGAGCACGCGGGCGCGGTGCTGATAGAATCGGCCGAACTGAGCAACCCGCAGCTTTCCGCCAGTGTCAGCGGCGAGGCCAGCGCCGACACCCGCGCCATGCAGATCGACGCGCGGCTGAACAATCTGGCGCAAGTGGTGCCGGGGATCGCGGGCGCGGTGCAGATCAGCGGATCGGTGCGCGAAACCGCGGGCGACTATACCATTGACCTGAGCGGCGCGGGGCCGGCGGGGATTGCACTGCGCGCCAGCGGCACGGTCAGCGCGGACCTGCGCGCCAACCTCTCGGTCAGTGGCGGCGGCGATCTGTCGCTCATCAACCCGCGGGTGGAGCCGTCGTCCATCCAGGGACCGATGCGTTTCGATATCCGGGTGGACGGCCCGCTGGGGCTGGACGCGGTCAGCGGCACCGCCACCGCCGAAGGCGTCAGCTTCGTGCAGCCCGCCGCCCATCTGCGGCTGACCGATATCGCAGCGCGCGCCGACCTGCGCGGCGGGCGTGCCGATATCCAGCTTTCGGGGCGCGGGGCGCGCGGTGGCAGCTTTTCGGCCGCGGGGTTCGCCGAACTGACCGGGGCGCAGCGGGTGGACCTGCAACTGTCGCTCGATTCGCTGGCCGTATACGACCCGCAACTGTTTCAGACCACGGTTTCGGGGACCTTTGGCTTTGCCGGTGTGCTGACCGGCGAGCGGCGCGCCACCGGGGCGCTGTCGCTTGGCCCTACGGAAATCCGCATCCCCGGCGCCGGGCTGGGCGCGACCGGATACGTGCCCGAGGGGCTGCGCCATGTGAACGAAAGCGCCGCCTCGCGCCAGACCCGCGACCGGGCCGGTATCCGCACCGGTGAAACCCACGGACGCGAGCCGCGTCCGATCCTGATCGACCTGACACTGGACGCGCCAAACCGCGTCTTCATCCGTGGCCGCGGGCTGGATGCGGAACTGGGCGGGTCGCTGCGACTGACCGGGACCACGCGCGATGCCATCCCCATCGGCGAATTCGCCCTGATCCGGGGACGGCTGGACCTTCTGGGCAACCGCTTCACCCTGACCGAGGGCTTTGCCAGCATGCAGGGCGATTTCACCCCCTTCGTGCGGCTGGTGGCCACCACCAGCAGCGGCGGCGTCAGCACCAGCATCGTGGTCGAGGGCGAGGCATCGGCCCCCCAGATCCGTTTCGAATCGGTGCCCGAACTGCCCGAGGAAGAGGTCGTCTCAAGGCTGATCTTCAACCGCGACCTGACCTCGCTCTCGGCGTTCCAGGCGGCGCAGCTTGCCTCGGCCATCGCCACGCTGACGGGGCGCGGCGGCACCGGGTTCATGGAGCGGCTGCGCAGCAGCGTCGGTCTTGATGATCTGGACATCACCACCGACGAGGACGGCAACGCGGCCCTGCGCGCCGGCCGCTACCTGACCGAAAACATCTATACCGATCTGGTGCTGGACCCGCAGGGCCGCAGCCAGGTGAGCATCAATCTGGACCTGTCGCCCTCGCTCACGGTGCGGGGGCGGGTCGATCAGCAGGGGCGGACCGGGGTCGGTGTGTTCTTTGAACGCGATTACTGAGGCCTGCCCGCGCCCTGCAACGGAGCGCCGCGCCGCATGAGCGACCCCGCCGCGATGCCCGCATGGCTGGCCGCCAGCCTGTTCGACACGCCTGCGGCGCTGGCGGCGGCAGTGGTGGCGGTGGCGCTGGTGGGACTGTCCAAGGGCGGCATGGGCGGGGCCTTTGCGCTGATGGGTGTCCCGGTTCTGGCGCTGGTGATGCCGCCCGTTCAGGCGGCGGCGGTGCTGTTGCCGATCCTGCTGATGATGGATGCGATCGGGCTGTGGACATGGCGGCATTACCGCGACTGGGCAGTGCTGCGCGCCATGCTCCCGGCGGCGATGCTGGGCATCGCCATCGGCTGGCTGACCGCCGCCTGGACGCCCGAGGCGCTGGTGCGGCTGATCGTCGGGCTGGTCGCGGTGGCGTTTGTCGCCAGTGCGGTGCTGCCCGGGCGCCGCGCCGCCCCCCCCGCCGGGCACCGCCCTGTCGCGGGCTGGGTCTGGGGCGCCAGCGCGGGGTTCACCAGCTTCGTCGCCCATGCGGGCGGGCCGCCCTATCAGGTCTATACCCTGCCGCTGCGGCTGGACCCGAAGCTGTTCACCGGCACCTCGGTCGTGTTCTTTGCCGTGGTCAATGCGGTCAAGGTGGTGCCCTATGCCGCGCTGGGCCAGTTCGACGGGCGCACGCTCTGGTCGGCGGTGCTGATGCTGCCGCTGGCCGCAGGGGCGGTGCTGACCGGCGCGGCGGTCGTGCGGCGGATGCGGGCGGCGGTGTTCTATCCGTTCATGTATGTGATGGTGACGCTGGTGGCGCTGAAACTCATCCATGACGGGGTGCGCGGGCTCTGGCCCCTGCTGACCGGCGGCTGAGATTGCCAGAAACCTTTGCCCGCAGTATGATCCCCCGCCGGAAAGGACGGACAAGGCTGCCGGAGGACCGCCCATGTGGGAGAGGGTTCTGGAACGGTTGCTGCACCGGCTCGTGCGGCGGGGGCAACTGCGGGTAACGTTTCCGACCGGGCGCGAAGCCGCCTTCGGGGACGGGGATGCGGGTTACCCCGCTGTCGCCATCCGCCTGCACCCCGGCACCCCGCTGCACCGGCTGGCGCTGAACCCGGAACTTGCGCTGGGGGAATGCTACACCGACGGCACATTGAGCATCGAGGGCGACGACCTGCACGGGCTGCTGGAGCTGGTGCTGCGCAACCTGCGCACAGGCCAGCGCACCGGGCCGATCCGGCTGGCGCGCGCGCTGCGCAACGGGTTGCGGGCGTTGCGCCAGTTCAACCCGGCGCCGCGCGCCCGACGCAACGTGGCGCATCACTATGACCTGTCGGGCGCGCTTTATGATCTGTTCCTCTGTGCCGACCGGCAGTATTCCTGCGCCTATTTCCGCGATCCCGGCGACGATCTGGACGCGGCACAAGCGGCGAAGAAGGCGCATATCGCCGCCAAGCTGCTGATCGAACCGGGGATGCGGGTGCTGGACGTGGGCTGCGGCTGGGGCGGCATGGCGCTGAGCCTGGCGCGCAACCATGGCGCCGAAGTGCTGGGCATCACGCTGTCCGAGGAACAGCACCGCTTTGCGACCGCCCGCGCCCGCGCCGAGGGGCTGGAGGACCGGGTGCGCTTTGCGCTCATGGACTATCGCGCGGTGACGGGGCGTTTCGACCGGATCGTTTCGGTGGGGATGTTCGAACATGTGGGCGTGCCGCAGTATCGGACCTATTTCGATACGCTGCGCAGGATCCTGAGCGATGACGGCGTGGCCCTGGTCCACACCATCGGCCGGTCCGAGCCGCCGGGCTCCACCAACCCCTGGATCGCGAAATACATCTTCCCCGGCGGCTATGTGCCCGCCATGTCCGAGGTTCTGGCTGCGATCGAGCGGGCGGATCTGTGGTGCACCGATGTCGAGGTCTGGCGCCTGCATTACGCCATGACCCTGCGCCACTGGTTCGACCGCTTCCGCGCGAACGAGGACCGGGTGCGCGCGCTTTATGACGAACGGTTCTGCCGGATGTGGCGCTTCTATCTGGTGGGCTGCGAACAGACCTTCCGGTTCAACACGCAGACCGTGTTCCAGTTCCAGCTTGCACGGCGGCAGGAGGCGGTGCCGCTGACCCGCGATTACCTGCATGGTGATCGCGCGTCAGTGCTGGACGCGGCGCAATAGGGCACACCGGGAAAAGCGCCCCCTCAGCGCCCCGCCCGCCCGCCCATGGCGCTTCGGGGGCGCTG
>JAFIEE010000136.1 GCA_020832705.1 Paracoccaceae bacterium
GGCGGGGCCGGGGTCCGTTGCGGGGCGCGGGGGGGGGGCGGTGGCGTTGTAATAGTTCACGGTGGTCGAACATACCTAACAGCGGGGCACGGGGCAGGCGGTGGCCCAGGCGCGGGCCGCGCTGGAAGAGGTCGGCGGGGATGTGGTGGTGCTTTATGGCGACACGCCTTTCATCAGCGCCGAAACGCTGGAGCGGATGCGCGCGGCGCGCGCGGCGCATGACGTGGTCGTGCTGGGATTCGAAGCCGCGGACCCGGGGCGCTACGGGCGGCTGATCGTCGATGAAGACGGCGCGACGCTGGCCCGGATCGTCGAATTCAAGGACGCCACGCCCGAGGAACGCGCGGTCACCCTGTGCAACAGCGGGCTGGTCTGTGCCGACCGGGCGGTGCTGTTCGATCTGGTGGCAAGCGTGGGCAATGACAACGCGGCTGGAGAGTTCTACCTGACCGACATCGTGGCGCTGGCGCGTGGGCGGGGGTTGCGCGCGGGCGTGGTGCTCTGCCCCGAGGCCGAAACGCTGGGCATCAACACCCGCACCGAGCTTGCCGCCGCCGAGGCCGCGTTCCAGGCCCGCGCGCGGGCCGAGGCGCTGGACAATGGCGTGACCCTGACCGCACCGGACACGGTGCATTTCGCCCATGACACGGTGATCGGCCGCGACGCGGTGGTGGAGCAATTCGTGGTCTTCGGTCCCGGTGTGACGGTGGAATCGGGGGCTACGGTGCGGGCGTTCTCGCATCTGGAAGGGTGCCATGTCAGCCGCGGTGCCGTGGTCGGCCCCTACGCGCGCCTGCGCCCCGGCACCGAACTGGCCGAAGACGTGCGCGTCGGCAATTTCGTCGAGGTCAAGAACACGGTCATGGATGAAGGCGCCAAGGCCAACCACCTGACCTATCTGGGCGATGCGCATGTCGGCGCAGGCGCCAATATCGGCGCGGGCACCATCACCTGCAACTATGACGGCGTGTCCAAACACCGCACCGAGATCGGCGCGGGCGCCTTCATCGGGTCGGACACGATGCTGGTGGCGCCTGTGCGGCTGGGCGCGGGGGCGGTCACCGGGTCCGGGTCGGTCATCACCGAAAACGTGGCCGAAGGCGCGCTGGCGATCGGAAGGGCAAGGCAGGTCACCAAACCGGGGCTGGGCGCGCGGCTCATGCAAAGCCTGCGCGCAGCCCGGGATATTGCGAAAGGAAAAGCATAATGTGCGGTATTGTCGGCGTTCTTGGAAGGCACGAGGTTTCGCCCATCATCCTGAGCGCGCTGCGGCGGCTGGAGTATCGCGGCTATGACAGCGCAGGGATCGCCACGGTGAACGGCGGGCGGCTGGACCGGCGCCGGGCGGTGGGCAAACTGATCAACCTGTCGGACCTTCTGGTGCACGAACCGCTGCCGGGCAAGTCCGGGATCGGCCACACCCGCTGGGCCACCCATGGTGCGCCCACGGTCAGCAATGCGCACCCGCACGCCGCCGGGCCGGTGATGGTGGTGCACAACGGGATCATCGAGAATTTTCGCGCCCTGCGCAGCGAACTGGCCGAAGCGGGGGTGAACTTCGCCTCGGACACCGACACCGAGGTGATCGTGCAACTGACCGCGCAGCATCTGGCACAGGGGATGGAACCGGTCGCCGCCGCGCGGGCGACGCTGGCGCGGCTGGACGGGGCGTTTGCGCTGGCCTTCCTGTTCGAGGACGAGGACGACCTGCTGATCGGCGCGCGCCGCGGCTCGCCGCTGGCGATCGGCCACGGCGAGGGCGAGGTCTATCTGGGCTCGGACGCCATTGCGCTGGCGCCCATGACCGACCACATCACCTATCTGGACGAAGGCGACATGGCGGTGTTGCGGCGCGGCAGTGTCGAGGTCACGGACCAGGGCGGCAACCGGGTCGAGCGCCGCGCCACCCGCATCCAGGTGGACAACCTGCGCGTGGACAAGGCCGGGCACCGCCACTTCATGGCCAAGGAAATCGCCGAACAGCCGGCGGTGCTGCGCGCCGCGCTGGAGTTTCACGTCGGCGCCGACGATACGCTGGAGCTGCCCGAAGGGGTGGATTTCACCGACACGGGGCGGCTGGTGCTGGTGGCCTGCGGCACCGCCTATCTGGCCGCGCAGGTGGCGAAATACTGGTTCGAACAGATCGCCGGGCTGCCGGTGGAATGCGATATCGCCTCGGAATTCCGCTACCGCGACCCGGTGCTGACCCCGCAGGACACCGCCATCTTCATCAGCCAGTCGGGCGAGACCGCCGACACCCTGGCCGCGCTGCGCCATGCGCGGGGACGGGTGGCGCGGGTGCTCGGCGTGGTGAATGTGCCGACCTCGTCGATTGCGCGCGAAAGCGATGTGGTGCTGCCGATCCACGCCGGGCCGGAAATCGGCGTCGCCTCGACCAAGGCCTTCACGGCGCAGTTGCAGATGCTGGCGTTGCTGGCGCTCAAGGCCGGGCGCGACCGCGGACGGCTGGATGCGGCGGGGCTGGCCGCGCATCTGGGCGCCTTGCGCAGCCTGCCCGGGTTTGTCGCCCAGGCGCTGGACCGCGACGGCGAGATCGCGCGCATCGCCGCCACGCTGGCCGAAGCCAGCGACGTGCTGTTCCTGGGGCGCGGGCCGATGTATCCGCTGGCGCTGGAGGCGGCGCTGAAGCTGAAGGAAATCACCTATATCCACGCCGAGGGCTATGCGTCGGGCGAATTGAAGCACGGCCCCATCGCGCTGATCGACCCCAACGTGCCGGTGGTGGTCATGGCCCCGCGTGACGTGCTGTTCGACAAGACCGTGTCCAACATGCAGGAAGTGATGGCGCGGCAGGGTCAGGTGGTGCTGATCTCGGATCACGCCGGGCTGGCCGAGGCGGGCGCCGAGGCGCAGCACCGGCTGGCCATGCCCGCCGTGCCCGATCTGATCGCGCCCATGGTCTATGCGATCCCGGCGCAGCTTCTGGCCTATCACACGGCGGTCCAGCGCGGAACGGATGTGGATCAGCCGCGCAACCTGGCGAAATCGGTGACCGTGGAGTGACCGGTTTTCGCGCCGGGGCGGGGCATGCGTCACGCCGCTCCGGTGCCTTCCGGCCCGTGCAGACGGGCGGACCGGCCGGAGCCGCTGCGTGCCGTTTCACGCGCCCCGTTTCACTCGACCGGGCAGGCGGCCTGCGCGGCGGCGGCGCGGCGCACCTCGTCCGCGCGGCGGTCGCGCAGGTCGGCCAGCTTGCGCCGCTCGGCGGCGATGTCGATGGCGCGCGGGCGCTCGCGGGTCACGGGTTCCTGCCGGGTGCAGAACAGCACTTCCTCGGTTGGCCAGGCGCAGAGTTCCAGCACGGTGCGCGTTTCCACGCGGCGGTCGATGGCATAACCGCGCGCGATATTCCCTTCGGTTTCGGCGATCAGGTCTTCGATCACCCGCAGCTCTGCGGTCGCGGCCCGCAGGCAGCGTTCGCGCGGGCTGGCACAGGCTGCAAGGATCAGCGCAGCCAGCGGCAGGATCAGGAAAAGGCGCATGTCGGACCCTCCGGAGGTTATCCGGAGACTACGCCTTTGCGGGCGGCGGCGCAAATCACTTCGGGGGCCGCTGCGCCTCGTGCTGGCCAGCCTGCACCATCTCTGCTAGCTCTGCTGTCGGACCCCCCGCACCAGCACGGAACGCGCTCATGACTGAAACTTTCGCCCCCCACAAGACCCGCGCCGCCGCATGGTTCCGCCAGTTGCGCGACGATATCTGCGCCGCCTTCGAGGCGCTGGAGGATTCGCACACCGATGGCCCCCTGTCCGACCGCCCGGCCGGCCGGTTCGAGTTGCGCGAAACGAAGCGCAGCGCCCCGGACGGGTCGGACGCCGGCGGCGGGTTGATGAGCGTCATGCGCGGGGGCCGCGTGTTCGAGAAAGTGGGCGTCAACGTCTCGGCGGTGCATGGCGCGCTGGGCGAGCGGGCGCAGCGCTCGCTGACCGCGCGCAAGGAAATCCCCGGACTGGCCGAGGATCCGCGCTTCTGGGCCAGCGGCATCTCGCTGGTGGCGCATATGCAGAACCCGCACGCGCCGGCCGTGCACATGAACACGCGCATGTTCTGGACCCCCGGCGCGTGGTGGTTCGGCGGCGGGTCGGACCTGAACCCCTGCATCGAGTATCCCGAGGATACGGCAGCCTTTCATGCCGAGCTGCAGCGCGCCTGCGATCCCCACGATCCGGGCTATTACCCGCGCTTCAAGGCCTGGGCCGATGAGTATTTCTTCATCCCGCACCGCAAGCGCGCCCGCGGCGTGGGCGGCATCTTCTATGATGACCTGTGCACCGGCGACTGGGAGGCCGATTTCGCCTTTACCCGCGATGTGGGCCGCGCCTTCCTGCCCGCCTTCGTGCCGCTGGCCGAGAAGCGCCGCGCCCAGCCCTGGACCGAGGCCGACAAGGACGCGCAACTGATCCATCGCGGGCTCTATGCCGAATACAACCTTGTCTATGACCGGGGCACGAAATTCGGGTTGGAAACCGGGCATGACCCGGACGCGGTGCTGATGAGCCTGCCGCCCTTTGCGCGCTGGGTCTGAGCACGCGGGGCCGCGCCCGCCCGGACACCCGGTTCAGGCGATGATGTCAGGGGTCAGTTCGTCCTCGATCCGCGCGATCTGATCCTTGAGCACCAGTTTCTGTTTCTTCAGCCGCTTGACCGTCAGCGCGTCCGAGGTGCCGCGCTCCTGCAGCGCGTTGATCGCGTCATCAAGGTCGCGGTGCTGGCGGCGCAGCACCTCGAGCTTGATGCGCAGGACTTCCTCGTGGCTGAGTTCCGATGGCGCGTTCATGGCCGTTCCCGTGCACTTTCCCAGCGCCATCATACCGCATGCGCGGCGGCTGGCAACGTCAAGGCGACCCTTGCGAAGCCCGCGATCCGCTCCATATTCTGGGGCAGGGGTCGCCGCAGGATGCGGGGCCGCACCGCAACGTCGCTTCATGCAAGGGCTTGCCGAATGAGCAGAATAACCTTTCCGTCGCACCCGCTGCTGCTGGGGTTCGACAAGCTGGAACAACTGGTGGAACGCACCGCGCGCGCGGGCACCGACGGCTATCCGCCGTTCAACATCGAACACCGCGGGCCGAACGCGTTCCGGATCACCCTGGCCGTGGCCGGGTTCCAGGAGTCGCAACTGTCCATCACCGTCGAGAACCGTCAGCTTGTGGTCCGTGGCGACCAGTCCGACGACGACGGCAGCGCCGAGCGCGTGTTCCTGCATCGCGGGATCGCCGCGCGGCAGTTCCAGCGCGTCTTTGCCCTGGCCGAAGGGGTCGAGGTCGCAGGCGCACGGCTGGAAAACGGGCTGCTGCACATCGATCTGCAGCGCCTTGATCCGGAGCCGAAGCGGCAATCCATACCAATCACCCGCGGCTGACCGCGCGACAGGAAGAGGATCGCCAGATGAACACCAGAATGCCCCTGCCGCAGACCGAGGACACCGGACGCCCGATCGTCTATGTCCGCCCGGTCGCGGTGAATGAACTGCCCGACGAGGTGCGCCGCGAACTCGGCGATGTGGAGCGGGTCTATGCCATCCACCATGCCGAGGGCGAGCGCATGGCGCTTGTCACCGACCGCGCGCTGGCCTTCGTGCTGGCGCGGCAGAACGACCTGACGCCGGTCAGCGTACACTGAGGGCGCACGCTGACCCGGCAGATGGGGGGCGAGAGCCTCCTGGGTGTGTGTGTGTGTGTGGCGGGGGTGGGGTCCGGAGGGGACGGTGAGCGCGCCAAGATCTGATCTGAGTTTGTTCCAACCAGCCGCAAAATCAACGTCGTCTCGCATCATGCAGTTGTCTCGAGAGAGCGCGTCCATCTCCGATTTTTCCGCATATCAGCAGAGAGCTTGACCCAATGCCTTGTTTCGGCAATATTCTGGTGAATCAATATTTGAGTTACGGCTTGGGGTATACTACAAATGGCGAACCTGGATTTCCCTAGTGAACAAGAAATTGACGAGTTCGCATCAGGTTTCTTTGGCTATGGGGAATTTGAAGCTCCGCTTTGGTTTATTGGGATGGAAGAGGGGGGCGGTAAGAGCGCGAGCGATGTGGCAAGGAGAATCCGAACATGGCAAGAGCGGGGACGTGCGCCTCTCGAGGACGTCGCTAAATACCATGATGCCATATTGAGGGATGGCTTTAAGTCCATACGGAGGCAAAACACTTGGTCAGCGCTTAGCCGCATCCATCTATCCTACGTCTCAAGTGAAACGACGGGAAACGCCACCCGAAACCACTGGCAAAAGCAGCTAGGCAGGTGGGGTTCTTTAACTTGCATGATGGAACTGAACCCTTTGCCTTCGCCGGGAATTACAGCTTGGAATTATCCAAGCTTCACCGAAATACCTTTTTTGGCAAGCCGAGTTGCTTATAACGCCAGATACAGGAATAACCGAATATCTGCTATCCGAGAAATGGTCGCGAGGCATTCGCCCCAAGCCATTGTATTTTATGGAAGGAAGTACGAACCATTCTGGTCGGATATTGCTGGGGTGACTTTCGATGAGGGCCAAATTCATTCACAGGCTGTGAAAGGTGATGTGACGTTTGTTTCAATGCACCACCCGAATGCAAGGATTAAAGGGAAAACAAGCAAATACCTTGAAGAGATCGGAGCTTTTTTGCGCCGATAGTTTCTGCAAGTCACAGTTTTTAACCGGCCGCTCCGTCCCGCCGTCCCGCCTTCCCCCCATCCGCCCCCGTCACATCGCCTCCAGTTCCGCCGCCGCCAGCACCGGGCCGGTGGGGGTGGGCGCGGGGGAGCCGCCTTCGGGTTCCAGCGACACCGCCAGCAGCTGCCCCGGCGCGAGTGTCACCGCCAGTTCGGTCACCGCCGCCCGCAGCAGGCCGAGCGAGACCGGCACGCCGCTGTCATCGATCAGCCACAACTCCAGGTCCTGCCCTTCGGGCACCGCCCCGGCGGTGCGGGTCACTTCCAGCATCCCGGCGGCCTGATCCCAGCGCGCGGCGTGGCGCAGGTCGGCGGCGACTTCGGCCGCGCTGGCGTCCAGCTCTGCCGTCAGCACCACCGTATCGGGCGGCACCGGGGCCGGGGGGCGCAGGAAGGCCAGCGCGGCGAAGACCGCCGCCACCAGCACCGCCGCCGCCACCGCGCCACCCGGCCAGCCCGTCAGCCACCCGCGCCGGCGGGGGCGTTCCGGGAACAGCCGCGCCTCGATCTGCGGCAGCAGGTCGGGGGCAGGGGCGTCTGCGTAGCCGTCGTTGAACACCCCCAGCCGGGATTCCCACGCGCGCACGCGGGCGGCAAAGGCGCCGTCGACCGCCGCCCGTTCGGCCACCGCGCGGCGCGCGTCCCCCTCCAGCGTGCCCAGCACGTATTCGGCGGCCAGAAGGTCGTCGCGCGCCGCGGGCGGCAGGTCGTCATCGGGGCCGGTCGGATCACTCATCGCTCCAGACACTCCCTCAGCCGGATCAGGCTGCGCCGCAGCCAGGTGCGCATGGTGTTGAGCGGCACGCCGTGGCGGTCGGCCAACTCGGCATAGGACAGACCCATCAGATAGGCCCCGCGCACCGCCTGCGCGCGGTCAGGCTCCAACTCGCCGAAGCAGTCGACCACGCGGGCCATCTGGTCCCGTGCGGCCAGCATCGCTTCGGCATCGGGGCCCTCGGCGGGCAGGGCGGCCACCGGGTCGGGCGCCTCGGGGTCGTTCATCGGCTCGGCGCGGCGCAGCCCGCGCGCCTCGGGGCGGGCGCGCAACCGGTCGAGCGCGGCGTTGCGGGCGACGGCGATCAGCCAGCCCATGGCCTGCCCGCGCGCCGGGTCGTAGCTGCCCGCGCGGTTCCAGACCTTGACATAGACATCCTGCAACACATCCTCGGCCTCGTCCCGGTTGCCAGCATACGGACCAGCACCCCGGTGAGTTTCGGCGCGCTTTGCGCATAGAGCGCGCGAAACGCCGCCCGCTCGGCGCGCGCCACCTGTTGCAGCAGATCGGACAGCGTGGGTTCGGACACGGGCGCGCGGTTTTCCCCTTGGACCGGGGCAGCTTCGGTAATGGGGGGGGATCTGTCAACCGCGCCGAAATCCGTTGCCGGGGGCAGGGCGGGCGTGTAAGGCCCATCGCACCAGCGGTGGCGATGGCGTCGCCACCACGGGGCCGTTGCGCCCCCCTGGCCCACCGTCCTGAACGCCGGGATCCCTGGTCGGGGGCGGCGCCACGCGATGGGTCGAACCCCGAAACGGAGGTTCGAGATGACGCAAGACACCCGCCCGCAGTTCCACCCGTTCCGCAACGGTGACAAGGCGCCGCTGCCCTTTGCCGCCGCCGAATACGATGCGCGCCTGTCGGGGCTGCGCACGATCATGGCAGAGGAAGGGATTGACGCCTGCGTGCTCACGTCCATGCACAACATCGCCTATTTCAGCGGGTTTCTGTATTGCGCCTTTGGTCGGCCCTACGGGCTGGTGGTCACGCCGACCGACTGCGTGACCATCGCCGCCGGGATCGACGGTGGCCAGCCCTGGCGGCGCAGCCATGGCGCGGCGCTGACCTATACCGACTGGACGCGCGACAATTTCTGGCGCGCGGTGGCGCATGTGGCCGGGCCGGGGCGCGTGCTGGGGGTGGAGGGCGATCACCTGACCCGCAGCGCCGAGGCCGCGTTGCGAGAGCACCTCGTTCCCCGTGCGCTTGTGGAAATCCATGCCCGGACCGCCGCGCAGCGGATGCGCAAGTCGCCTGCAGAAATCGCCCTGATCCGGCAGGGTGCGGAGGTGGCCGATATCGGTGGTGCGGCGGCCCGCGATGCCATCGCCATCGGCGCGCGCGAGATCGACGTGGCCATGGCCGGGCGCGATGCGATGGAGCTTGAAATCGCCCGCCGCTTTCCGGACGCCGAATACCGCGACACCTGGGTCTGGTTCCAGTCCGGGCCGAACACCGACGGCGCGCACAACCCGCTTACCGCGCGGGCGATTTCGGCGGGGGATATCCTCAGCCTGAACACCTTTCCGATGATCTCGGGCTATTACACGGCGCTGGAGCGGACCCTGTTCGCGGGGCATGTGGATGCCGCGAGCCTGCGGATATGGGCGGCGAACGTGGCCGCGCATGAACTGGGCCTGTCCCTGATCCGCCCCGGCGCCACCTGCGCGGGCATCACGGCGCGGATCAACGACTTCCTGGCCGAACGCGATCTGCTGCAGTACCGCAGCTTCGGCTATGGTCACAGCTTCGGCATCCTGTCGCACTACTACGGGCGCGAGGCCGGGCTGGAGCTGCGCGAGGATATCGACACGGTGCTGGAACCGGGCATGGTGATCTCGATGGAGCCGATGCTGACCATCCCCGAGGGCCAGCCCGGGTCCGGAGGCTACCGCGAGCATGACATCCTTATCGTCACCGAGACAGGGGCCGAGAACATCACCGGCTTCCCCTACGGCCCCGACCACAATGTGATCGGCTGACCTGAAGCCGCCCGCCCGCCACCCCCCCCGGCCACACCCCCCCCGGCCACACCCCCCCCGGCCACCC